>NZ_JACJFB010000004.1:2733-216236 GCF_014164325.1 Pseudoalteromonas sp. SG43-4 | reverse complement strand
TATTCACAAGAAGGTTTAGAGGCGCTGCGCTTTTAGAGTAAGTGATTGTATAAAAAGAGTATTCAAATACGAGCAAGCACTGGTTTTTACCTTCTCATTTTCTTCTCTTTCACTTCTCCTTGTGAATAATATTTTTAAGTACTGTTATTCACAAGAAGGTTTAGAGGCGCTGCGCTTTTAGAGTAAGTGATTGTATAAAAAGAGTATTCAAATACGAGCAAGCACTGGTTTTTACCTTCTCATTTTCTTCTCTTTCACTTCTCCTTGTGAGTAATATTTTTAAATACTGTTATTTACAAAGAGGTTTAGAGACGCTGCGGCTTTAACGTGAGCAAGCTCTAAACCCACAACACATCTACTTTTCTCCTGTGGCGATGGGTAATGAATCACTTGCACCCCACTCACTCCACGAACCATCATAAACGCTTAAATTACTGTAACCACATTCAGTAGCAAATAACGCTAAAGCACACGCTGTAATACCTGAGCCACAGCTAAACTGTAACTGCCGCGCATCATCAACCACGTCACTAAATATCGCTTTAATTTCGGCAAGTGGTTTAGCTTCACCTTTATTAAGTAAATCCATAAAAGGCAACGAGCGACTATTTGGGATATGCCCGCTACGCATGCCTTTTCGGGGTTCACTTTCTTCGCCTGTAAAACGCTTATAAGCACGTGCATCTAGCAATACAATGCTGGGCTCATCAATTGCGTCAACCACTTGTTGGCTATTGATAAAATACTCAGGATTATAGCTTGCCGTAAAATCACCTTTACCTAACGATTTACTATAACCTTGCTGTGTGGCGTAACCACTCTCTAACCACTTTTTAAGGCCACCACTGAGTACTTTTACGTTGTGATGCCCCATAGCTTTAAACATCCACCACGCCCTTGCTGCGCTAAATAAACCGCCATCTTCGTATACAACTATGAACGAATCGTTATTTACGCCTGCATTTTGCATAACATGAGTAAATTGCTGCTCGCTGCATACCGTACTTGGTAAGGGGTTAGATCTATCGGCCAACTCATTTTTTATGTCAAAACGTTTAGCGTTGGGCAGCATTGCTTGTGGCGAATAAGTACCCAAAACACCTGGGCGCAGCATACCTGCATCAAATATCACTAATGCAGGATTATTAATTTGCTCGTGTAATTGCTGACAGCTAATTAGGTTTTTCACTACGATTCCTTATCACCATGATATTTAGCAAACTCATCATTACCCGTAAAACGCGCTTCAATCGCTTTAATGTGTTTATCTTCAGTGTGTTTCCAAACGCCAGGAATACAATATACATGTTCAATAAAGCTAAAAAACTTATCCTTTAATAATGTATTTAGTTGCCAGCCCTGCATTACTTCGTTCAGATTTGCTGCAAGCTGCTCGGCAGTGCTCGCATGCTTTACCAAGCCCTCAATGTTGTAACAGGCTTGTCCAAGAGTTAAAACTCGTTTATTTAGCAGTAATGCTTCTAAGCCGACCGTTGAATTAATCGTTAATACGGCTTCTGCGCACTTAATCAAATCACTCGTTTGATTTCCATTAGCAAAAATTGCAATCGGATCTTTTTCATAAAGATGAGCGTAATGTTTATGCCACGACGGATGCTCTTTAAAAACCACTTTTAAACTTGGATCATTTAAGCTTTTGACGGCTTTAATCACCTCGTCGTAAAACATGTCCATAGAGTTTATCCACGGAGAAAAGCTAGCTAATTGAGTATCGTGAGGTACTTGAAAAGGCGCAAATATATAGCGTTCTGGCACATCGGCGCACTCAAATTCACAGCGCTTTTTATGATCAGCTCTTGGAATTAAATCCGGCGCAGAAAAGTTTAACTTATTTTGTGGGTCAAAATTTAGGTAAAAAGAAGGGTCACGGCTTAACGACGCATAATAGTTAATACCATTAGGGTCTAAACTGCTTGTACCGGGTAGTAAACCATTTTCATAATAAAACTGCTTTACACCTAATGCTTTTGCAGCCATAGCAACGGTTGTATTTGGAAGTTTATTGCCATTCCAAATAACAATGCAGTCAGGATTAGTCTCGGTTAATAAGGCTAAATACTTGGCGTATCGTAATCGTTCAAATAAAACTAACCCAGCACTGTAAACAGCAGCAATAATAGGACTATTCCAGATAGCATTACGTGCTCTTTTGCGTTTTAGCTGAGAGTTAACTACATCAGTAAAATTAACTTGAAACGCATCTTTTAAATACTTAACAGCAGAAAGCTTAGGAGCTCCCATGATATGTAATTGGCAATCCATCGACAATTTTTTGATTATTTTTTTATAGTATTTTGCGTGTACATTTTTGCGAGAGATGAATAGATAAGCCATACAAGCTATATTTGCCAATTATTGTTTTTATGAAATAATTCTAAGTGGACAATGACATCAAAGCAAGGTTCCCTTTACTTAATAATTACTTTAAAGCCTTTATGGCTACATTTTTATAATTTCACCACGAAGTGGTGCCATTCTAGAGAGAATATCGTTTTGCAAACTATGGCTAATGTTCTGCTCATTCATTGCATTTATAAGTAAATCAACCACATGATTAAAGTCTTTCTCTGTAATATGCATACCTGTATGGATTGCTACCATAGAGTCGCCATCGTATGTACATGGGCCTTCTACTAACATACACATATGAGTAATAAACCCTTGGCGAAAGTACGCTATATTGCTGTGTTCAAAGTAATGAATTATCTGCTCGTCATTGCCTATTTGATAGATAAAGCTATCAACAATTCTGCCTATCCCCGCTTTACCATCCAGCTTTTGATAAAGTGAGAGCTTAGTAGAATTTGCACACCCACTAAGCAACCCTAAACAAATCAAAAAAATACCAACGCTTTTCATTACCAATACCCTGTAACCGATAAATACCAACCTGTTTGATCGTCAGCCCCTGCAATGCTTCCTAAATCAAGGTAAGCCGCAGTCACACTCACATGCTTGTTAGGCATCCACGCTACAAATAAGTCTTTCCAATCTTGTTCGCCTAAGTTTAAGTTATTTGATTTTTGACGATACTCAACACCTACGGCTATTTCGCGACTCAAAAATAGTGCTGTGCTGCCTTCAAATAATACTTTTCCGCTAGTATTTTCTCCACCGTAACCAAGTAAACCAAGTTGATTAGCTTCACTGTATCTTGTAGTTACGTTCCAAAACCAGTTATAGCCAGCAATAGCCCCTAAATGTAATTTACTAGCAGCGAGGTAGTAGTCAGTACCGCTAGTCTTTTCTGCGCCTACAAGTGTTGCAATACTGCCATCATCCAGTGATTTATGCTGAATCCCTAAGCTAAGCTGTGGCCAATCACTGTAAACAATATCGCCGTACAAACGTATTTTAGCACCTGTAATTGATTGCTCTATTTCAGCATCAAGTGCTGGTACATCAAAGCGCTGTTGGGCATAACTAAGCTCAACACGATTAAATAAATTAAGTTGTGCACCACATACGTCAAGTGTGTAGTCGGTTACATCTGCGCGACTACAAAAGCCATTTACCGAAAATTCATCATCACTTGCGTACCCAGCAAGTTGTGCCCACGGTACAATCCCCCCGCCGCCACTGCCTTCAATTTGAGAAACTCCCGGCGTAGCTAGCAGTTTTCCATTGCTTGCAATGCTCGGCACACTAACTATTAAAAACAAACTTGCTAATAAGTATTTAATTTTTTGCATAGTATTCCTCCAGCCATTCTTCTAATAGTTCTGCTTTTAAAGGCCGACTTAAGTAATAGCCTTGTGCATGGTCGCACTGCATGCCTCTAAGTAAATTTAATGAGCCAAGCGTTTCAACCCCTTCAGCTACAACCGAGAAACCTAGCTGATGTCCCAACGTAATTGATGATTGCACTATAAATTGATCTTTTTGCGATTCATCAAGTTTTAGGATAAAGCACTTATCTAGCTTAAGCTCATCAATAGGCAGCATTTTTAATCTACCAAGTGATGTTTGCCCTACACCATAATCATCTAATGATATTTTAACGCCAATTGCCTTTAGGTTTTCGAGCGCTTTAATACCTTTTTCTTCGTTTTCGATCATATCGCGCTCAGTAAGCTCAATAGTGATCAGCTTAGAATCTAATTTGTACTTTTTAAGCGTGCGAACTAATGCAGCGTGAAAGCCCGGAAATGCTATGTCTTGCGCTGATACATTTATTGCAGCCTGTAAGTTTATATTTTTAGACTGCCAATCAGCTACTTGTGCTACAACCGTATTAACAACCCACCCAGTAAGCTCAACAATAAGCCCCGACTGCTCGGCTAAGTCAATAAACAGTTCAGGATTAACCCAGCTACCATCTTTTCGCTGCCAGCGAATAAGCGACTCAACTTTATCTATTTTTTGCGATTTCAAATGTAATTTTGGCTGATAAGTCATAAACAATTGACCATCGTCATCACTAATAGCCTGCTTTAGTTCATCAAGCATTATTAAGCGCTCTAAGTGCGCTTCGTCTTCGCCATTTTGATAGTAATGTATGCTCTCTTGTGTGTTTGCAGCACTTTCAACTGCAATTAGCACACGGCGCATTAAGTCATCACTTGCAATACCTTGTGTAGGATACTGCACAATGCCTGCACTAAAGCGTAAGTTAATTTTTAGTTTTTGAATGGTGTAGCACGCTTGTAATTGTGCCATTAAGCCAACAATACCGCTTTTGTGTTCACGCGCTGCCGCAGTCGGAAACACAGTTAAAAACTCATCGCCGCCAATACGGGCATGAAAGCCCCCTAACTCATCCGAAAACTCACTTATTCTGCAAGCAACGGCCTTTAGGCAGTCATCACCAATGCGCGGACCGAGCTTATCGTTTATATGGCGAAGACCTTTTATGTCTATTGCAACGAGCGTGTACTCGGCTGATGAATCTAACTCATCATCAAGCACCTCAAGCATTGCTGAGCGGTTATAAAAGCCTGTTAGGGAGTCGTGACGGGCTTGAAAGCTAATTTGTTGCTCGCGCTGATTAATATCATTACCCATGCTATCAAACGCTGCGACTAGCGTGTCTATTTCGGTACTTTGCCTTTGGCCTTTAAATTCAAAAGCATAATTCCCTTGTGCAAATTGCCTTGCTATTACAGCTAGTTGAGTAAGTGGCGTAGTTAAATTATTTGCAAATATGCTGCTTGTAATAACACCTACAAACATAGTTAAAATAGCTAAAATAATAAGTGTAAAAAGCAGTTTTTCGAAATCACTATAACTTTGTGTTAAATCGGCACTCAGCAAAATAATTATGGGATGGGTCAACAACGATGGTAAATCTATTTCTCGGTTACGAAACACTAAATACTCACCAAAAAACCGCGATGTGGTTACGGTACTAAAATAGCTAACAGGTTCAAATTGCTCAGGACGATTAGCTAATGAGCTAATAACAATATCGTCAGCACTGCCTATAAAACTTACATCCATGCCTGTTAAGCTTTTTAGTTCATGGGCTACATTGTCGTCAATTTTAAAGCCCACCAAACTATAGGCTACTGTACGTGGCGCTTTTACAGGTAATAAAATAATTTGATACAGCTCGTTATTAAGCACCACAAAACTAGACTCTTCTGGCGCACTTAAAAGCTCTTCCATCAAGGGCTTTAAGTTGTGTGCAAAAACGTCTTCGTCAGTATTGGCGGAAATTAGCTTACCCGATAAATCAAGTAACAACATTAATTCGGCATCAATACGCTGACTGTGATTAAACAACACGCTGCTGATTGTACCTGCATCTCGCGTTGCTACAGCTTGCTTAAAACCAAAATCGGAGGTGAGTACTTTTGCAGCGGTTAACAGTAGGCTTTCTTTTGACTTTAAATATTGCTTATAAACATTTTGCGCTACGGTAATATCTTGATTTACTTTTTCTTCTTGAAATTTACTCGTAGACCACCAAAAACTAAACAAGCTGACCATAGTGGTTAATAACACTAAGCCAACACATAAAATGGTTATGCGATTTCGTAAACTATTAGTCATTACCAGCCTTAAACTTACTACCAAAGGTATTTCTGGGTGCTGGAGTTGATGTGTTTACTGTTATCTGTAACTGTTTTTGAGAATTAATTGTTATCATTTTTTTATTCTCCAATGGTGCTGTTTGTAATGGATGCCACACACTCACTTGTACAGGCAGTGTATTAATAGGCAAATTTACATAGCCTTTTTTATCTGTTTTATATACGAATTCGCTGTTAGCTACATAAATATAGCCAACCATAGAGTCATGAATATTACACCCTAAAACAACAACCCCTTGTTGCTCAAACGTAATGGGCTCTTTTGGTTGCCCTGAATATAATCTTAGTTGAAAAGGCTTAGCTTGTGAAAAAGAATAAACATGATGGCGAATATTATCGCTGTTAGGAAAGTTAACTTTTTGACCCTGTTGTACAACTAATAATTCGGGTAAAAACTGCTTATGGACTTGATCCATTATAGCAATGGGCAAATTTGATGGTGTGGCTTGTTTACCAGCAATATTAAGCTCAACCACAGCACCTGATAACTTTTGGCCGTGTTGATCTTCTATTACTAATTCAACATTTGCACTTAAAGCAAACTGACTAAAAAACAAACCTATAGCTAAAAAGTAATGACTTTTAGCAAACTTTTGCAATGCCCGTTCAAACATAACAATACCTAAACATTAATATTAGGTTAAGTTAATTAGAGACGAGCACTAATTGCAAGAATTATAGCCCAGTAACTAAAAATAAAGATTTAGTTACTGGCTTTATTAGCACTTAAGTGCTGTTATTTAACAATTAATCCGTAATCGTTATCTAAAATAGTAATAACTTCTTGGCGAGGATCTTCAGGGATCACGATATCTCTGCCAACAATTTTACTCGCTATACCAACATAGGTGTTTGACACTTCAAGCATTACTGATTCTGGTAAAATATAATCTTTAGCTAACTGCTCACGCTCACTCATGCGATCTTTATTTAATAATACGTCGCTCTCTGGCACGTTATTAATCAGTAATTGACGAAAGCCTTCTTTAGAATTTTCAACAATTTTACCGTCTTTGTAAGCGGCTTCATCCCAAATACGTGACGAATCAGGCGTGCCTACTTCATCAATATATATAAGCTGTTGCGCGCCATTTAAATCCTCTACATAACCAAACTCAAATTTAGTATCTACAAAAATTTGGTCAAGCTTCGCTAGTTCATCACTAATTAATTTAAAACCTTCAACTAACAGTTTTTCGTATTTGGTTACATCATCTGCCGATTTAAAGTTAAATACATCTAAGTTATTAGTAATATTAGCGCGAGTAATATTTACATCATCAACAGGCGGAATATCAGCAACGCCTTCAATAATACCTTTTGTTGACGGCGTAATTAAAACGTTATCAAGCTTTTGGTTCGCTTTTAAACCCTCTGGTAATTCAATACCACAAAAGTTACGTATGCCTTTAGCGTAATCGCGCCACATGCTACCCGTAATATATTGGCGAGCAATTGCCTCTACCTTTACTGTACTGGCTTTACGTACAATCCACACATACGGATGCGGAATATCAACAATATGATTGCCCGCAAGACCCGCTTTATCAAATGACTTAAACCAATGGGCTGCCACTGAGTTTAAAGCTATACCTTTACCTGGTACGCCATTTAAACCGTTTTCGCCTTGCCAAATGCAATCAAATGCAGAAATTCGGTCTGAAATAACCATAATAGCAAGCTCAGTACCAGTCGGTACTTGGTAGCCTTTGTCTTTAATTAATCGAGCGCTGTCTTCATCAGTTAACCAATAAACTGAACGAACTTTACCGCTGTGTACTTCACCTTTGGTACGAATGGGTAAATCATCGTTTACGTCTAAAACTTTATAGCTAGTCATGCTATCTCCGGGGTTAGGGATGCTCTTTGAGCAAAGTATGGTATGGGGTTATATGGGCTGTATAATAATCTAGCCAACCTCAAAGCTCAATCGGATGCTTAAAACAAATAAAGGCATATATTTATAAGCGAGTCGCAATGGGGTAAACTTAATGTGCTAACCAGCCTGAGGAGATAGCTTGAACTACTTAACTGCCACTAAAAATAAAAAATACTTAATGTATATTTCTCAGAATTATTCATACGCTATCTTGAGACCTTTGCAGGCGCAAATATTGACACATGGTGGTGAAGTACGCTGGTTTTTAGCGGGTAGCGAAGTAAACCCCGATTTTTTAACCACAGACGAGCCACGTTTACATACCATAAAAGATGTTAAAAGCTGGGCTCCAAACATTACATTTATACCGGGAAATATAGTACCTAGTTTTATTCCGGGTAAAAAAGTAGCTGTATTTCATGGTTTTAATTCTGAAAAGCGCAGCTCTGAAGGTAATCGTGGTCATTTTACTATTCGTGGTTGTTACGATTTATATTGTACGCAAGGCCCAAATACAACAACCCGATTTAAAGAGCTAGCTAAGCAGCATGGTTTCTTTAAAGTAACTGAAACTGGCTGGCCAACACTCGATCCACTTTTTAGTAACACTTCAAATAATCCTTATGTAAGCGACGACCCTCGCCCTACTTTACTTATATGCTCTACTTTCTCACGAAAGCTATCACTTGCTCCTAAATTATATGAGCAAATAAAACATTTTAGTGAGCAAGGTAAGTGGCGTATTTTGATGCAGTTTCATCCTAAAATGCCTGCCGAATGGGTTAATAAATATAAAGCGCTGAGTAACGAAAATCTAACATTTATTGAAACCGATAACGTTTTGCCGTTACTGCAAGCTGCTGATGTTATGCTTTGCGATACATCGTCAGTTCTTTTAATGTTTTTACTACTACGTAAACCGGTAGTCACGTTTTGTAATCAAAAACCACTTCCTCATTTACTTGATATTACCGACGCAGATGAAGTAGAAGCAGCTATTGAACACGTGCTTACTAAACCTAGTGATTTAATGCAAAATATTGAAAGCTATTGCCAGGAACTTCATCCGTATACCGATGGCCAATCTAGCCAACGCGTATTAAATGCAGCTAATGAATTTTTACAAAGTAACGAAAAACTAAAACCCAAGCCATTAAATATAATAAGACAGCTAAAAATGCGTAAAGATCTAAACTACTGGGGTTGGTAATCGGATAATGATAAACCTGAAAAACGTAACTTTTAAGTGGCATAAAAGCGATAGCTCACCCACGCTCAACATAAAAGAGTTAGTTATAGAAAAAGGTGAGCATATTTTTTTACACGGTCCTAGTGGCTCAGGTAAATCGACCTTATTAGCGATTCTTGCTGGCATTAATACAGCCACCAGCGGTGAGGTATCAATTTTAGACCAAAACCTAACTACATTAAGCAATACCACCCGTGATGTTTTTAGAGCGGATCACATTGGCTACATTTTTCAAAACTTTAACCTGCTTCCTTATTTAACTCCTATTGAAAATATAACGCTTGGGTGTGAGTTTTCAAAAAGCCGAAAACAAAAAATATTAAAGAAATCATCAAATAAAAACTCTGCCTTACAAAAAGAAGCGATACGGTTATTAAATGCTTTAGGCCTTACTGCCCAGTATCACCATAAAGATGTAGCGACACTGAGTATTGGACAGCAACAGCGCGTTGCTGCCGCTCGCGCATTTATAGGCAGCCCTGAACTAATAATTGCCGATGAGCCCACATCTGCACTCGATACAAATAACCGTGAGAGCTTTATAAAGCTACTGTTTGAACAAGCAAAGTTATCTAATAGTACGTTGGTATTTGTGAGCCACGATGAAACACTAAAGCCTTTATTTAACCGCTCCATTGATCTTATAAATTTGCAGGAGCAGGTATGATTCTCGCTAAACTTGCTTACAAAAGCTTATTAAATCGCCGCGCAAGTGTACTGCTTACATTATTTACTATCGCAATTAGTGTAATGCTACTTTTGAGTATTGAACGTGTACGAATTGATGCTAAAAGTAGTTTTAGTAATACTATTTCGGGCACTGATTTAATTGTTGGTGCGCGTACCGGCGATATACAGTTGCTGCTTTCGTCAGTATTTAGAATTGGCCATACTAATAACGGCGTAAGTTGGAAAAGTTATCAATACATAACAAGTCAGCGAGGCGTAAAATGGAGCATACCTATAAGCCTAGGCGACAGCCATAAAGGCCAAGCGGTACTAGGCACAACACTTGATTACTTTAGCCATTATCGCTTTGCAAAAAAACAAAATTTAACCTTTAACAAAGGCCACCCTTTTGCCGCAATTAACGAAGTGGTGCTAGGTAGCGAAGTTGCAAATAAACTAGGCTACAAACTTAACGACTCTATTGTTATATCGCACGGCATGGGGAACACCAGTTTTCATCATCATGACGATAACCCATTTAAAGTCGTCGGCATTTTAAACCCAACAGGCACGCCAGTTGATAAAACGCTGCACATTCCTTTGGCTGCAATCGATTTAATTCACGGCGGTAAAGCGAGCCATGAGCATGAGCATGACGAACATAACAACCTAGTCGGTCACCCTAAGCAAATTACAGCATTTTTAATGGGATTTAATTCGCCTTTGTACACATTACAAATTAGGCGCAATATAAATCAATATAAGCCAGAAGCCCTGCTTGGCATTATGCCAACCGTAACACTTAAAGAGTTATGGGAAATGCTCGCCATAGTAGAAAAAATACTATTACTATTCTCAGCTGTTGTCGTGTTAGTTAGCTTACTTGGTATGTTAACGACATTGCTTGCAAATCTGAGCCAGCGACGTCGCGAACTTGCTATATTGCGCTCAGTAGGCGCTCGCCCTTGGCATTTATTTACACTTATAAGTATTGAGTCATTACTGACAACTTTACTTGGTTGCCTAGTGGGTAGTGCGCTTTACTATTTAGTTATTTTTTCAGCCAGCGGTTACTTACAAAGCCATGCCGGTATAAGCGTAAATATTACAATGCTCTCTTACTATGAACTGGGCTTAATCGGGGTTATTATGGCCGCAGGTTTTGTTATTGGCTTAATACCCGCTACTCGCGCTTATTTTTATTCACTCAGCGATGGCATGAGTATAAAAGCATAATTTTTAGGTATTTTATGACATTTTTTAAAACAGCTTTTCAATACATTGCTGCTATTAGCTTATTATTTATAAGCGTAGCGAGCTATGCCAATCCACCAAAAGAAATTTTTTGGGAAGACTTAATTCCCAAAGGTCATATGCAAATAGACACTCAAGCACAAGCTAATCACGAAGGCAGCGATCAAAACTGGGTGCAACCCGATTTAGATGCTCCAGTGGTAAAAGCGCTTGATGGTCAATCGGTAAGTTTGCCAGGTTTTGTTGTGCCACTTGAGGGCGATAGCGAAGTCATTACTGAGTTTTTACTCGTGCCTTATTTTGGCGCCTGTATACACGTACCACCACCACCGCCAAATCAAATAGTCCATGTAACGATTAAAGGTGGTGTGCCTATAGATAGTCTGTACGACGCAATCGTTGTAACCGGAATAATAAGCACAGAAACATGGTCGGGCGAAATCGCGCAGGTAGGATATAAAATGAAGGCAGTCGGTGTAGCACCGTTCGAGCTTTAAAATAAAGGGCCCGCTTTTAAAGCTGGCCCTTAAATCTCATTAAATTTAGAGTCAGTAAAATTCAAATAACTACTTTTGGCAATTTGAGCAAAAAATAGTACTGCGTTGCCCTAATCTAATTTCTTCTAATTCGTTTTCGCACGTCATACATGGCTTACCTTTGCGCCCATATACTAATAACTCTTGGGCAAAATACCCAGGCTTACCATCACTTTGTGCAAAGTCTTTAAGCGTTGTACCACCTTGTGTAATAGCCGCCGCAAGCGTGTCTTTTATAATAGGGATAAGTGCTTGATAACGTTTGAGCGATACTTTTCCCGCTTCTCGCTTTGGATGTATACCCGCTTTGAATAACGATTCATTCGCGTAAATATTACCAACACCAACCACCACTGCGTTATCCATAATAAATTGCTTTACGGGTACTTTTTTATTGCGCGATTGTTCGTACACGCGTTTAGCAAAAAAATCATCGGTAAGCGGCTCAGGACCAAGCTTAGAGAGTAGCTTATGCACTTCACCGGGCTCTTGCCATAAGCAACAACCAAAACGACGAGGATCGTTTAAGCGCAGCGCTTTACCGTTGCCAAAAATAAACTCTACATGGTCATGCTTTTTAAGCGGCTCACTTTTATCTACTACACGCAAATTACCTGACATACCCAAATGTAAAATAGTGCTCCCAAGCTCACAATGTAAAAGTAAATATTTAGCTCGTCGCTCAATACTTGTAACAATTAGCCCTTCAAGTTGATACACATCATCGGGCACTGGCCAGCGCATACTGGCATTGTAAATATTTACCTTTGTAACAACTTGGTTTTGTACGTGGGGAGTGATACCCATTCGGCTCACTTCTACCTCTGGTAATTCAGGCATTAATTAGACTCACTTTGTGAAAAATCAAAACTAGGGAATAACTGCTGAGCAGTTTTTAAATCGAGTGCGAGTATTCGCTGGCTTCTCTTTTCGAGTAAATAATATTGTCCATCGCCTTTGTAGAGCAAATAAACCCACGGCATACTTTCGCCAGCCAACTCAAATGTAGCAACGTATAAAGGTGCATTAGGATTAAAAACAACAGACTCATTAACCCCCATTAGCGCCGCGCTTTGCCATTGGTTAACTAAATCACTAAGCTGCTGCTCAGAAGCTTTCCACACGAGCGGTATATCTTTTTGTAGTGGTGTTGTACGCCAACTTGTTCCTATTCGCTCAATTTTTTGATCAACAAATTGCAGTGTAAGTACAAAACTTTGCTGGGGGAGTACAGCTTGTAACGCTGGTTTATCCTCCCCTCCTAAAAATTGCTTATGCCAGCCATTTAAAAAGAAGATCATAATCAACATCGAAAATATTATAACGTTGTTCCAACCTTTACGGCCCAGTCGCATATAAATACACCTAATAAATTCAAGATTTTAAAGTGTAACTAAAACTTAATTGCGCTGTCTATATGTTAAAGGCCGCAGACTTTGTTAGAATATCGGCAAATTTAAAGGAGTTCCGTCAATGTCTATGTATGTAGTGGGCCATAAAATCCCAGATTCAGATTCTATTTGTGGTGCAATTGCACTGGCTTATTTAAAAAACCAAATTGATGAGCCAGCAATTCCAACTCGTCTTGGTGAAGTTTCACCTGAAACTCAATTTATCCTTGATAGATTTGGTTTTGAAGCACCAGAGCTTAAGTTAAGCTACGCTGGTGAAGATGTGTATATTGTAGATCACACAGAAAAAACACAAGCACCTGATGATATCGACCAAGCTCGCGTTGTTGGTGTGGTAGATCACCATAAATTAGGTGACTTAACATCATCGACTCCGCTTGAATGTTGGATTCGTCCTGTTGGTTGTTCAAACACCATTATTAAAATGATGTATGACTTCTACAACGTAGAAATCCCTAAAGACATCGCTGGTATCATGATGTGTGCAATTTTAAGCGACACAGTTATATTTAAATCGCCAACATGTACCACAGCCGATATTAAATGTGTTGAAGCGCTAGCTGAAATTGCAGGCATCGAAGACTTTAAAGAACTTGGTATGGATATGTTCCGCGTTAAATCTGCGGTAGAAGACACACCAGCACGTGATTTAGTAATGCGTGACTTTAAAGATTTCAACATGAACGGTAACCTAGTAGGCATTGGCCAGCTAGAAGTAATCGACCTTGCTGTTTTTGACGATATTAAAGCAGACCTTGCAGCCGATATTGCTAAGCTAAAAGTTGAGGGCAACCGCCACTCTGTATTTTTACTGCTTACCGATATAATGAAAGAAGGCTCAGAAATGCTAATTGTATCTGACGATGCAAACTTAGTTGAGCAGGCTTACGGTGTAAAACCAGAGAATGATAAAGTATGGTTAGATGGTGTACTGAGCCGTAAAAAGCAAGTAGTACCACCACTACAAGATGCATTCACAAAAATCTAATGATACCAATTTTATTAAAAACATGATTATTTTATCGCATTAAATAAATCACTAATTTAATGCTATTGGTATAACGTTTTTTGATTTAAAAGCCTTGTTGGTTATGCCAACGAGGTTTTTTTATGTCAATTCGCTAATCATAGTTTAAAAACAAAAAACCCAGCCTAAGCTGGGTTTTTAAATTCTAAAAGAAGAACTAAAATTACTTAATTTTAGCTTCTTTAAAAAGAACATGTTTACGAATCTTTGGATCAAACTTTTTGATTTCCATCTTCTCAGGCATGTTACGTTTGTTTTTGTCAGTAGTGTAGAAAAAACCAGTACCGGCAGTTGAAACTAAACGGATTTTATCGCGCATGATTCAGATCCTTAAACTTTAACGCCGCGAGCACGGATTTCTGTAAGAACCGTGTCGATGCCTTTTTTATCGATAATACGCATACCTTTAGTAGTAGTGCGTAATGTTACAAAACGTTTTTCACTTTCAACCCAAAAACGGTGTGTTTGTAGGTTAGGTAGGAAACGACGTCTAGTCGCGTTTCTCGCGTGTGAACGGTGATTACCAACCGCTGGACGCTTACCTGTAACTTGACATACTTTAGACATGTCTATATATCTCCAATAACTTCGCTCGAGCTTAATTTAATCTAAGGCCGTGTATTTCCGCCCTAGAGATAAATCGAAGGGCGCTCTTTATACAGCTTTTACAGGCAAAGATCAAACACTGATCTATCCAATCAGCTCATATATGTAAATTTGATAGCGGCTAATTATAAAGATCGAATGCCCTTAGGGAAAGTAAAAACTGCATTTAAATTAAACTAATTTGCCAAAACACGTTAAACAGCTCATTTTTAACACACTTATGTGTCTAACAAAGCTAAATCAGGCCTCGCTCGGCAAACGAAACACAGGTTTCTCCACCAACAATGATGTGATCGAGCACACTTATGTCGACCAATTGCAGTGCTTGCTGCAATTTATTAGTAATAAGTTTGTCTGCTTGGCTCGGTTCTGCAATACCACTTGGGTGATTATGCGCAAAAATAACAGCGGCTGCATTATTTTTAAGGGCAGCCTTTACCACTTCACGCGGATAAACACTGGCAGAATTAATTGTGCCATAAAAAAGTATTTCGTCTTTTACTAATCTATTTTGGCTATCTAGGTATAACACCATAAATACTTCTTGTTGCAAGCCTCGCATTTGAATTGTTAGATAGTCATAAACTGAGTTAGGCGAATTAAACACTGCATCTCGTTGGCAACGCTCCTGCATATAACGTTGGCTTAGCTCTAATACAGCTTGTAGCTGCACATACTTAGCGGTCCCTAACCCCTTTTGAGAGCAAAACTCCTCAATACTGGCATTAAACAAATTATGTAGGGTTTTATTTTCATTTAATAGATGCTGAGCCAACTCAATTACATTCATTCCTGGTAACCCTGTTCGTAAAAATATGGCAAGGAGCTCAGCATCAGTAAGCGCTTTAGCTCCTTTCGCGATGAGTTTTTCACGAGGTCGAAGTGAGTTTGGAAGTGAAGTAAGTTGCATTGTTCATCCTTGAGAGGCGAAAGTGTCTTATAAATGTAATGCAAATTTAAAATTTAGCCTGTTATTTCGAATTAAAAAACTTCGCTGTACGGGTAAAGATTTGTTATTTTAAGCCCAATATTTAATAAAAACTGATGAACATTCATGACTAACTTAACAAACAAAAAAATTGTACTAGGTATTACCGGCGGTATTGCAGCTTATAAATGCGCAGAACTCGTTAGGCGATTAAAAGACGCTGGTTGTGAAGTAAAAGTAGTTATGACTGAATCAGCTAAACACTTTATTACACCACTGACCATGCAAGCCGTTAGTGGAGAAACAGTCTCTGACTCATTACTAGACCCTTCTGCTGAAGCTTCAATGGGGCATATTGAATTTGCAAAATGGGCTGACTTAATTTTAGTTGCCCCAGCTACCTGCAATATTATTGCAAAAATGGCAGCGGGCATTGCTGACGACCTATTAACAACGTTACTGCTAGCAACGCCTGCAAAAGTAGCCGTAGCACCAGCCATGAACCAGCAAATGTATGGACACGCAGCTACACAAGCAAATTTAGCCACATTAAAAGCACGTAACGTACTTATTTGGGGCCCAGGTAAAGGTGAACAAGCCTGTGGCGATATCGGCGCTGGGCGCATGTTAGAGCCACATGAGCTAGTTGCACTATGTACAGCAAAAGAGCAACCGCAATTACTTGCAGGAAAAACAATTACAATAACTGCAGGCCCAACGCGTGAGCCTCTCGATCCGGTACGTTTTATATCAAATCACAGTTCTGGAAAAATGGGTTATGCACTAGCAGAAGCAGCTTTGCAATTCGGTGCTAAGGTTAATTTAATTTCGGGCCCTGTCACTATAAAAGCCCCAACTGGCGTAAACCTTATTAATATAGAAAGCGCTGAGGAGCTATTAACTGAGTCACTTACCTATGCATCACAATCTGATGCTTTTATAGGTTGCGCTGCTGTTGCGGATTATCGAGCTGCAAACATTGCGACTCAAAAAATGAAAAAGCAAGGCGACGAACTCACCCTTACTTTAACTAAAAACCCTGACGTAATTGCAGCTATTGCAAACCTTACACAAAACCGCCCTTATACGGTTGGATTTGCCGCCGAAACTCAAAATGTAGAAAGCTATGCTAAAGGTAAACTACAAAATAAAAATCTAGATATGATTTGCGCTAATGACGTATCAAAAAGTGGCTTAGGGTTTAATTCCGATCATAATGCTTTAACACTGTACTGGCACAATGAACAACTAGAATTACCAACAACAAGTAAAGTAGAAATAGCTCGCAAGGTGATCGAACAGCTGGCTAAACATCTATAAAAAGGCTGGAAACAAACTGAATAAAACATTAACATACGCCAATCATTTGAACAAAAAATGACTAGGGTTCTTAACTGCGCCACTAAGAATAACTAATAAAAAGGAATGTTCATGCCTGCGACAAAAAGAAGTAATCGCAAAGAGCAAATACTGCAAGCACTCGCACAAATGTTAGAAACTAATTTAGGCCAACGCATCACTACAGCAAAACTAGCTGCTGAGGTGGGTGTGTCTGAAGCCGCGCTATACCGTCACTTTCCGAGCAAAGCGCGTATGTTTGAGGGCTTAATTGAGTTTATTGAAGATACCCTTTTATCTCGTATAAATATTATTATTGAAAACGAAAAAGAAAGCCAAACGCGCATTTATAACATTCTATTATTACTTCTAACCTTTGCTGAAAAAAACCCAGGTATTACTCGTATTTTAACGGGCGATGCTCTGCAAGGTGAGCAAGAACGTTTACGCGAACGTGTACAAACCTTGTTTGAAAAACTAGAAACTCAGTTTAAACAAGTACTTCGTGAGCGCAAATTACGTGAAGGTAAAAACTTTCAAAGTGATGAGCTTACACTTGCAAACTTTTTACTTGCCTACGTTGAAGGCAAAATGAATCAGTTTGTACGTAGCGACTTTAAAGCAAAACCTAGTGTTCAATTTGAAAAACAATGGCTTGAGCTACAAAAAATTTGGCTGTAATGTTTGCTAAATTAATAAATTGAATACTAAAAAACGACCTGCGGGTCGTTTTGTCGTATGTAGCTGCCATTTATCTGATCCGCTCGAATTATGAACCAAACTCGTTACAATGAAACAATGTCATAATACGAGAATCAATAATGAAAACAAAACTCACCTTATTAAGCACGGCACTCGTTGCCAGCTTAACTAGCACCGGCATACACGCCAAAGAATCGCTACAATTTAAAGACGTATTTAGTTTTAAATCAGCTAAAAGCACACAACTATCTGACAATGGTCAAGTACTCACTTTTAGTGCAACGCCGTATCGTGGAAATGCAACTGGTCAAGTTTACTCACTACAAAGCAATACACTCATCGCAGAAGTAGAACGCGGCACTAAGCCTCATATTAATAAAGCCGCTAACTGGGTCGCTTTTACACAAGTACCTACCTTACTTGAAAAAGAAACAACCAAAAAAAAAGACACACTTAAAAACAATCTGGTACTCGTAAACACACAATCAGGTGCCCAACAAAGCTTTGCTAATGTAAAAGATTACACGTTATCTGATGACGGTATGTGGCTTGCTTATCGTTTAAATAAAAAAGACGATGACGCAAAAGTAGAAGATAAAACCGATAGCACTAAAAACGAAGAAGACAACGCTATCACGTCCGATAAAAAAGATAAGAGCTATGCGCTTGTTATCGTAAATTTATCTGATAAACGCACCCATACAATAGAAAACGTATTTAGCTACGCTATTAACTCAGCTAACAGCCAGCTATTAGTGAGTCAAAGTTACAGCGATGGTAATAACAACCAAATAGCGTTAATTGAGCTCAGTGACTTTAATAGCAGCGTATTAATTGATGAACCGGGCGTAATCGCAAATAAAATAGCGTGGCACCCCACTGACAATATTGCAGCGTTTACATTGGGTAACTATGTAAATGATGACACACGCCGCCGAAACTACACTTTACAGCTATATAAAAACGAGAAGCTCTCAACTATAGATTCACCTAATAAAACATGGACGTTAGGGAAAACAGCCACCCTTGAATGGTCAGAAAATGGCGAGCGCTTATATTTTGAAAACCATCCAAAATTAGCAGCTAAAGTAAAAGCTAAAGAGTATACCGACGAAGCTTCATTGTACGACTTTGATACCATACGTGAGCATAAAGGTCTTAATGTATGGCACAACAACGATGCGCAAATAAAACCACGTGAAGAGCAGCAATGGAACGAAGTTAATAAAAATCGCCATTACAGTGCGGTGTATCACGTTAACTCGCAAAAAGTTGCGCAACTTAGTACACCAAACATGCCCGAGGTTGCACTAAACCCTCAGCGAGATGTGTCTTTACTTGGCTCATCTAACATCCCCTACCTAGAAAAAATAATGTACGGCGGTTTTTTTGCTGATTACTTTGCAGTAAATATACACACCGGTAAACAAACTCCAATTATAAGTAACTACCCGTTTAGACCGAGCCTTGCCCCTAATGGTGAGTTTGCAGCTTATTTTAGCGATAGCCAAATACAGTTAAAAGATTTAAAAAATAATAAAGTAACACCGCTTACAAAAGCGATTCAGGCAACCTTTGCTGATGATAAACACGACTACCCATCTACTCAACCTGGTTATGGTTTTGCAGGTTGGATGACCGATAGCAGCCAAGTGCTTGCTTATAGTAAATACGATATTTGGGCGTTTGATGTAAAAACTAAGCAAGCTAAACGCCTAACTAATGGTAAGCAAAGCAATACGCAGTACCGTGCTATTAAGCTTGATAAAACCCAAGTGGGCTTTAAAAAAGGCGATACATTACTTGTCTCTGCTATTAACTTACAAACTAAACAAAGTGAAGTTGCAAAGCTCGACTTAACCACTAACACACTAACTAAGGTGCTTAGCGGTAATAAACGCTTTGATATGGTTAAAAAAGCCAAAAAGGCTGACAAGTACTTATTTACCTCGCAAACTTATAGCCAATTTCCTGATTACTACCAAACAGATTTTAGCTTTAGCGCACCAAAACAAGTGACCACGCTAAACCCACAAATTAGTAATTTTGCGTGGGGCGAAAAACCAGAGCTAATAAGCTATAAAGGGTTTGATGGCGAAGACCTACAAGGCGTACTAATAAAACCAGCGGGCTATAAAAAAGGCGATAAAGTGCCTGTGGTTGTGTATTTTTACCGTTACATGAGCCAGCGTATGTTTGATTTTCCTAAAATGGAATTAAACCATCGCCCTAACTTCCCTATGTTTACCTCAAACGGTTATGCGGTATTTTTACCTGATATTCGTTTTGAAATAGGTCACCCAGGTAAATCGTCAACGCAAACCATGATAAACGCCACCCAAAAATTAATAGATTTAAGCATAGCTGATAAAAACAAAATTGGTTTGCAGGGTCACTCTTGGGCAGGTTATCAAAGTGCGTTTATGATCACCCAAACAGATATGTTTAAAGCGGTTGTATCAGGTGCGCCAGTATCAAACATGACCAGCGCGTATAGTGGCATTCGGCTTAAGTCAGGTCTTGCACGTCAATTTCAATACGAAACAGGGCAAAGCCGTATAGGTAAAAACTTATTTGAAGCACCAGAGCTTTATATAGAAAACTCACCGGTCTTTTTTGCAGACAAAGTTAATACGCCTATTTTAATCATGTCTGGCGATAAAGATGATGCTGTGCCTTGGCATGAAAGCGTGCAGTACTACTTAGCGCTTCGTCGCGCAGGTAAAGATGCAACCTTTTTACAATACGAAGGTGAACCACACCACTTGAAAAAGTTTCCTAATCAGGTCGATTTTTCAGTACGTATGATGCAGTACTTTGATCATTACTTAAAAGGCAAACCTGCTGCAAAGTGGATGACACAAGGCGAAGCATTCGTTGAAGAGTAAATAACCCACACAAAAAAGCCGATATTGCATAAAACAATATCGGCTTTTTTGTTTTTAAAATTTGTATTTCTTATACCAATTCGCTTAATTAAATAAGCTATTTTGAGGCTGGAAAAACGTGTTGATAGCTAGGCAAAAAATTCGATATTTAGTTGTTCTCGGCAATTGCTCCTGCATTGCTCTACCTTCTGCATCCATGCAGTCGTAAATGAGAATTTTTTAACGCAGGTAACGACACGTTTAGCCCCGCAAAATGATTAAGTATTATTGCGGATTGGTATTAAGCTACAAACACAACTCTCTAAATGGCAATGTGGCTGCGCCAATTGATACCGGAAAATTATCAATATTAGATACCACCAGCTTTGGCATAGGGCGTTTAGCGCCACGTCTAAATTGTGCATAAACCTCAGTTCGTGCAATAACTTTTTCAGCCAACTCTTTTGGAATATGGCCACCAATAATAATCGCTTCAGCATCTAATAATGCAGAGCAACAGGTTGCCACTAAATCAAATGAGTCTTGAACTTTAAACAGCCACTCTTCAACACCTGGCCAATCGGGGTCAAAGTTGTCATGCAGGTCGTAAATAGAAGTAACCGCTACGCCATTTTTTTTCAAAATACGTTTTAGTAATTCAAGATTGGGGTGGGCATATAATTTTGGCGGTAGCATGTCGCCAAGCTCACCTGCGTTTCCGTATGTACCGCGCAGTACGTCGCCATTATTTACAATACCACCACCAAATGCGGCCGACACAAACATATAAACAAAGTTTTTATACTCGCGTCCAATACCAGCAACACCTTCACCTGCGGCTGCGCCTGTAGCATCGTTAACAACCCAAGTAGGGAGTTGAAAATGCTGCGACACAATATCGATAATATCAACCTGCGACCACTCTTCTAGCATATGGTGGGTATTCATTTTCCCATCCATTGAGCTAAAAAAGCCAGAGATACCCACGCCCATTCCCAGTACTTTTTCACTTGGAATGTCACGCTCCGCGCTTATATCTTCTACCAGCTTTTGTGCACATTTAAGCACATTATTAATGCTCATATCCGACATTAGCTGCATATGGGTGTAAACCACCTTCCCCGTAAAATCCATTACAGCAAGCGAAATAGCATCAAGCAAAATAGCTAAGCCAAAGGTAAATCCGTAATCGGGATTAAGGGCAATGCCAAACCCAGGCTTACCTTTTTTATTAGGAATTAGCGTATCAGTTTGTACAATTACACCGTGTTGGGTTAACGACTTAAGTAAACGCGACACAGTTTGCTGTGGAATACGAGTTGCGCTCACAATATGACTTTGGGTTACGCACTTTTCCCAAAACACCACTTTTATAATATCGCGCTCAATATCTTGAAATAGCTTTTCGCCTTTTCCAAGCTCAAAACCAGAGCGTAATAAGTTACTGTTGTTTAACGAAAACATAGGTATTAACCCTAACAAAATTGGAGCATAAGATTACGTGAAACCATTATAAAGAACAAGTGGGCAAACTGCGCCTACTCAATCACTATCACTCTAAAATCATTCACATTTGTGTTAGTTGGCCCAGTAATAATTAAATCATCAATGGCTTTAAAAAACTGATGGCTATTATGACCTTCTAACTGTGCGTGTAAGTTTTCGCCAGCGTCTTGTGCGCGAGCAATTGTACTGCTATTTATATACGCACCCGCTACATCTTTACTACCATCTACACCATCGGTATCACAAGCAAGTGCGTAAATACCCGCTTCGCCATTAAGTGCCTCAGCCAACGCCATTAAGTATTCTTGATTGGGCCCGCCATCGCCATAAATATCAGCAACGGTTACGGTAAGCTCGCCACCAGAGAACAACATAACGCGCTTGCCTTGGGCTTTTTGATCAAGAGCGATAGCCGCATGTTGCTTTGCAACCTCTTTAGCCTCGCCTTGAATATCATACCCTAGTACCTGAGTTTCCCAGCCTTGATGCTGTGCAACACCTATTGCGCTATCAATAGCATGCTGCGCATTTGCAACAATAAAGTACTCCCCCACGGTGTCAGCAACTCGTTCTTGCTCTGGTTTTAATAAATGCGCTTCAACCTCTGCTATTACCGGCCAATTGTACTTTTGTAAAATAGCCAGTGCATCGGCTTTGGTACTGCCATCGCTAATAGTAGGGCCTGATGCTATATCACTTGGTTTGTCCCCTACTACATCTGAAATAATGAGCGTAACATAATCCGACTTAGCGGCCTGCGCTAACTTACCGCCTTTAACAAGTGACAACTGCTTACGCACTACATTTATTTCATCAACGCTTGCACCACTTCTAAGTAAAAACTGATTAAGCTTTTGCTTTTGTGAAAAAGGCACATCATCAACAGGTAGGCACATCAACGACGAACCGCCCCCCGAAATAATAAACAAAATAGGAATATCAGCCGGATTATTTTTTACAAGCTCCAATAACTCTTTGCCAGCTGCTAAGCTGTTATCGTCTGGTGTTGGGTGGTTTGCACTAAGCACTTTAATTCGCCCAGTATCGCCGCTACTTTCGTAGCCATAACGCGTTACCACTGCGCCAAAACATTTATCACCATAAAAGCGATTAACTTCGGCAGCCATTTCAGCGGCGGCTTTACCCGCCCCTACTACACACAAACCTTTGCTTGCATCTATATTTTCTAAATACTTACTCATGCAAGCACTTGGTTTACAGGCATTTACCGCAGTGGTAAATAAATCAATTAAAAACGACTTTTTAGAATCCATTAGTCACAGCTCACGAAAAAATTGAAGGAATAGCTAAACAAATTAATATCATCACAACAAACATGCTAAGTAGCATAACGATATCTTTGCCAGTTAAAATTGAGTTTGATACGGTCTCGGCATTTTGTACTTTTGTGACTTCGTTTACTTCTCTTGGAATTAAACGACTCGTAACATAAATAATCACCGCAGCGCTTACAAAACCAATAAAGTTCCACCAAAACCAAAAAACATCTGGCGCAAATACCGACACCAACAAATTAATTAATACACCACTAATTAAGCCAATATTGGCATGCAATGCAGCACTGCGTTTACTTAATACAGCAACTAAAAATACCGCCAGTATTGGGCCATAAAATAACGAGCCGACTTTGTTAATAGCTTCAATAATGGTCGGCGCAATGTCACCGGCAAAAAGTGATAGTACTAAGGTAATTGCGCCCCATGCTAAACCTAAGTATTTAGCTAACTTTAAGTAAGATGGTTGGTCTAGCTCTTTATTAGATATACGGCTGTAATCTTCAATACTTACCGCCGAAAGTGAATTAATTGCAGAGCTAAGTGACGACATCGCTGCCGACAAAATAGCGACAACCAATAAACCAATTAAGCCATGCGGTAGGTAATCTAAAATAAATATAGGCATCATCCAATCAGGGTTATCTGCTGGAATTTTTGCTAAAAATTCAGGGTTACTCATTGCCAGAGTGCCAACAATTAAACCCGACACGCAATATAAAATGGTAATAGGGAAGCGCACTACACCATTTGCTAAAATCATGTAGCGTAGATTTTTAGGATTCTTTGCACTGAGCGCACGTTGCGCTTGAGTTTGGTCACACCCGTAGTAAGAGGCGTAAAGTACCACACCACCAAAAATCATCGGTAAAAAGCCAAAGCCATCACCGCTAAAACCAAATGAATCAAACTTAATCGCTTCTAATCGGCTCGAATCAACATTGGCAATAAAGGTATCAACCCCACCTAAGTGATATAGTCCAAATCCAATACAAGCAATAGTACCCAGTACAATGATGATCATTTGAATTGCATCACCGTACACTACAGCTTTCATCCCACCTTGCAGTGAATACAAAACGGTTATAACACCCGTTAATACAATAGCTTGCCATGCTTCTATTCCCATGGTGCCTTGTAAAATAAGCGATACCGCGTAGATCATAATGCCGGTGGCAAACGCACGGCTAAATTGAAACACCACACTAATAAGCACACGGGTTGAGCGGCCAAAGCGCATCTCTAGATAGTCGTAAATACTAACAATGCCGCTTTTATAAAGCTTGGGTAAAATAGTCGCTAAAATTAAGATCATCGCCAGCGGAACACCCAACTCATACGAGAGCCATTGCATACCACCGCCTTCACGCAAACCAACAAATGCAGGAGCCGAAATAAAGCTAATAGCCGAAAGCTGAGTGGCCATTACCGACAAAGCCAAAGGTTTCCAACCTAAGCTTTTACCCCCTAAAAAGTAATCACTTTTATTGGTTTGTTCGCGTAGCATAAATCCCATTACCAATAAGGCACCAAGATAAAGAGCAACTATTGAAAAATCTAATATATTCATAATTTATTCGCGTATTCACAATATGAAAACACTGCGCCTTTTCAAAATTAAAATACCAAACGGCTACCTGCCCTTACCTTTTTGAATAAACGAGCCTAGTCAAAAAGATAAACCTGTAGCTAACTTAGCTGAAAAATGCATCACAATGCAAAAAGCCTATTAACCCCAAAGTGAGTTAATAGGCATAAAGCATTTATTTAAAAGTCGTATTTAACTCTTAAAGTAACGCGTCGTGGGAGAATTGGGCGACCTACAAAGTATGGGTTATCTGCCGTTTGGCTGTTACCTAGACGAGGCGAACCTTCAGTAACACCGTCAGAATCAAACAGGTTAAATACCCCAACGCTTAAGCGTACTGTTTGCTCTGGTGCAACTTGCCAGTTATAGCCTGCATCAAATCTAAATAAGTGGAATGAATCAAGTTCTACCGAGTTTGAGTCATTTGCAAAGTTTTTACCGGTAAAGTTATGGTAAATCGATGCATCCCAGTTATCTGCGGTGTAGCTAATAGATGAGTTAAATAATATTTTTGGTTTACGACGTAATTCGTTACCAATAATAGAAGGGTCTGAGTCAAATTCAGTAAATTCGTGATCGGTATAGGTCATGTTGGCATCAACAGCCCACTCATCGGTAATATCGTAACGACCGGTAAGCTCAACACCCGTTGCTTTAGTTGATTGCATAACTGGCAGCTCTAATACGCCCCCATTACCATCATTTACAAAGTCTACGCTGCGTCTGTCTTTTAAGTCAGTTCTAAATAACGCAATGCTACCGCTAAAATCGTTATCAAAAAACTTAACACCTAGCTCGCCTTGCTCAACAATTTCGGCTTCGTAGCTGGCAGGCTCGCCTAAATCATTAAACTGAATACCTCTAATTTCTGGGAAGAAAAACCCGCGAGATGCATTGGCATATACATTTAAATTATCAGTTAAGCGATATAACGCCGCCCCTGATACAGCAAATTCAGACGTGTCGACTTCGCCGTAAGTCATTACACCACTGCCCGTAGTGTTAACTTGTAAGTTAGGTGCAAGCGTTGGATCATCTGAAATCTGAACTACTTGGCTGCCTTCACGACTAATTTTTCCTTCAATTTCTTCGTAGCGAACACCAAAGTCAAAAATCCAATCGTCACTTTCCATTTGATCCGCTACGTACAATGCTCTGCGGGTAGCGCTAATGGTTTGGTTAGTATAAGAAATGCCTGGGCCACTAATACCATTTTGAGTGTACTGAACCTCATCGCCATTAACATCGGTATACGTTAAGTCGATTAAGCGAGGGTTGTTATTAAACTCACCTAAGTAAGTTGTAATAACGTTATCGTCGTCGGCTTCACTGTGCGAGAAAAATGTACCGACTGTAATATCATGGCTAAAATCACCTACAAAAATACTTTTGATGATATTAAATTCTGCAGAAAAATCTTCAGCTGGGCGGTCGCGGTCTAAAATACGGTTAGCAAATAGTAAGTCATCACTTGCAAGTGCGACACCTGAATTAACATAAGAAAACTCAGCACCGCTTGCATCACCTAGCCCTCTGTTAGCTAAGAAGTCGTCTTGGCTTTCAGGTACATTAATAATACCGTCGCCGTCTAAAAATAAATTAAATTCGTGTTGGTATTTAGCGTATTTACTGCGCATATTAATGGCAAAATCGTTAGCGAGTTCTTTTTCAAACACTACTGAAATAGAGCCACCTTTAGTAACTACACCATCGCTGATTGGCGATTCATAACGACCATTTGCTGTATCGTACGTTAAGTTAGATACTTGCGCCGTTTGCAGTGATTCGACTTCACGACCATCGTTACCAATTAAGCGCTCGCGGCTGTCGCCATCAAGTGGAATAGGTAAGTAAAACTGAGCTTGGTCGTCAATGTACTGTCCGTAAACAGTAAATGAGCCAGAGCCATCATTAAATTCTTTACGAATATTACCACGCAACTGTGTACCTTTAGTCTCAAGGCCTGTATCTAAAGGACCCTCGTCGTAGCGGTAAAAACCAGAAAGCGCGTAATATAAGCCATCTTCGTTAAGTGGACCGCTCGTTGCAAAATCTAAGCGAGTACGTCCTTGATCAGAAAGCTCCATTTGTACGGTACTTTGCGGATCGTCACTGCCCGTTTTAGAAATATAGTTAATAATGCCGGCCACAGAACCTTGACCAAATAAATTAGATACCCCACCACGCACAAACTCTACGCGCTCAATACCCAAATCATTACGGTAATACACATCAAACGCTGATGAGTTCAAACCAAAAACACTCAAACTAGGTGAACCATCATAAGACAGCGGCGTAAACTGAAACTGACCCGATGAAGGTAGTCCTCTAACTTGTAGGTTAGTAGCGACTTCACCGCCACCGCCTTCTACTTTAATACCCGGAATATAGCGAAGCACATCCGCTTGGCTACTTGAAGACAGCTTTACCAGCTCGTCTTCGCTAATAGATGTTACTGATTGAGGAGTGTCTGAAATAACACGCCCTTTACTGGTACCAGAGACGATAATACGCTCAACGTTGTTAGCTTTTTTTGCTGTATCTGGTGCAGCTTCTTCTGCTGCATAAGCGCCCTGTGCAAGGCATAAAGATACAATAGAGGCGATCGTTGTTTTATTCACGGGTATTCTCCAATTGTGCTAGTTGTCTGTGTGTATTTACTTAGAGTGTGGCTAAGCAAAGCCGAAATAATCAAGTAAACATGTTAGTTTTTTGTTACTTCGAACAGGATTTAAGCACAGAAAAAAAACATTTACAACCCATAATGAGTGCTTTAATATTATCCAAATCGGAAATAACACACAAAGAGCACCCAATATGACTACTATAAACAGCGGTAAAATTGACTCAGCAACGGCTTCATCGCTTGCAGACCTTGCTACTAAAACACTTATAGCAAACGACTTAGGTGGCTATACAGTACCAACACATGGCCTATACCCGTTTCAGTGGAACTGGGATTCAGCCATTACAGCGCTAGGCTGGATGAAATCAGACGAAAGCCGCGCATGGCAAGAAATTGATGTGTTATTTTCAGGCCAATGGGATGATGGCATGGTGCCGCACATCTTGTTTCATAAAGATTCTAATACTTATTTTCCTGGTCCTGACGTATGGGGTTCGGATAAAAAAATTAAAAGTACATCTATTTCACAGCCGCCAGTAGTCGCCACCGTAATGAAAGAAATGCTTGCCAGCGCGAAAGATAAAGCACTTGCAGAACAAAAAGTTAAAGCGTTATTTTCACAAGTAGTTGATTATCATTTATGGTGGTACAACGACCGAGATCCTGAAAAAACAGGTTTAGTAGTAACCTACCACCCGTGGGAATCGGGCATGGATAACAGCCCATCGTGGGATGATGCTCTTCATGCTGTGCCATGTGTAGATTGGGAATATACGCGCCGTGATACAAGTCATGTAGATTCTTCTCAGCGTCCACATAAAAGTGAATACGACCGATTTTTATACCTTGTAGACTTTTTCAAACGTAACAACTTTGACAGCAAAGTAATCTACGAAACCTGTCCGTACAAAATGAATGACCTAGGTATTATTGCTATTTTGCACCGTGCAACCAAAGATTTACTCAAAATGGGTGAACAGCTTGGCTTAAACGATGCTCGTACTGATTACTTAGCACAGCGTTTACAAATAACAGAGCAAGCCATAAACACTTTATGGTGTGAACAAAGCCAGTACTTTTATTGCAGAGATGTACTAACTAACAGTTTAGCTAAAGTTAAAACATCAGCTGCGCTATTAACTGTATATGCAGGTTTAACAAGCGATGAGCAAACTAAAATAATTAATACAGCCACTGAAGATTTTATTGAGTCGAGTCAATTTAGTGTGGCATCTACTCACCCTAAAGAAGAAAAATACGAGCCACAACGCTACTGGCGTGGCCCGATTTGGTTACACATAAACTGGATGATAGCCACAGGCCTTAAAGAAGCAGGTTTTGTAACAACGGCTGAAAAAATTCAAGATGACACTCGCAACCTTGTTGTTAAGTCAGGCTACTACGAATACTTTAACCCAGAAACAGGCGCAGGCTGTGGTGGTAAAGATTTCTCGTGGACAGCGGCAATAGCACTGCATTGGCTACTTGACTAACAACTAAGGCAACATCATGAAACACACAATATGCTTTGGTGAAGTACTGGTTGATTTACTTTCAAATAAATTGAGCCAAAACAGCAACGAACACGAAGCGTTTACAAAGTTTGCAGGCGGTGCGCCTGCAAACGTAAGCGTTGCCATTGCAAAGCTAGGCGGTAATGCCTACTTTGCAGGAATGCTAAGCACTGATAGCTTTGGCGACTTTTTACATAACGCATTAAAAGAGCAAGGTGTAAAAACCGACTTTATGCGTTTTACCAACCAAGCAAAAACAGCTCTCGCGTTTGTATCACTTGATAACGACGGCGATCGCACATTTGAGTTTTACCGTGATAACACCGCCGATCTGCACTTTAGTAATAATGACTTTAGTCGCGAATGGTTTGAGCAATGCGATATTTTTCATATTTGCTCAAACACATTAACCGACAAAAACATCAGAAACACCACCGCTTACGGTGTTAAATTTGCAAAACAAAATAACTCAATTGTGAGCTTTGATATTAACTTGCGCCTTAATTTATGGCCAAGTGATGCCAACCCTCGCGAGCATATTTTACCGTTATTAAAAGACTGCTCAATTATTAAAGCCTCAAAAGAAGAGCTTGAATACTTAGCGGGTGAGCAATCGAGCGATGAGTTTATTGCCCAAACACTTAATAACGGTTGTGAGCTATTTGTAGTTACCGATGCAGGCAACCCTATGCATTGGTATACAAAAAATGCCAAGCAAACGCTTCACCCTAAGAAGGTTACTATGGTTGATGCCACCGCTGCAGGAGATGCGTTTGTAGGTGGACTGCTGTATCAACTAGGCTTACAAAACCTGACACCCAGCTCTTTTAGCGAGCTTTGCAACACGCCCGAAACACTAAATACTATTTTTGAATTTGCTTCATTATGTGGTGCTCATGCCGCATCTTATAAAGGAGCGTTTACCTCCTTACCTAACGAAAAATCGCTTAACGATTTTAGGAGCGCACTATGAAAAGTACACCTGATAATTTTAAAAGCCGTGAATTTTTAACGCAGCACATTAGCGACACGTTAGCGTTTTATGAGCCAAATATTGACGATGAACACGGTGGTTTTTACCAAAACTTTTCTGATAACGGTGAGGTATTTGATAAACACACGCGCCATTTAGTAAGCTCTACTCGTTTTGTATTTAACTATGCGCGTGCGTACCAAACCTTTAATGACGAAAAGTACCTAAACCGTGTTAAATCGGGAATTGAGTTTATTCGTAAGCATCACCTTGTTGAGCAAACAGGCGGCTATAACTGGTTATTAAAAGTTGAAAACGCTCAAGCTACCGTGCTTGATAACACCAATCATTGTTATGGCTTTGCATTTGTTATTTTAGCGTACAGCTGGGCATATCGCGCAGGTGTTACAGAGGCGCGCGAATACCTCAACGATACATTTCAAACAATGGAAACACATTTTTGGGATGCAAAAGCCGGTTTATATAAAGATCAGCATAACAGCGACTTCACAAAATGTGATTCATACCGCGGCCAAAATGCCAATATGCATACTTGTGAAGCACTTATTGCCGCTTATGAAGCCACAAAAGACGAAATATTTTTAAACCGTGCGCTCACACTCGCCGACAACATGGTTAACCGCCAAGCTAATTTAATGGGCGGATTAATCTGGGAGCATTACGATATAAATTGGCAGGTCGATTTAGAGTACAACAAAGATGATCCTAAAAACTTATTTCGTCCGTGGGGCTTTCAACCTGGCCATCAAACAGAGTGGTCAAAACTGCTTATGTTTTTAAATAAGCATAAGCCACAAAAATGGCTTATTGAACGCGCTCAAGCCTTATTTGATAACTCAATAAATGTAGCATGGGATAAAAAGCACGGCGGTATTTGCTACGGCTTTGCCCCTGATAAAACTATTTGCGATGACGATAAATACTTTTGGGTTCAAGCCGAAACTCTGTGTTGTGCAGCGTATCTTTATCAAGCAACAGGGGATGAAAAATATCAGCAATGGTATGACAAAGTTTGGCAGTATTCGTGGCAGCATTTAGTTGATCATAAATACGGAGCCTGGTTTAGAATTTTAACCGCTGACAATAAAAAAATAGACACGATGAAAAGCCCAATAGGTAAAACTGATTACCATACAATGGGTGCCTGTTTTGATGTGCTCGAACTATTAAAGTAACTATGTAGTTATAACTTTTACAGTGTTGTGTAGACCTTTTAACCGCCAGCTTGGCGGTTTTTTTCTTAATGGGTGGCCAAAATCACTGTACCACTTGTATCTTGAGGTTTTGGATGCAATCTCATCAGAGAAACAAACTCAGGCTAAAAGATAAATACCGACATGAGTTAGATGTTGCCAATCAAAGGCTAGATGAAGCGTATGCAGAGCAAACAATGCTGTTAACTGCGATGATGAATTTTCTAGATATAGAAGATAGAATTAGATTATTACGAGAATCAAAACCTAAGATCGTTAGCATTAAATAGCTAGAGGTTATTAATAATTGCCGCTACATTGTAGGGAAAATATAAATGAAAAAGATAACAAGGAAGCAGCACTTCGTACCCAGGTGTTTACTTAAAAACTTTAGCTATAACGATGGTGCTATTAATATATTCGATTCAACTAGGAATAAGTTACGGCCATCTAATGTTGGAGCTGAACTATTCGAGAATAACTTCTATGATAAAGACAACACGATCGAAAATTTTTTGCGTGATTATATTGAAGGGCCAGGCGCTCAGGCTTTAAAAATAATTACAAGGGAAGTTGATGGACAATTGGATTTTGAAGGGCGAGTAGACCTTCTTCGGTTTATTTTAGTTCAATTAAGCCGTACACCAAATGCATATTCTTCCTCGCTAAATAATATTGACAATTATTTTAATGAATTAATAAATCAATTAGGTCAATTAAATGGTTTTGATAAAGAAGCTCTAGACGGTATAAAAGTTTCTTTTGATAACCCAAAATATTTTCTTCAACTGCAAACACTGGAAGCTGCGCTCAAAGTGCCTCTTCTCTTAGATTTAGAGTGGCACATACTAATTAATGAAACAGCCACTGAGTTTGTGATATCAGATCATCCTGTGGTTCATTACAACTGGCATCTTCGTAACTTACACTCAATAGATATCAGTGGTTTGTCTAAATGTGGATTGCAAGTTTTCTTACCAATATCAAGCACTATTACCTTATGTTTATATGATAGTAAGATCTATAAAATGGGAGCTAAAAATAGTTCCTGTACCATAATTGAAAACTTACCAGATATACATCTGCTAAATGAACTTCAATTTAGGAGTCGAGGCTCATTTATTGTTTTTAGGTCTACAGATGACTCAAACTATGTTAAAAAAATGAGCGATAAGCTTCCAGCGAATAGCATTTATAGTAATACAGTAAAAGCCATAGCTCCCACAATTATTGGAAGGGAAGCTAAAAGTAAAATCACCCTCTGGCGTAAATCTTATATTTTTGATAGATGGTTGTCATTTTGCAAAGTTAAAAACAAGAAAAAAAGTCAGGATATAACCTGTTATGATCGAATACCTGAAGAATTAGCTAAACATGAACAATTCATTAAAGAAATGAGGTCAAAAAAAGAATAAAAATATGACTTATTTGCTTGTTTTTCAATCGCTATTTTATTGCTTTTATGACTTAAATTATGACTTTATTTTTAAGGAATAAAATACATTAAATTCAAGTGGTTAACTTTTAATCATATTTTAAATAATATTTTTTACCAAGGTTAAGGGGTGAAGCGATCACCCCAAGGTTACAAACTTTATTGTCTCTACACAACCTAAGCATACTGCCCACAAGCAAATCCACAGCTCCACGCATATTGGAAGTTGTAGCCTCCAAGCCACCCTGTTACGTCAGTTACTTCGCCTATAAAGTATAGGCCTTTAGCTTTTTTAGCTTCAAAGGTTTTTGAGCTCAACTCGTCGGTATCTACACCGCCCAATGTTACTTCTGCTGTTCTATAACCTTCTGTGCCATTGGGTTTAATTTGCCAAGCGTGAATGTAATTTACCAGCTCATCTATTTGAGCATGGGTAAGCTGATTAATATTACAATCTGGTATCGCTTTGCTTTCGTGCAGTATTTCTATAAAGCGTTTAGGTAAAATAGTCGCAAGGCTATTTTTTAAAGACTTTTGGGCTTGCGTTTCTCGCCAATCAGCAAGTTGCTGCCTTAAATCAATTTCAGGTAATAGGTTTATAATTACAGCCTGCCCTGCTCGCCAAAATGAGCTTATTTGCAATATTGCTGGGCCCGATAACCCTCGGTGAGTAAAGAGGATGTTTTCTTTAAATACGGTGCCGTCTTCGCTTGAAACTTCACAGGGAATGCTAATTCCCGAGAGCCCTTCAAAACGCTCTTTATCATGCTGATGCAAAGTAAATGGTACAAGTGCAGCCATAGTTGGTAACACGCTTAAGCCAAACTGTTCTGCAATTTTATAACCTATTGGTGTAGCCCCTAGTTTTGGCATAGTTAAGCCACCTGATGCTATAACTAACGACTCACAGCTTAAGGTTTCTTGCTCTGTGGTAACGCTATAGCCGGTTTCGGTTTTTGATACGCTGATCACTTCGTTGCGTAGCTTTATATTTACCCCGGCCCACTCACATTCGGTCAGTAAAATATCAACAATGTCTTGTGCATTGTTATCGCAAAAAAGCTGACCTAGTGTTTTATGGTGATACGCCAAGCCATGTCTGTCTACCAGCTCAATAAAGTCATGCTGTGTATAGCGACTTAAACATGATTTAACAAAATGAGCATTTGCGCATAAGTAGTTATCAGGGGTTGCGTTTTCATTTGTAAAATTACAACGCCCACCACCACTTATTAAAATTTTACGACCTGGTTTTTTCCCCATATCAAGTACTGTAACGCTTCGGCCACGGTATCCAGCTTGCGCTGCACACATTAATCCTGCAGCTCCCGCACCTATTACAATTACATCTACTTGACTCATTATTTTACCCTACTAAAAAATTTTTCCGATTATAGCAAAGTTTGATAGCTAACAACGTAGCATTTAAATTATTAGCAATAACACAACAAAAACGCATCAGTAATAAGTCGGGAATAATTACCCGCACAATAAACCAACCCTTTATACTTATTTTTAATTTATATGACAAATACTAAACAACGAGTAAACCGCTAAAAACCTGAGTTATAACTAAATGAAAGAGGTACATAATAAATTGATATTTTAACCTAGTTAACAGATCGTTTACTTTTGTTCCCGCATCGTGATCCTACATCACGAAATAATAAATAAAAATCTAGGGATAATTATGACAACAAGTAAAACTTTTAAAAGATGCGCAATTGCAATTACAGTTAGTACGCTTTTTGCTGCAACATCTGGCATGGCTCAATCAGTTTCAAGTTCAATGGCTGAAACATCGGCTAAACTACAAAGCCAAGGCGGTTTCGAAACTCAGTTCATTATTAAATATAAAAATAATAACGAAATGGCGAGCCTCTCAACTGCAGACGCAAGCCCAGCTAGCATGAAAAAGCGCGCACAAAGCTTTGTTAAAAACTTCGCTTCTAAAAAAGGCAAAGTAAAAGCAAAATACGTTCGTGCAATGGCACTTAATAATCATCACGTAATGCGTGCTGATAAAAAATTAAGTGCGGCTGAGGCCCAAGAGTTTATGCAAGAAATGGTTGATTCTGGCAATGTTGAATACATTGAAGTGGATCAAATGCTAAAGCCGTTTTCAACTCCTAACGATCCACGTTTTGATGACCAATGGCACTACTACGAGCAAGCCGGTGGTTTAAACTTACCGACCGCATGGGATACCGCAACGGGTAGCGGTGTAGTTGTAGCTGTACTAGATACGGGCTACCGCCCTCATGCTGATTTAAACGCTAATATTTTACCGGGTTACGATATGATCTCTAACCTTTCGGTAGCTAATGACGGTGGTGGTCGCGATAGCGATGCACGTGATCCTGGTGATGCAGTTGCTGCGAATGAATGTGGTACTAACGGTGCACAAAACTCTAGCTGGCATGGCACGCACGTAGCAGGCACAGTTGCTGCGGTAACCAATAACGGTGAAGGTGTTGCAGGCGTAGCTTATAACGCAAAAGTAGTGCCTGTTCGTGTACTAGGTAAGTGTGGTGGTTTAACCTCTGATATTGCAGACGGTATTATTTGGGCATCTGGTGGAAGTGTTTCAGGTATTCCTGCTAACTCAAACCCTGCTGATGTAATTAATATGAGTTTAGGTGGGAGCGGTTCATGTAGCTCTACAACTCAAAATGCAATTAACACAGCACGTAGTAACGGCACTGTGGTAGTTATTGCTGCAGGTAACGATAACGATAACTCAGCAAACTACAACCCAGGTAACTGTAACGGTGTAGTAAACGTAGCCTCAGTGGGCCGTAATGGCGGCAGAGCTTATTACTCAAACTACGGTAGCAATATTGATGTTGCAGCACCAGGTGGCGCACAAAGCTTTGCAAACGACTCTGAAGGCGTTCTATCAACTTACAATTCAGGTTCGTCTACACCTTCAAGCGACAGCTATGGCTTTTCACAAGGTACATCAATGGCTGCGCCCCACGTAGCAGGTGTTGCGGCACTTATTAAGCAAGCAAAGCCAGATGCAACGCCTGACGAAATAGAAAGTATTTTAAAATCAACTACCCGTTCGTTCCCTGCAACATGTACTAGCTGTGGTACGGGTATTGTTGATGCTGCCGCAGCTGTTGCAGCAGCAAGTGGCGGCACTACTCCACCTACCGGTGGCGATAGCGAGCTTATTAATGGTGAAGCTAAAACAGGTTTAAGTGGGGCTGCAAATGCACAAGCATTTTACACGATGACAGTACCAAGCGGTGCAACTAACGTAACATTCACTATGAGTGGTGGTACTGGCGATGCTGATTTATACGTACGTGCAGGCAGTAAACCTACAACTACTACCTATGATTGTCGTCCATATAAAGGCGGTAATAGCGAAGAGTGTTCTATTGATAACCCTACTGCGGGAACTTACCACGTAATGCTTAACGGCTACTCTGCGTATTCAGCTGTTAGCTTAGTAGGTAATATTACTGGTGGTTCATCATCGGGTGGCGGTTCAGGTACTCCACAAGCAGGTGGCGGCACTATAAGCGATGTGTCAGCCAATACTGGGCAGTGGAAACATTACACGTTAGATGTACCAGCTGGAATGACTACGTTTACAGTAACAACATCGGGTGGCAGTGGCGATGCTGATTTATTTGTAAAATACGGTAGCCAACCAACAGCAAGCTCATACGATTGCCGCCCTTATAAAAATGGCAATGCAGAAACATGTACATTTACTAATCCACAAGCTGGTACTTGGCACTTAAGCGTTAACGCTTATAGCACTTTCTCTGGTTTAACGCTTAGCGGGCAATACCAACCGTAATTTAAAGTTTGGGCCTTTAATAAAAAAACCGATGTTGCTGCCAACATCGGTTTTTCAATAATAACTAGCAGATTAGTTAAAACTAAAATCTACACTTTATTACTGTTATAGCTTCTCTAGTACTGATTCTGCGCGGCTTACAACAAACTCTTTGTCTTGTTCTACAAATAAACCTGTTACTAGCGCATTTTCAATAATCATAGCGTAACGCGTTGAACGTATACCACCAAAACTAGCAGTATCTTTATCAAGCCCTAAAGATTTAGTGAAACTTCCATCGCCATCCCCAAGCATTGTAATTTCTTGCGCGTTTTGTGAGTCACCCCATGCTTTCATAACAAATGCATCATTAACAGATACACAGTAAATAGCATCAACACCTTTTGCTTTAATTTTATCAGCAAGGGTAATAAATTCAGGTAAATGGGCATTTGAACACGTTGGTGTAAACGCACCAGGTACTGCAAATAACACGACTTTTTTACCTTCAAACAATTCTTTATTTGTAAGAGATTGCATACCGTCGTCAGTTAATTGCGTTAACGTCACTGCTGGTAATTCTTGGCCTTGCTCAATCATGGTAATTCCTTGAAAAGATTAATACAGAATAAGTAACAATCGTACTACGTAGCCTACACTACTAGGTATAAAAAGTACGGCTAACTTAGTAGCTCAAAATAGCCTACCATAGAACGAAAAATACGCTCTGTATTAAGGTAAATTCAAATCATTTATAAAACTTGAAAAATCATTACCTAGCTTTTCATCTCGCAGACTGTACTCAACAATTGCTTTTAAGTAGCCTAACTTGTCTCCACAATCGTGAGAGCGACCACTCATATGAAATGCTTCAACGGTTTCTTGTGCCATTAATGCGTCAATAGAATCTGTAAGTTGTATTTCACCGCCAGCACCTACAGACGTTTTTGCAAGTAAAGGCCAAATATTCTTACTCAGTACATATCGCCCTACAACAGCTAGATTAGAAGGCGCTAAATCTGCATCAGGTTTTTCAACCATTGCTTTAATTGCAGCACTTTTACCTGGCATTAACTCAACACCGTTTATATCCGCAATACCATATTTACTAACGTCTTCTTTAGCTACTGGCTCAAGCATTATTTGGCTTGCTTGAGTTTCTTTAAAGCGTTTAATCATGGCCGCTAAGTTTTCAGTTTCTTGATCCGCAGTATAGGCATCAAGTATCACATCAGGCAGGAGCACAACAAAGTTGTTATCACCAACTATTGGTTTAGCGCATAAAATAGCATGCCCTAGCCCTTTAGCTTCACCTTGGCGTACACTCATAATAGTTACATCATTTGGACAAATAGAGCGAATTTCATCTAATAAAGCTCGTTTAACACGCTTCTCAAGAGTCGCTTCTAGTTCATAACTTGTATCAAAGTGGTTTTCGATTGCATTTTTAGAGCTATGCGTAACTAACACAATATCTTTAATACCAGCGGACACACATTCGCTGACAATATATTGAATTAGAGGCTTATCGACTATTGGGAGCATTTCTTTTGGGATAGCTTTTGTCATAGGGAGCATTCTCGTCCCTAAGCCAGCTACTGGAATTACAGCTTTCATATCTGTCCTTAGTGATTAAGTTTGTAAATAATATCAATTCGCTTAATTAAGTGATCTATTTTGAGGATGGAAAAACGTGTTGATAGCTAGGCAAAAAATTCGCTACTTAGTTGTTCTAAATAAGAATTTTTTAACACAGGTGCGACACGTTTAGCCTCGCAAAACAATTAAGTATTATTGCGTATTGGTACAAACTAGCAGATACAAAATAGATACCAGCTGAATAAAGTTACCTCTTTTGAAGAAGTAAATTTGAAGCTGTTTATTAAACAGAGACTCTACATTTTTGGTTATTTAAAATAAGCAGGTAAGTTATGAAGTTTATTAATGATTTTGTTGTGGGGTGAGATTACATTAGCTAAATGAAAAATGCCTGGGTTTGCTATAAATAACAAACCCAGACCAATAAATTTCTAACTAAAGGTAGCGTTACAAAACCTTTTTATAATTAAAGACCTGCACGATCTTTAATTACTGCAATAAGTGGTGAGCTGGCAAAATTCCCTTCAGCCCAAGCAATATCAGCACCATCTGTTAATGCACTTTTTGATAAGTTTTTAACTATATACTCACCAGTATCTACTGCATTACTAGCAACAGCATGACGTAATAAGTTATTACCATTACATTGTACTGCATCATAAATATTACGAATTTTTACACGAGAGCTTTTAAGCTTGCTGCGTAATCGGTTTTTATCGTCTGCCGCAATATATTCACAAATAGATACTGCTAATTGATCTTCAGCATTTACAGGTGCTGTATACGAAAACGAACTAACAGCTACAACGGCAGTAAGTGCAACTAGCTTTGGTAATTTAAACATGACAAACCCTTTATAATACTTTGTTCTTATATAGACTATCGAATATTATATCAATCTATCAAAATTTACGCAATAATGTTAACGTTCTTTATATAAAGTTACGAATTTATAACTAGATAAATTCTTGTCATCCGGATGGTTTTCTTGCTCTTCTTTCACGTACCAATTAGCAACTTTATTGTAATCAGGAAACTGTGTATCGCCTTTAACATCTAAATCAATAAAAGTTAGATACAGGCGCTCTGCTTTTGGTAAAAATTGCTCATAGATATTACCACCACCAATAATCATTACTTCTTCAGCAGTAGCAACGAGTTCTAATGCGGCATCTGGCGTAGTTACTACTTCAATACCCTGTGCAGTATATTCGCTGTTTCGAGTAATAATAATATTACGGCGCCCAGGTAATGGACGGCCTATAGACTCAAAAGTTTTACGACCCATGATCACAGGCTTACCCGTAGTGACCTTTTTAAAATGCTGAAGATCTGCAGGTAAATGCCATGGCATTTTATTATCTAGACCAATTACACGGTTATTTGCCATTGCTGCTATCATTGAAATTATCATAATAAACACCTAGTACTTTATTCTTAAACAAAGAAAAAGGAGCATAAGCTCCTTTTTAGTAAATTCTATTTAATTAACGCTCGTAGACAACTTCTACGTCGTAATCATCTTCATCCCAGTCATCCCAATCATCATCATTGCCCTTACCTTTAGTGGCTTTTTCATGATAGGTATCCCACTTAAATTCAACTTCTTCATCTTCCACTTGTACAAACTTCTCTTTAGGCATGCTATCAAGTAGTGTCATTATGTTGTGGATTAATGGTTGAGTGTTAAGTTTATTAATTGCTGAAATGTGATAGATATTTTCAGTTTCGCCCAGCTCTTCTGCAATCGATTCGCATAACGCTTTTGCTTCATCCTCTGGTAATAAATCTATTTTATTAAATACTAACCAGCGTGGCTTCTCAGCTAATTTAGGGCTGTATTGGTGCAGCTCGTTAATAATCGAAAACGCATTATCAACAGGGTTTGAACCATCTACCGGCATTACATCAATAATGTGTAATAACACACGACAACGCTCTAAATGTTTCAAAAAGCGAATACCTAGGCCTGCGCCATCAGATGCACCTTCAATTAGACCCGGAATATCGGCTATAACAAATGATTTATTTGCTTCAGGACGTACTACACCTAAATTAGGAATAAGCGTCGTGAATGGGTAATCAGCTACTTTTGGTCTTGCTGCAGATACACTGCGGATAAACGTAGATTTACCGGCATTTGGCAATCCAAGTAAGCCAACATCAGCTAATAATAGTAACTCTAATTTTAAGTTACGTACTTCACCTGGTGTGCCTAATGTTTTTTGACGAGGTGCTCGGTTAGTACTTGATTTAAAACGCGCATTCCCCAAGCCGTGGAAACCACCTTTTGCAACCAAAATTCGTTGACCATGTTGCGTTAAATCGCCAAGTCCCTCTTGGGTATCAACATCCATGATGCGCGTGCCCACAGGCACCATAACAAATAAGTCATCAGCTTTTCGGCCTGTACAGTTACGGCTACGACCGTTAGTACCACGTTCAGCTCTATGGAAGCGCTCAAACTGATAATCAATTAAGGTATTTAAGTTTTCATCAGCTTGTAGATAAACACTACCACCGTCTCCACCGTCACCGCCGTCTGGTCCACCATCTGGAACATATTTTTCACGACGGAAAGACACGATGCCGCTGCCACCGTCTCCAGCTTCTGCGCGAATTTCTACTTCATCTACAAACTTCATGATTACTCACTTTAGGGATTGGCTTGTTTAATAACTCTATTATATACCCAAGCCAGCACAAATGCAGGCTTGGGTATATATTGGCTGACTACAAAACAAAAAACCCCGCAAAGGCGGGGTTTTTAACTACCTTACTGATTACTCAGTTACGATAGTTACGTATTTACGGTTTAAAGGACCTTTTTGTTCAAACTGAACTTTACCATCTGCTTTTGCGAAGATAGTGTGGTCTTTACCGATACCTACGTTAGTACCAGGGTGGAAACGAGTTCCACGCTGACGAACAATGATGCTACCCGCTAGAACTGATTCGCCACCAAAACGCTTAACACCAAGGCGTTTGCTTTCTGAATCGCGACCGTTACGAGTACTACCAGCTGCTTTTTTATGTGCCATTTCTAAGTACCTCTAATTAAGCGCTAATGCTAGTGATTTTAACTTCAGTGAACCATTGACGATGGCCCATTTGCTTACGAGAATGCTTACGGCGTCTAAATTTAACAACCTTAATCTTCTCACCGCGACCATGTGAAACAACCTCAGCTGTTATCTTGCCACCGTTTACGAACGGTACACCGATCTCGATTTTCTCACCATCAGCAACTAAAAGTACTGAATCAAATTCTACTGCCGCACCAGTTTCAACGTCTAATTTTTCAAGACGAATCGTTTGACCTTCAGTCACACGATGCTGTTTACCACCACTTTGGAAAACCGCGTACATAATTAACTCCGTCTGTGCACCCTCAAATCGGCGCAACTAAAATATTCTTCGATAGGGCGCGAAGTTTACGCTAACGCGAAATAACTAGCAAGCCTATTTTGTAATTAAAATGAATAAAAAGTAGCTGCTTTGAGAGCAATTCAATATTTACCCCATTTTATATTAATTGGCCCTTTTGCCAAGCGCTTTTTAACTCTTAGCCGAAATAAATTAATGTACTCAAATATGACCCTCACAGCTCAATATCTAAGCACACCATAAACTCTATATTGATTATCAATTAATCAGTTATCTTGGCTAATTCAGTCTAAATTAAGTACTTTAATAGTGTTTTTTCAATCAATCGTCACAAAATATCGAGCTAGTGCATTTTTTGTTGTACAATCTGCGCCGTTCACACATAAAAATTGGCTCGGAGATCAATGGATATAAAAGCTATCCAGGCGTTAATCGAAAGCGATATGAATGACGTCAATCAACTTATACATGCGCAAATGCGCTCAGATGTGGCGTTAGTTAATCAGCTTGGTTTATATATAGTTAGCAGTGGCGGCAAACGCGTTCGTCCAATGCTGGCTATTTTAGCAGCCAAAGCGCTCGGTTATCAGGGTAAAGATCACATAACACTTGCAACAATTGTTGAGTTTATCCATACAGCAACGCTATTGCATGATGATGTTGTAGATGAATCAAACTTACGACGTGGCACGCCTACAGCAAATGCTGAATTTGGTAATGCTGCTAGCGTATTGGTTGGTGACTTTATTTACACTCGCTCATTTCAGCTTATGGTTGGCCTTGGAAAAATGCAGATTATGCAAGTACTTGCCGATGCAACAAACATTATTGCTGAAGGTGAAGTATTGCAGCTGATGAACTGCAATGACCCAGATACGACTGAAGCCAGCTATATGCAGGTTATTTACTCTAAAACGGCTAAATTATTTGAAGCAGCTACAGGCCTTGCTGCCATTATCACAGAGCAAGACCAAGCGACACTTGATGCACTAAACCTATACGGTATGCATTTAGGTACTGCGTTTCAACTAGTAGATGACGTACTCGATTACAATGCAGATGCTGAGCAGCTAGGTAAAAACATTGGCGATGATTTAGCTGAAGGCAAACCAACCCTTCCGCTTATTTATGCTATGCAACATGGTAGCGAGCAGCAAACACAGCTCATTCGTGATGCAATAGAGCACAGTAATGGTATGGAGCATTTAGAAGAAATTTTAACTGCACTAAAACAAACTAATGCGCTTGAGTTTACAATGCAAAAAGCAGAGCTTGAGGCCGAAAAAGCCATTGCCTGTTTAGACTTTTTAGCTGAGTCTGACTATAAGCAAGCACTTATAAGCCTTGCCCGTATTGCGGTTGACCGCGACCACTAGTTTTAACTAGTTACACAGTGTGACATTAATTCTGAGCAATAAAAAAGCCTGCAAATGCAGGCTTTTTTATATACCAATTTTATCAAAACATTAAGCATTCTTTCGGGCTAAATAACTCATTAGCTGCGTTAAATATTATTTATATAGAACAACTATACATCGTAATATTTGCCTTGCTAACGAGCTATTTATCCATCGTAATAACTGCTCATTTATTTAATGCAATTGGTATCGCTCAAACTGGCTATTACGCCATGAAATCAACACCTTCTTTGATGTCTTTTTTCAGAGTTTCAAGCATGTCATTTTTTGCTTTTGTTTCAAATGCGCTTAGTTCGCCGTAAGAAAGAATTTCTTCTACGCCGTTTTTACCTAAACGTACTGGATGTGCAAAGTACTCTGCATCGCCATTTTCAACAGCAACGTAAGCGTAATCTACAACTTCTTCACCTTGTAGGCCTTTAACTAAAGACATACAAAAACGAGCTGCAGCAGCACCCATAGATAGCGTAGCTGAACCACCGCCTGCTTTAGCATTTACAACTTCAGTACCCGCATTTTGGATACGTGGAGTAAGTGCAGCAACTTCTTCATCAGTGAAAGAAACACCTTCAACTTGAGAAAGTAGAGGCAGAATAGTTGTGCCTGAGTGACCACCAATTACTGGTACTTTTACTGTTGCTACGTCTACGCCTTTGAGTTCAGCAACAAATGCTTCTGAACGAATAACGTCAAGCGTAGTAATACCGAATACGCGTTTAGCGTCGTAAGTACCTGCTTTTTTGAATACTTCAGCAACAATTGGAACTGTGCCATTTACTGGGTTAGTAATAATACCTACTAACGCTTTAGGACAGCTGGCAACAATGCCTTCTGCTAACGTTTTGATGATGCCAGCATTTACATTGAATAAATCAGCACGATCCATACCTGGTTTACGCGGCATACCCGCTGGGATAAGAACGATGTCAGAGCCTTCAAGCGCTTTATTTAAATCGTCTGCGCCAAAGCCTGCAACTTTAACATCTGTTGGGATGTGAGAAAGGTCAACCGCAACACCTGGTACTACTGGTGCAACATCATAAAGTGATAATTCAGAGCCAGCTGGTAAGCCTGTTTTTAATAATAAAGACAACGCTTGGCCGATACCGCCTGCAGCACCTAATACAGCAACTTTCATTGGAATTCTCCGTAATTTGAGGTAGGAAACATTTGTGGCTCTTAAGATAATGAAATTAGCGACTAAAAACAAATTTATCCTGTCTATTTCAAGTATATTTTCGACCATAGTCGTAAACTTATGTGATTTAACGCATCAAACTGGCAAGTTAACTAAACAACTGCTGCATAATTATTCATTTTTGTGTAGAATTTGCGGCATAAATAACAAAAACGAATAAAGACTATGCAACCACAAGATAAACAAGAAGCACTGGTAAAAGCATTTAAATCACTATTAAAAGAAGAAAATTTTGGCTCTCAAGGCGAAATAGTTGATGCGTTAAAAGATCAAGGTTTTGACAATATAAGCCAAAGTAAAGTATCACGCATGTTAAGTAAATTTGGCGCTGTACGCACACGTAATGCCAAACAAGAAATGGTTTACTGCTTACCTGCTGAAATGGGTGTACCTACGGCTAAAAGCCCATTACGCCAATTAGTAATCGACATTATGCACAACGAAATGATGATCATCATTCGTACCAGCCCAGGTGCTGCTCAGCTTATTGCACGTTTATTAGATTCATTAGGTAAAGCAGATGGCGTACTAGGAACTATTGCCGGCGATGACACTATTTTTATCGCTCCTGCTAAAATATCTGAAATAGATGTAACACTTGAACGTGTTCGCATTTTATTTGATACGGTTTAATAGCAAATTAAATTTGTTTTAAAAACCCTATTGAAGGTGCAAAGAAAGCAGAGCCCATATCGGCTTGAGTAAAATCAAGCCAGTGGTCGTAGCAATCCCCTTCCCCTAAACGACTATTAAGTACTTTTTCAAATGCGGTGCCCGTACAAGCGCATGTAATTGATAACATTCCCTGCTCATACACGTCGCCATAAGGCATGCTTTGATTTAATAGTAGCGGTTGTCCCTCTTCGTCTTTTAGCTCACTTCGCGAAGCATGGCTGGTTTCGATCGCTGGGGTAATTAGCGTGTTATCAAGACGCGTACGTCCCATTATTTGCTCTTGCTCACTCAATGATAAATGCTGCCACATAGTTAAATCATGTTTATAACGCTGAACATGAATATAACTCCCCTGATCTTCAAAGCTACCAGGGTTGCTGATTAAAGCCGTAGCGCGCTTTTTTCTTCCATGTGCGGTGTCGCCACCATAAATAAAACCGTTAAAATCACGACCATCTAAAAAGCGAAAATTCCGAATTTGCTCCACCAGCTCTACATCGGGGGCAAATAATTTTAAAATTTGCAGCGCAAATAAATGGTTAACATCTTCACGGTCAGAGCGAATTTGTACAAATAAATCACACGGTTGTACGCTCATTTGGTGATCGCTATGGGTTATATTGGGAAAGCTCTGTAATTCGCTTGGAATGTATTCAGGGAGGATATGCGGCCAGTATTGCGCACCAATAGCAACCATACAAGAGAGCATTGATTCTGAAAATTGATCGCTAAACTCTTCTTCTATAGCGCTTACTTGTTTTAACTTTGCGCGAAGTGATTCGTCTTGACCATCAAACACATTAAAAAATAAGTGCAAACCGTGTAAGTTTGCTTCAGCACAAATCCCTGATTGCGCTTGCGCCATTGTTATTCCTTAGTTTTACAGATAAAAACACAGCGAATAACAAATTAATTACGATTCGAAAAAATTCACCGTGTGAGGTTTTATTTTTATTATAACCTGATCATTATTTTCAAATGACTGGCCATATTGTGCAGCAACTTCAATTTCTTGTTCATCAATAACAAGCGAATAAACATACGCCGAACCAATAAAGCGACGACTTATGATTGTAGCTCGCTTGCTGAATTTGTCACTTTGGTTATCTGCCACTAATTCTATTTGATGAGGGCGCACATATATAAGCCCTGCACTTACATTATGCTTACTCTCAACATAAGATTCGACTAAACCAAATGGTGTTTTATATTCAGTTGCGGTTAATACTTCTGCGCTTAAGTATATGCCCTGACCCAGAAACTCTGCAACCTCCTTTGAACATGGAGCTGCAAAAAGCTGCTCAGGCGTGCCTTGTTGCTCAATTTTACCGCGATGCATAATGGCCAGTGTATCTGAAAAGGCAAATGCCTCTTCTTTTGAATGTGTAACAAATACAGCAGATACTTGAGTTGCCTTAATAATTCGACGTATATCAGCAATTAATTCAAAGCGTACTTGTGTGTCGATGTTTGAAAAAGGCTCATCAAGGAGTAATAAACTAGGTTTATAAGCTAATGCACGAGCGATAGCGACGCGTTGCTGTTGGCCACCCGATAACTGGTGTGGAAACCTGTCAGCACAGCCAATTAAATGTACAAGCTTAAGCATTTCATCAACGCGTTGCTGCTTTTGAGCTTTGCTCATATTACTAAGCCCGAATGCAATATTATTTGCCACCGTTAAATGCGGAAACAACGCATAATCTTGAAACATCATGCCGATGTTACGATGCTCAGGTGAGACAAAAGATTGCTCATCACTCACTAATTTACCGTCTATAAAAATAGACCCTTGCTTGGCTTCAATTAAACCTGCAATCGCCTTTAATGTGGTTGTTTTGCCGCATCCACTCGCCCCGAGTAGACAAACAATTTCATCTTTACCCACTGTTAAATCTAAATCGTGAATAACCTTTGTGCCGTTATAGTGATAGCTCACGCCTTGTAAAATTAAACTACTCATTTAACTACGTTGCTCCATAGAACGATTAATAAAATACAAAGGAATAAACCCAACGATAACAATAAATAATGCAGATATTGAAGCAAGCTCTAATTGCTCGTCGCTCACATACTGAAATACATGAGTAGCTAAGCTTTCAAAATTAAACGGTCTGAGCAATAGCGCAGCTGGCAACTCTTTCATACACTCAATAAATACCAATAAGGCAGCAGTGAGCAATCCTCTTCGCAGTAAAGGTAGGTGCACTAAACGCAGCGTTTGCCCTTGGCTTTTACCCATTGATTGGCTTGCCATATCAAGTGATGGACTAATACGTAAAAAACTCGACTCAATTGCTCCATGTGCAATGGCGTAAAACCTAACAATATAAGCAATAATAATAGTAAGAATGCTACCTGTAAGCAGTAAGCCAATGTCTAAGTTATACGGCTCGAGTGCTGTGTTAATAGTGTTCTCTAATAATGTAAGGGGTAACAAAACCGCAATAGCGAGTACAGTTCCTGGCAACGCATAACCTGTGCTTGCTAAACGACCAGGAATAAGCGGATACGCTTGCTTTGCAACACGCTGATAAAAAACCACAAAAACACTCAATGTAATGGTTATAACACTTACAACCCCTGCCACTTTTAAACTTTGCCAAGCGTAACTAAAAAACTCAACATCCCATGCTTTATCAAAGTAGGTAATGGCGTAATTTATAAGTACTGCAATAGGAATTACAAAAGCGATAAGTAAAATAAAGCTACAAAATGCCGTTGCGAGCCAAGCAGACTTTCCTTTTAATACATAGAGAGATTCGCTATTTACACTTGATTGTCGCTCAAATACCGCTTGGTTTCGGCGACTAAAACGCTCTGCCATTAATGCTAAAAATAACAGCAGTAACATCACACCCGATATTTTAGCGGCCGCTGTAAGTGAGTAATAACCAAACCACGTATCGTATACGGCGGTTGTTAATGTACTTACGGCAAAATAACTCACTGTTGCAAAGTCGGCCATGGTTTCCATACTAATAAGTGCAAGAGCCGCCACAATTGCCCCACGAGAGAGCACTAAACTGACTTTAAAAAAGCTTTGCCAAGGAGATAGCCCCATTAACTGGCTAGCTTGTACTAATTTGAATGACTGCTCGCGAAGGGCCGTTTTAAAAATTAAAAATAAATACGGGTAAAGCACCAAGGCAATCATAACGATGGCGCCGGGTAATGTACGTATATCAAAAAACCAATAGTCGCTAGGCGATTTCCAGCCAAACCATTCTCTCAGCGCTATTTGCACCGGGCCCGCATAATCTAATAAATCAGTGTATACATAGGCAATAATATAGGTGGGCATAGCAAGGGGCAGCATAAGTGCCCATTCAAACTGTTTTTTACCCGGGAAACTACAGTAAGCCGTTAGCCACCCAAGTGGCAAAGCTATGGCGCAGCTAAGGACGCAAACACCTAAAACTAACAATACGGTATTGGTTATGTAATCCCAAAGCACGGTATCCCACAGGTGAGAAAACACCTCAGAGCTACCTTGTAGAGATTCAAAAAGAAGAAAAAACAACGGGGCCGATAGTATTAAGCCAGTCGACCACGCAAAGAGCTGCCATTTAGACAGCTTAAATTTATTAGTCATTAAAGATCGAACTTCACCTCATCAATTAGCTTAAGTGCTAACGGACGATATTTACTAATCTCATCAAGTGGCAAGCTGTCTTCTTTAAAGCTACCCCAAGAGGCAACCAAAGTTGATAATTCAACACCCGACTTAACTGGATACTCCATATTTAATGAGGCATACATGTTTTGTGCTTTGCTGTCGGTCATATACTCTATGAGCTTTAATGCATTTTCAGGGTTTTTAGCGTATTTGGTAATAACCGCACCCGATACATTTATATGTGAGCCACGATTAACTTGATTCGGAAAGTTAATATTTACGGCCTCTGCCCAACCTTTTTGTTCTTTATCTTCTAGCATTTTGCCAAGGTAGTAACTATTACCTAATGCCAAGTTACATAAACCTTCTTTAACAGCTTTAACTTGAGCACGATCGTTACCTTGGGGCTTGCGTGCTAAATTAGCCTTAACACCTTCAAGCCACTCTTTAGTTTGCGCTTCACCATGGTGTGCAATCATAGAAGCCACTAAACCTAAATTATATGGATGTTTGCCAGAGCGCGTACAAATTTGTCCTTTGTATTTAGAGTCTGCTAAATCTTCATAAGTGAGCTTAGGTAACTCACCAACTCGCTCTTTTGATGAATATACATTACGCACTCGCTTAGTAAGCGCAACCCATTGGCCATCACCGTCACGAAAGGCGGCTGGAACATTATTATTTACACTGTCACTTTTTATAGTTTGTGTTAATTTTAAATCTTCTAATTGAATAAGCGCGCTAAAGTTAGAGGTTAATACTAAATCAGCTTTACTGTGCTTGCCTTCGCGTTTAACACGCTCAATTAGCCCTTTTTTAGCAAAAACAACATTGGTTTTTATGCCTGTTTGCTTTGTAAAATCTTCTAAAATTGGCTGAATTAAAAACGGTTGACGAAAAGAGTAGATGTTAACAACATCGTTTGCAAAGACTGGTGCCGATGCAACTACCCCTAAAACAAGTGCAAATACTTTCTTCATTATTCCACCTAAATAACTGTTATTATCAACGAATTCTACCGTGCTCATTCTAAAAGTGCACACTTTAAATAAATGTAAATATGTAAATAACGCCCAAAAAGGAAATACGGTGTAAGAGATGTCTTACGGATGTGACAGCTAATGAGTAAAAAACAAGATAAAAAACAACCTAAAAACAGTTAAACGCATGAATTATATGAGATTTATTTTTATTACTATTGCAAAAACACTAATTGAATGTAGTTTTATCTCTATTTTAGTTGCTCTATTGCACTATAATTTACACATCAACCAAGCAATGACGCTTATTGAGTAAAAGGAAATGGACTGCTTACTCAACCAACCAATGATTAGGTTATCAGGACAACACGGACTTTAGGACAGGCTCAGGATGAGTATCACAACGCAATGTTGTAAAAAGGACAGCGTCAGGAAGATGCGAAAAGGATAACAACAAGGCTAAGTTGCTCAACAGGATGTTGAAGGAATAAATGGACAGGCCTTTAAGGCAACACAAGGGATTGGTTAAAACAAGGATACACTAGGAAGTGTAATTAAGGATTTGGTAATAGTATTTACCCTACAGGATGTTTAGGAATTAAAGGATACAGGCCCGGACGGTCTACATTACATAGAACTAAAAAGTAATATAGTAATAAACATGGATTAGTGAAAATTGGAGTTGATTAAGTTCAATTGCAGGATGCAGAAAATTAGAAGATTCCGCAAGCGCGCCTAGAGATAGAGCGCGCTTTTCTTTGCCTAAAATTTGGGTGAGTAAAGCACTGAGCAACTATCACTAATCTTTACTGAGTAATATCGCGTCACAGCAAATCAATGCTAAGACCTTAAAATACTTTATTAATATTTTAAATTTCGCTAAGTTTTTTATTAATTGCGCCGATAACTAAATAACGCAAGGATCATAAATACTCAATGGATATGAATTTTAAAACATCTCAAAGTAATACCTTTTTATGTAAAGTATCAGACGCAAGTACAGCAAAACCAATTGGTGTATTTAGTGCCCAAACCCCCAGCGAAAATCCCTATAAAGCTTTATTTAACCCCAAAGGTTATAACTTTTTAAATATGCCAATGAGTGAGTTTAAAAATATACTTAACGAAATTATTCAGTTAGAACGCGACATTCGTATTAGCAAGTGGGGTGAAGGTGCTCGACCTGATGAGTTTAGTTATCAACTTAATAGAATAGCAGACGCAATTGCAACGACTCAATTTAATGGCAAAATAGACATTAACTGCTACTTTTTAAAACGAGTTGAAGAAGCAAAAGAAATGATTGGTGAAGACTGTATCTCGTTTATTCAAGTGCATAATAGTATAAGTCAATTGTATAATACTGTTTTACAATTAACATCTGAAGAAGGCTTCAGAGCAATTCAAAATAAAGCACTTGCTCACTTAAAAAATCAGCAAGCATTTGCTTAACTTCGTAAAATTAACCTTCTAGCGGTCGGCCTTTATTGCGCTTACCCAATAAATACGCATCACGAAACTTAATAAAATGCTGCTCTAATTTTATCGATGCATCCATTTCGCCCGCAAGTGCTAGCACCATAATACCTACTTCAGCAGTGCCTAGTTGATGTGCATGAGGGGCTACACGTAATCGGTAATCAGATAGTTTATCAGCAGTAACAGAAAGTACAGGCAAGTTATCTAAATAAGGGCTTTTACGAATCATTTTTTTAGCTTCGCGCCACGTACCATCTAAGAATATAAATAGCGGCTTTTTACCTGATTCAATACTCACTTCGGTAATAGCTCTGCCCTCTTCTACATCTTCTGCGGGAAACACGACCATTGGCTGATACTGCGAATCATTTATTAAAGCTAAAAGCGCTGGGTTAGGATCTGTTCTATCCCATCTAAAGGCGTGGTTATCTGGCACTATTTCAGCAATTAAACGCCCTGTATTAGAAGGTTTAAAGCTTTCATTATGATACATCAGTAAGCACACAGCGGCCTTACAATCTGCATGCTCAACACCTTTGCAAATACAGTAGTGCTTAGCAATCAGGCATTGTTCACAGCGATCTAATTTACCGCCTCGAGCATTAAACTCTCGACGAGATTCACTTATTTGTTGAGCGCGTAATGCTAAAACTGAGTTTTTCACTGTATTTACCTTCAATTAATTAAGCGCGCATTGTAACGACTTCTTGTTATTTAATCTTATATTTATCTGAGTTAAAAATAGACATAAAAAAACCCAACCGAAGTTGGGTTTTTTTAAGCAAATACTAAGAAGTTAAATTACTTCTTTTTAGCTGCTTTTTTGTTTGGTAAATCAGTGATTGAACCTTCAAAAATTTCAGCTGCAAGGCCGATTGATTCATTCAATGTTGGGTGAGCATGAATTGTAAGCGCTAAGTCTTCACCATCAGCACCCATTTCAATACCTAAACCGATTTCGCCAAGCATTTCGCCCGCGTTAATACCGATCATAGCACCACCGATTATACGGCCACTTTCTTTATCAAAGATAAGTTTAGTAGAACCTTCAGTACGAGCAGATGCAATTGCACGACCAGATGCTGCCCACGGGAATACCGCAGTTTCAACTTTTAAGCCTTGCTCTTTTGCTTCTTTCTCAGTAACACCTACCCAAGCGATTTCTGGGTCTGTGTACGCTATTGAAGGAATACATTTAGGGTCGAAGAAATGCTTCTGACCAGAAATAACTTCTGCAGCAACATGACCTTCATGAACCGCTTTATGCGCAAGCATAGGCTGTCCAACTAAGTCACCAATTGCAAAAATATGGCTTACGTTAGTACGTAATTGCTTATCAACATTAATAAAGCCACGCTCATCAACGTTTACGCCCGCTTTTTCAGCATCAAGTAAGTTACCGTTTGGAGTACGGCCAACTGCAACAAGTACTTTGTCGTAACGTACTGGTTCTGCTGGTGCGTTTTTACCTTCAAACGTTACGTATAAGCCGTCTTCTTTAGCTTCAACACCAACAACTTTAGTTGAAAGCATTACGTTGAATTTTTTGCTTACGTATTTTTGGTAAATTTTAATAATGTCTTTATCAGCTGCTGGTACTAATTGATCAGCAAATTCTACAACATCAATTGCAGAACCTAGCGCACGGTAAACCGTACCCATTTCAAGACCGATAATACCACCACCAAGTACAAGTAGTTTTTCTGGTACGTCTTTAAGTTCTAATGCACCAGTTGAATCAATTACACGGTCATCTTCTGGGATGAAAGGTAAGTTAACTGGTTTAGAACCTGCTGCAATAATCGCGTTATCAAACGTGATAGTTGTAGCGCCGTCTGCGCCTTCAACTACTAAAGTATTGCTGCCAGTGAATTTGCCGTATCCAGATACAACTTTCACTTTACGCATTTTGGCCATGCCTTCTAGTCCACCAGTTAACTGGCCAACTACAGAATCTTTCCAAGTACGAACTTGGTCAAGATCGATTTTTGGTGCGCCAAAAGTAACACCGTGAGATGACATTTCTGCTGCGTCATCAATCACTTTAGCTACGTGTAAAAGTGCTTTAGAAGGAATACAACCAACATTAAGACATACGCCACCTAATGTTTCGCGAGATTCTACTAATGTAACTTCTAAGCCCAAGTCAGCAGCACGGAAAGCCGCAGAATAACCACCAGGACCACCGCCTAGTACAACAACTTGAGTTTTTAATTCGTTGCTCATGCTTTTACCTTAATTGTTTGAACGGGACACTGCCCTAAAATTTAACTGCCATGTTTCTGCAAGGCAGAAAGAGTGAGCAGCGCACAAAGTGATGCAATTCGTACAAAGATTGTATCATTGCAAATGGTAAAAATCCCAGCTAAAAACAACTGGCTGGGATTTGATTCTATTTATTTTATTGCGTATACCAATTTTACTAAACTGGTTACATCACCAACTGGCGAATATCGCTCATGTAACTTGCAAGAGTCACAGTAAAGCGTGCAGCTAATGCTCCGTCAATAACCCTATGGTCGTATGACATAGACAGCGGAACCATTAGTTTTGGTTCAAACTCTTTGCCATTCCATTTAGGTTTCATTTCAGATTTAGATACACCTAAAATAGCAACTTCTGGCGCATTAACAATCGGCGTAAATGCCGTACCACCGATACCGCCAAGGCTAGAGATAGTAAAACAACCACCTTGCATATCAGACGATGTAAGCTTACCGTCACGTGCTTTAACAGATACTTCCATTAGTTCACGTGATAATTCAATAATGCCTTTTTTATCAACATCTTTAAACACTGGCACTACTAAACCATTTGGCGTATCAACAGCAACACCAATGTTAATGTACTTCTTAAGAATTAAACTTTCGCCGTCGCTAGACAGTGAAGAGTTAAATGTTGGGAAGTCTGCAAGTGCTTTAGCCGCTGCTTTCATCACAAACACAAGTGGTGTGATTTTAACGCCAAGCTTTTTCTTCTCGCTAAGTGCATTTTGCTCTTTACGGAATACTTCAAGACTTGTGATATCAGCTTCATCAAACTGTGTAACATGTGGGATTTGTACCCAGTTACGGTGTAAGTTTTTACCTGATAGCTTTTGAATGCGAGACAGTTTTTTCTCTTCAATTTCGCCAAATTTAGCAAAATCTACTTTAGGCCATGGAATAAGACCAAGCTCACTACCACCTGCGCTACTGCCTGCAGATAATTGACCAGATTCAACTTGCTTAACTAGGTTTTTAACGTAGTTTTGCACGTCTTCTTTAACTATACGGGCTTTGCGACCAGTGCCTTTAACGTTAGCTAGGTTAATACCAAACTCACGCGCTAAACGGCGAACAACGGGTGATGCATGAGCATACGCGCTGTTTTCTGTGAAGCTTTCATTACTTGCTTTTGCAGGTGCTGCTTGAGCCGGTGCTGACTCAGTTTTAGCCGCTGCTGCAGGTGCTGATTTTTCAGCTGGTGCAGATGCCGCTGGCGCACTGCCTGCAACTTCAAATACAAAAATTAATGAACCAGTCGATACTTTATCGCCAGCGGCTACTTTAATTTCTTTAACTGTACCTGCAAATGGAGCTGGCACTTCCATTGCAGCTTTGTCGCCTTCAACGTTTAAGATTGATTGATCTTCTGAAACCTCGTCGCCAACGGCAACCATAATTTCAGTTACTTCAACTTCATCGCCACCAATATCAGGCACATTAACTTCTTTAGTGCTTGGTGCTGAACTTGCTGTTGAACTATCAGCTGGCGCTTCTACAGGAGCCGACTCTTTAGCCGGTGCTGCAGATTCACTTCCTGCTACTTCAAAAACAAACACTAACGAGCCAGTTTTAACTGTGTCGCCAGCGGCTACTTTTATTTCTTTAACTGTGCCGGCAAATGGAGCTGGTACTTCCATTGCCGCCTTGTCGCCTTCCACGTTTAAGATAGATTGCTCTTCTTCAACGGTGTCACCAACAGCAACCATGATTTCAGTTACTTCAACTTCATCATCGCCAATATCTGGTACGGTTACTTCTTTAATTGAAGAACCTGTAGAAGCAGCTGGTGCTGCTTCTTCAGATTTAGCTGGAGCAGCGGCTGATGTATTTTCCTCATCAGTGCCTTCACTCTCGCCTTCAAACAAAAATACTAAAGAGCCTGTTGTAACGGTGTCGCCAACGTTAACTTTAATCTCTTTTACAGTCCCCGCTTGAGAAGCAGGTATTTCCATTGATGCTTTGTCACCTTCAACATTTAGTAATGATTGGTCAACATCTACTTTATCGCCAACGCTTACTAATATTTCGGTTACTTCTACTTCGTCGTCACCAATATCAGGTACTTTAATTTCAATACTCATTGCAAACCTCTTATGCGTACAGTGGGTTAAGTTTGTTAGTGTCGATGTTGAACTTTTTAAGTGCTTCAACAACTACTGACTTCTCAACTTCACCGCGTTTAGCAAGTTCAGATAACGTAGCAACAACAACGTAGCTTGCGTTAACTTCAAAGTGACGACGTAGGTTTTCACGGCTATCAGAACGACCGTAACCATCTGTACCTAACACTTTGTAGTTGCTGCTTGGAATGAATGAACGCGCTTGTTCTGCGTAGTTTTTCATGTAATCCGTTGCTGCAACAGTCACAGAGTCGTTTAATACGCTTGTGATAAATGCTGTTTTTTGCTCGCTTTCAGGATTAAGCATGTTAAAACGCTCAACATCTTGACCATCACGCGTTAGCTCATTGAAAGATGTTACTGAGTAAACATCTGATGCAATACCATATTCTTCGCTTAAGATTGAAGCAGCTTTGCGCACTTCAGTCATAATAGTACCTGAGCTTAATAGCTGTACGTTGGCTTTTTTACCTTCGTAACTTTCAAGCTTGTAAATACCTTTACGAATACCTTCTTCAGCGCCTTCTGGCATAGCTGGCTGATGGTAGTTTTCGTTCATAAGCGTTAGGTAGTAGTAAATATTTTCTTGGTCGTCACCGTACATACGACGAATACCGTCTTGTACAATAACAGCCACTTCAAACGCGTAAGTTGGGTCATAAGAAACACAGTTAGGAACCGTGTTTGCAAGAATGTGGCTATGACCATCTTCGTGTTGTAAGCCTTCACCATTTAGCGTTGTACGACCCGCTGTAGCACCTAATAAGAAACCACGTGCTTGTTGATCGCCCGCCATCCATGCCATGTCGCCAACACGTTGGAAACCAAACATAGAGTAGTAAATGTAGAATGGGATCATTGGTAAATCGTTAGTGCTGTATGATGTTGCAGCAGCAACCCATGACGACATAGCACCTAACTCATTGATACCTTCTTGCAATACTTGACCTGAAGTTGCTTCTTTATAGTAAGAAACAATATCACGATCCTGTGGCGTGTAGTTTTGGCCATGCGGATTGTAAATACCGATTTGACGGAATAAACCTTCCATACCAAATGTACGCGCTTCATCTGCAATAATTGGTACGATATTTTTACCAATGCCTTTATCTTTTAATAAGATATTAAGTGCACGAACAAAGCCCATAGTAGTAGATATATCACGCTTTTGCTCTTCAAGTAGTGGCTTAAATGCATCTACTTCTGGCAACGTAAGTTTTTCACTAAAACGTGGAATACGCTTAGGTGTGTAACCTTTAAGCTCATCACGACGCGCATGTAGGTACTTGTACTCAGGTGAACCTTCTTCAAGCTCTAGGTATGGTAATTCTTTTAATTGCTCTTCAGATACTAAGTCATCAAGACCAAGGCGTGAACGTAAATGTGCAACATGCGACATGTCCATTTTTTTCACTTGGTGCGCAATGTTTTTACCTTCAGCTGCTTCACCCATGCCGTAACCTTTTACAGTTTTAGCAAGAATTACAGTTGGACGACCTTTTGTTTCTTCTGCTTTTTTAAATGCAGCAAATAGTTTTGATGGCTCATGACCACCACGCTTAAGCGCAAAAATTTCGTCATCTGTCATATCTGCAACAAGGGCAGCTGTTTCAGGGTAGCGACCAAAGAAATGCTCACGCACGTATGCGCCATCTTTAGCTTTGTAAGTTTGGTAATCACCATCAATTGTTTCGTTCATCAATTGTAGTAATTTACCTGTAGTGTCTTTAGCAAGCAGAATATCCCAACCGCTGCCCCATACAAGTTTAATTACGTTCCAGCCAGCACCTTTAAACAAGCCTTCTAACTCTTGAATAATTTTACCGTTACCCATAACTGGGCCGTCTAAACGCTGTAAGTTACAGTTGATTAAATAACAAAGGTTATCTAGTTTTTCACGTGCAGCAAAAGAAATAGCACCACGCGATTCCGGCTCATCCATTTCACCGTCACCTAAAAACGCATATACACGTTGGTTTTTAGTGTCTTTTAAGCCACGACCATCTAAGTATTTTAAGAATCGTGCTTGATAAATTGATGAAATAGGACCTAAACCCATTGATACCGTAGGGAACTGCCAAAACTCAGGCATCAACTTAGGGTGTGGGTACGATGGTAAGCCTTCGCCATCAACTTCTTGGCGGAAGTTATCTAGTTGCGCAGCCGATAAACGACCTTCAACAAATGCACGTGCGTAGATACCTGGAGAAATATGACCTTGGTAATAAACTAAGTCACCACCGTCTACATCATTTGGTGCTTTAAAGAAGTGGTTAAAACACACTTCATAAAATGCAGCAGATGATTGGTAAGACGCCATATGGCCGCCTAAGTCGAGATCTTTTTTAGATGCACGTAGAACGATCATAATCGCGTTCCAACGTATAATTGAACGAATACGACGTTCAAGATTTACATCACCTGGGTAAGCAGGCTCTTGATCTACAGGAATAGTATTAACGTAGTTCGTGGTAATACCCGTTGGCATATCAACGCCGTCTAAACGGGCTTGCTCTAATACTTGCTCAAGTAAAAACTGAGCTCGTTCAACACCTTCTTCGCGCACAACTGATTCAAGAGCTTGTAACCACTCTTGTGTTTCTAGCGCGTCTACGTCAATTTTATTGACTTCAGACATATGGAGGTTTCCTTATGTTTAAAATACGAATATTGTTAATTTAATATCACAGCTACTTAATTTGTGTGTTCAAAGTAGTTATGTACTAACTTAATTTTGTTTAGTGCGTCTTAAACTACGTTCAATTCGCGAATGTTCTTTGCCTGCTTCAAGTAGTGCTTCTTCGATAAATGCTAAGTGCGCATTACTTGCTAAACGGGCTTGTTCTGGATTACCGTCAATAACGGCATCCATTAATAAACGCCTGTGTTGAGCTAACTGACTGCTAATATCTGACTTTTTTAATAGAACAGTTAAATTTTGCAATACATTTTGCTCAAGCAGCGCTTTCATACCTCTAACTAAATGCAGTAACACCACATTGTGCGAGGCTTCTGCCACGCTAAAGTGAAATGCATTAATTGCTTTTGCTTTTTGCTGTAAATCATCATTAACTAAGGCAATTTCATCAAAGCTTTGTTTTACTTTGCTAAAATCGTTGCTGGTCCCGCGCAGTGCTGCGTAGTAAGCAGCAATCCCTTCTAATGCATGACGAAATTCAAGTAAATCAAACTGCGACTCAGGGTGTTTACTAATCAAATCAAAAAGTGGATCAGTAAGCCCTTCTTCGAGCTGATTTTTTACAAACGTGCCGCCACCTTGGCGACGCGTAACTAAACCTTTCGCTTCTAATTTTTGAATTGCCTCACGCAGTGACGGGCGAGACACTTCAAATTGCTTTGCTAGTTCACGCTCTGGTGGCAACTTTTCACCTGGTGCTAACGAGCCTTCAAGAATCATATTCTCAAGTTGCTGTAAAATAACATCAGATAATTTTGCCGCTTTAATCTTTAAAGACATGAATCAACGTCCGCGTTGTATAAATACCAAGAGCCCATAAAACGGGGCTTTAAGTAGTATGATTTACCCAAAAGGTAAATTGGTCATACCAAAAATTTTCAATACGGTATCAAAAACACTATTAGCTGTCAATTTACAGGTAGTTTGAGCAATTAAAGTAGCGTAACGCATTTTGAACGAAGATCAAACAATGCGCAATTTACAAAAATTGTTATAACGTATTTGGGATGAAAACAATTGGTCTGACCAGAATAAATTAGAATATTAGCTCTATTTTATTGTACTTAAAAACTGCAGGAAGAGATTAAAGCACCTTACATTGCATAAGGTACTTTATTAAAAAAGTATTAACTTAAGACAGCCCACCAAATAATGTAAGCAACGCTATAAGTACTAAGTAAAATAATACATTACGCTTAACAAGCTTAATCATACACGTGGCTTCGTAGGTACAGCCGTAATAACGCTTTTCAACTTGCTCTGCAGCAAGTGCAGTACATGTTACTACTTCGCGATTTGGAGACTTAAAGTTAAGCACGTAACGTAGCCAACAACTTGTGCCTTTATTAAAGTTACCTATTACTAAATAGCCAAAGCTGGTGATGCGTGCAGGCAACCAGTCAAGCCAGAACAGTAGTTTATGTATAAGTTTAAAACGCTTAGCAAATATTACTTTATGATCTTCTCGTACTAAATCAGCTAAAGTACGTACCAGTGCATATAAAACCGCGCCTGGCGCACCTAAAACAACAAACCAAAAAATCACCGCACAGTAAAATCTAAAGTTTACCCATGCCAATGTTTGCCCAAAGGTTTCGCCACCATCTTGATCATCAGTACGCTTTTGACCTATTTGCAGCGCATATAAAGATGCAGCAGTACCATCATCTCGCGTTAAGGCATTTAAGTAAGACTTATATAAAGCACGCTGCTTGGCACAACCAAAGCAAACCAAAAGCACAGCAATATTAATAGCTAACTGCCATAGTACAAAATCAGATAAACAATAAATAAACGCTATTGCTATTACTGGAAGTAACAGCCAAATTAAAAAGCCCGGAGCAGAACTAAATAAGCCTTTGTCACCTAGTAGCTTATTAGAGCGATTTAAATAACCATTTGTGTAATAGCTTATCTGCCAGTAATTAGACCGAGCCCCTAAACGCTCCAGTATTAATGCAATTATTATAGAAACTAAAATCATGGGAATAACTCTCTTAACTTAGTTGTTCAAGCATATTAAAAAACAATGGCCAATTAAAGCTACTGCCAGGATCGGTTTTACGTCCCGGGGCAATATCGCAATGCCCAACAATACGCGAAGGGGTAATTTTTGGATAGCGTTGTATTATAGATTTACTAAGTGTAGCTAATACTTCGTATTGCGCTAAAGAGTATGGCGTGGTGTCGGTACCTTCAAGCTCAATCCCAATGCTAAAGTTATTACAAGCAGATACGCCCTCAAACTCAGATTGCCCGGCATGCCAAGCACGTTTTTCAAAAGGCACGTATTGTATAACCTCACCGGTGCGCTTTATAAAGCAATGGGCCGATACACGTAAATTTTTTAAGTCACTAAAACTCGAGTGAGCATTGCAGTCAATGCTACCCATAAATAACTCATCAACAAAAGGTGTACCAAACTGCCCTGCTGGCAAAGATATATTGTGAATAACCAGTAAAGAAATATCAGCCTCATCAGGGCGCTCATCAAAATGCGAACAAGGCCGCTGCGCTACAGTACTTAAAACACCGTCTAAATCTATTTTCATGATACGTTTATTATATAAATATCAAGATATACATAGCACTGATGCTAAAGGATTTATTAAAACAATGATAGTAACAAACAGGTATAAAACCCTACCTGCAAATAATTCAACCCCACACGTAGGTGCTAATTTACGTCCGCTCATGTAACGTAACTTTTGAAATTAAAAGCGAGGTATAAAACCTCATCTACAGGTAATACAAACCCACACGTAGATACTAATTTACTATAAGCACTTATCTTTATATTGGTGAAAAGGCAATCGCTTCTCTTTCTTTTATAAACATAGTAAAATTTGCCTAATTTATTAACGCTTATGAGCATTCCATGTCTATTTCGCACACTCTTATTACTCAGCTTGTTACTCTAGCACTTGACGAAGATTTAAATTATCAAACAGCACAAGAAGGCGATATTACCGCGCAATTGATCCCTCAAAATGAGCAAGCAAACGCCAAAGTAATCACCCGCGAAGACTGTATTTTTTGCGGAAAAGACATCATCCTTGAAGTATTTAAACAAGTAGACCCAAGCGTTAAGGTTAATGTACTTATTAATGATGGCGACGCAGTTAAAGCAAACAGCACATTATTTACAGCCACTGGTTCAGCGCGTTCAATATTAACTGCCGAGCGTACTGCACTTAACTTTGTACAAACGTTATCGGGTACAGCCACTACTACAGCACATTATGTAAAAGAGCTAAGCGGCACAACAACGCAACTACTCGATACACGCAAAACCATACCAGGCCTTAGAGCACTTCAAAAATACGCAGTAAAATGTGGCGGCGGTGCAAATCATCGTATTGGTTTATTTGACGCATTTTTAATTAAAGAAAATCATATAGCGGCTTGTGGCACAATAAACAAAGCCGTTGCTCAAGCTAAACAAAATCACCCAAACAAACCTGTCGAAGTAGAAGTAGAATCACTCCCAGAACTTAAGCAAGCAATTGAAGCTGGCGCCGACATAATTATGCTAGACAACTTTAGCGTAGAGCAAATTAAGCAAGCTGTAATTTTAACCAATAAGCGCGCAAAACTAGAGGTTTCAGGCAATATGACCCTAGAAACGCTCAAAATTCATTCACAAGCAGGTGTCGATTTTATATCAAGCGGGGCATTAACAAAAAACTTACAATCAATCGATTTATCGATGCGCTTTGAACAATTATGAAGCAATAATGGGTAATTAATACCGCTAATTAATTGACAAGTTAAGTAAAAAAGCATTAAATAACCCAAAAGGCTTACTTTGTAACAAATTGTTAAATAAAATCGCTTTTTTATAAGAAGATACGTGCTAAATACTAAAATAAAATGGTAGACTAATTCTGTTGTACTATTTTATTTAAAAAGATAGTCATTAATAACTAGTGCCTTTAGTTTTTAAAGACATAATTAAAAACTAAAGCAACTAAACTACTTACTTTATGCCTATACTATTTGTTGCTACAACATGTAGTGCACTTAGTAAACTTTTATAATTAGTACTAAACATAATGAATTCACATTCGGCTTTTGTGTTTCATACTCTAAAGCTAAAGTGTAATAAAATTAATTTTAAGTAAAACTGTAAAGTAAATCAGTTAAATTAAGTGAGGCATTTTGCCGCTTAAGTGATTTAAGTTACAAAAATCTATCCTTTAGGAGAGGAAACATGAAAACAATGACTCAAAAACAACAGGGTTTCACCCTAATTGAATTAATGATTGTAGTAGCAATCATCGGTATTCTTGCTGCGATTGCATTGCCTGCGTATCAAAATTACACTTCTAAATCACAAGTTACGGCTTGTTTAGCTGAAATATCACCAGGTAAAACTGCTTTCGAAATAAAGATGAATGAAGGGACTGCTTCTGCAACTATGACTGCAGCCCAAATGGGAATAAACAATAAAGCTTGTTCTGCAACAGTAATTGCTTCGACACCTTCTGATGGCGCAGGCACAATTAAAGGTACCGTAGCTGGTGGTCCAGCTGTTAAAGGAAAAATAGTTACTTTAACTCGCTCAACAGCTGGTGCATGGACTTGTTCAACAGATGCTGATGCTGAACATAAACCAACTAGCTGTAACTAGTATAATGAATAAGAGCGCACTTGCGCTCTTATTATTTGGTATCAAGTTTGAATAACACCTATAGAACAACATTTATTTTTTTCCCTCTTTTTATTATTAGTATTCTATTTTACATACCAAACATTGGTGGTTCAGGTTACTCTCTGCCGTTTAATGCTTTTACGTTGTTTAGCCTTGGTATTGTAACATTTACCTTAATACACATTGCCTGCTTAAAAAATAAATTCACAATTGATAAATTTTTTATAGCTTCATGTTTTTTTTTACTTGCAATTACAATCCCTTTTTTATGGAGCGATAATGCTCAAGCCTTTAAAGCCATACCCCGCTTTTTTACTATAATCCTAGGTTTAGTTTATTATTTTTCTTTATGCCAATATAATCCTTCAAAAGAGCAAATAACCCTTTTACTTTTTGTTATCTGTATTTCAACGTTCATATCATCTTGCTTTTCTCTATATCAAAATTACCTAATGACCAAGTATAGCTATTTTGCAATAAAAATTGAGTATGGCAGACCTACTGGTATATTTCAGCAAGTAAACGTATTAGCGAGCTATACGTCAACAGGGTTGGCAATAGCACTATATTTATTAAAAGTAGCTAAGAAGAATAATTTCAAGGTATTATTGACGGTCATTGTTTTTGTAAATATTTGGGTTCTTTTCCTTACTCAATCAAGAACCGGCTTGTTGGCAGGCGCAATCATTGCTTTTTATTATTTGTTTACTTATTTAAAAGAGAAAAGCTACAAATCTATTGTTTTATTCACAGCTCTTATTCTATTAGCTCATTTTTTAGCAAAAAACCTTCCATATAGTTCAGGAAATGAATACGTAATAAAAAAAGATGTGATTAGCACACCACAAATTAGATTATATATATATAGTGATAGCTCAGGACTTTTTTTGCAAAAGCCGTTTACTGGCCATGGGTACGGCAGTTTCCATAATGAAATTTTGAAATACTCAGCAACAAAATCAGCTGTTCGAGAAAACATTAATTATGGAAAGAGGATCCCACACCCTCATAATGAACTACTACTTTGGATAGTGGAAGGTGGGATTTTAATAGCTGTAAGCTTTTTAGTGCTATTTAGCTATTTTTTCTACCTTATCTATAATGGTACCAATAATTATAAAGCTTGCTTATTATTGATACTGCTGCCTATTTTTTTACATACACAAACAGAGCACCCTTTTTACCAATCAACATTACATTTCATCGTTTTTATTACTATGCTCTATTCTATCATTCGATTATGTAACATTAAAAATTTAAAAATTAAGCCCAATATTAGCTTAATTAAAATAACTAGTTTAATATTTACAACTTTACTTCTTGTTTTTTCAATAACTGCATTACAGTCAACCATTAAACTTCGTAGGTATATTTATAATGAACCTAATAATCATATTTTACTCTCAGAGGCTTTAAACCCACTCATAGAATATAAGTTTAAAGAAATCCAAATTAACACATTAAAATTAGAAATAGCTATACGTAACAATGATGTAAATAGTATCCAACAATTTATAGATTGGACTGATACATTTTTATTAGCTTTCCCTAGTGACTATGTACATTTTGAAAAAATAAGGGCATTAAAATCCTTAGGTTATAAAAATAAAGCAGAACAAGAAACTAATATTGCAAAAACGTTATATCCTCAAAATAAATCTTGGGATAGCGCTATTTGGACTCCATCGAAATATTAATTTAAGAGTTATTTATGGCAAAAAAACAAAATAAGAAAGGGTCTGACATATTTCAATGGGTTGGAGTTAGTGCCAGAGGGAGAAAGTTAGAAGGTGAATTAAGTGGAGATAGTATTGCACTTGTTAAAGCACAGCTTCGTAAGCAAGGCATTACTCCCTCGAAGGTAAAACGCAAAGCAAAACCTTTATTTGGCTTGCAAAGTGTTCAAAAAATCACACCAAAAGATATTGCACTTATTACTCGCCAAATCGCGACAATGCTTATGGCTGGAGTGCCACTAATACAATCAATCGAAATGATTGGATCAGGCTCTACCAATAAAAGTATTGGTAAATTAATGGAAACAATTGGTGATGAAGTTAAGGCCGGCCAACCCTTATCTTCAGCACTTAGAAAACACCCCCGTTATTTTGACGATTTATATTGTGATTTAGTTGCATCAGGCGAGCAGTCAGGTGCGCTTGATAGAATATTTGATCGTGTCGCTATTTATAAAGAAAAATCAGAAGCTTTAAAATCAAAAATCAAAAAAGCGATGTTTTACCCTATAGCTGTACTTGTTATTGCTCTTATCGTTACTTCTATTTTATTAATATTTGTAGTTCCACAATTTCAAGATATTTTTAATGGCTTCGGCGCTGAACTTCCTGCTTTCACTCTATTTGTAATTGGCATATCTGAATTTATGCAAGAATATTGGTGGATGATGCTGATAGCAGTTGTTGGTGCAGGTTGGCTTTTTAAAGAAGCTAAGCTAAAAAGCTTAAAGCTCAGAGATGCAACCGACCGAGCTATACTTAAACTCCCGGTTATAGGCATGATTTTAAATAAAGCAGCAGTTGCCCGCTATGCACGAACTCTTTCGACCACTTTTGCTGCAGGTGTGCCGCTGGTTGATGCACTTGATTCAGCCGCAGGCGCTTCAGGTAATGCCGTTTACCGTTATGCCATTTTAGATATTAAAGTAGAAGTAAGCTCTGGTAATCAGATGAACTGGGCAATGCGTAACTCAAAAATATTCCCTGATATGGTAATACAAATGGTCGCGATTGGTGAGGAGTCTGGCTCACTAGATGGCATGCTTGCTAAAGTAGCGACTATTTACGAGCAAGAAGTTGATGATGCAGTAGATGGGTTATCAAGCCTGCTTGAGCCACTTATTATGGCTGTACTAGGTGTACTTGTTGGTGGTTTGATTGTTGCAATGTACTTGCCTATTTTCCAACTAGGCGCTGTTGTTTAATTTTTATTTAACTTTTTATCTTAATACGCTATTTAATTATTTGGTCGTTATATGCAAAGTATTATTGAAGTAATCCAAAGCCAGTTGTGGTTTTATTTAACCACTATTGGCTTAATTAGTTTATGTATTGGTAGTTTTTTAAATGTGGTTATTTATCGCTTACCGTTGATGATGCAACGTGAGTGGCAAAGCGAATGCCGCATATTGCTAGATGATGAGCTTACAGCTAATAAATCTAAACAAGCCAATATCAATAAGCCTTTTAACTTAGTAAAACCCAACTCTACCTGCCCTAAATGCAAAACAGCCATTAAGCCTTGGCAGAATATTCCTATTATTAGTTGGTTAATACTTAAAGGTAAATGCGCAAGCTGCAGTAATCCTATTTCGGCCCGTTATCCTGCTGTAGAGCTAATTACTGCCCTATTAAGTTTAATTGTTGCCTATAGCTTTGGTGCGACCGAGCAAGCCCTTTTATATATTTTTGTAACGTGGATATTGGTAGCTCTGACCTTTATTGATATTGACCACATGCTGCTGCCAGATCAACTTACACTTCCGCTAGTATGGCTTGCACTTATTGCTTCTGTAATGGGTTACACAATTACACCAACCGATGCAATTATTGGTGCAGCTTGTGGTTATTTAAGTCTATGGAGCGTGTTTTGGCTATTTAAGTTATTAACCGGTAAAGAAGGCATGGGTTATGGCGACTTTAAACTACTCGCTGTATTTGGGGCATTACTTGGCTGGCAGTCATTACTTACTATTATTCTGCTTTCGAGCATAGTAGGTGCCATTATAGGTATTGCGCTGTTGAGCATACAAGGTAAAGACAAAGCGACCCCTATCCCTTTTGGCCCTTATTTAGCGATAGCAGGCTGGATCACTATGCTTTGGGGCAACCAAATTCAAGGCGCTTATTTTAATTTAATAGGTTATTAAAATGAGTGAGCAAATAACTAAAGTAAACAGCTGGGTATTAGCCTTAACAGGCGGTATTGGCTGTGGTAAAACGGCCATCAGTAACATGTTTGAAGAGCTTGGTATTACAATAGTTGATGCCGATATAATTGCGCGTGAAGTCGTACTCCCAAATAGCAAAGGGCTAAAAGCGATTACAGCACACTTTGGCAAAGATATTTTATTGCCTGATGGCACATTAAATAGAGCAGAATTGCGCGCAAAAATATTCACTAACAACAGTGACAAAGAATGGCTTAATGCGTTGCTACACCCTCTTATTCGCGCAAAAATACTAAACGATTTAAATAGTGCAACTAGCCCTTATGTTGTTTTAGTAGCGCCTTTATTATTTGAAAACAACCTTGATAAATATTGCGACCATACCTTACTTATTGATGTACCAACCTCTGTACAAATAGCGCGTACAGCAAAACGTGACAACACAAGTCGTGAGCAAGTTAAAAGTATTATTGCCTCGCAAATGTCACGTGCCGATAAACAGCAAAAAGCGGATGATATTTTAAATAACGACCGTAGTTTAAACCTAGTGCATATAGAACTTGTTGATCTGCATAAAAAGTACCTACAATATGCATTACACAACAAAACTAACTCACATTAACACTGTCCTAACTCACACAAACTCGTATTTTAGTTAGTAAAATCACAACAATGAATGAAAGGTGATGTAATCCCCTTCTTTTTTCTGATAAATTGCTTACTATTGAAGGAATAAAACAGGTGCGCAATGAATATTAACTCACCGTTATTGAGAAAATTTATAACCCTTGGCCGCATTGATGCCGACACGGTTAAAAACAAACAAAATGAATTTGCCTCAACAGCTGAGCTTATTTCTAAATGTGGAAAAATCGATAGTAAAGATTTAGCTGAACAATGTATCGACTTGTTTCGCGTACCTTATTTTGATTTAAAAGACTTTGATCCTACAAGAATCCCGGCCGACCTCGTAAAAGAAAAACTTATACGTAAACATCACATTTTGCCGCTTGTTCAAAAAGATCGAAAAGTTTATATAGCAGCATCAGACCCAACAGATTACGGCGCATTCGAAAACTTTGAATTTAGTACCGGTCTCTCATGCGAAATTGTTGTTGTTGATTATATTCAACTCGATAACAAAATTGAGCAATTACTAGATGCCACTGGCAGCCTAAATTTAACTGATGACGAGTTTCAGGAATTTGCTGATTTAGATTCAGAAAGCCAAAGAGATACAGCACCACAAGATGACGATAAAGATGATGCGCCTATCATCGTTTACATCAACAAAATTTTAATGGATGCCATTAAAAAAGGCGCCTCTGATTTACACTTTGAACCGTATGAGCACAAGTACCGTATTCGTTTTCGTATTGACGGCATTTTGCATGAAGTGGCAAGCCCACCTAATACATTAGCAACCAAGCTTTCTGCGCGTATTAAGGTTATGTCGCGACTCGATATTGCCGAAAAACGCAAACCACAAGATGGTCGTATAAAACTAAAAATTACTGAACGCAAAAGTATCGACTTTCGTGTAAGTACCATGCCTACCTTGTGGGGTGAAAAAATAGTAATGCGTATCCTTGATTCATCAAGCGCTATGTTAGGCATTGATGTATTAGGCTATGAGCCTGAGCAGAAAAAGCTCTATATGGATGCGCTTGCCCAGCCCCAAGGAATGATACTTGTAACAGGGCCAACGGGTTCTGGTAAAACAGTATCGCTATACACAGGTTTAAATATATTAAACCAGCCAGAGCGTAATATTAGTACTGCGGAAGATCCGGTTGAGATTAACCTTGAAGGTGTAAACCAAGTACAAATTAATATTAAAGCCGATATGACTTTTGCCAACGCATTGCGTGCATTTTTACGTCAAGATCCTGATGTAGTTATGGTAGGTGAAATACGTGACTTAGAAACCGCAGAAATATCAATAAAAGCGGCGCAAACAGGTCACTTGGTTTTATCAACATTGCATACAAACTCAGCGCCGGAAACAATCACTCGTTTATTAAATATGGGTGTACCCGCTTATAACGTAGCAAGTTCGATTAGCTTAATAATAGCCCAGCGTTTAGCACGTCGCTTGTGCCCTAAATGTAAAACGCCAGAACAACTTCCGAGTGAAGAACTGGCTCGCCAAGGATTTAGCGCCGAGCAAATTGAAGAAATGACGTTATATATGCCTAAAGGGTGTGATAGCTGTACTGATGGTTACAAAGGGCGTGTGGGTATTTACGAAGTAATGCAAATTACTCCTGAAATTGCCCAAATTATTATGCGCGGTGGTAACTCGCTTGAAATAGCAGAGGTATCACTTAAAGCCGGTTTTAATAATTTACGTTTATCGGGTTTACGCAAAGCAGCCGATGGCCTTACATCCCTTGGTGAAATAAACCGCGTAACCAATTTTTAAAGTCCCACAGTAAAAGATATAAGGCTCTAAGCGTTAAGCTCAGAGCCTTATAGCTAGAGACTCATATCTAAGTAATGTAATATGCACCAAAAATTTGTAGAGAGTAATTTATGCCTACTGTTGTAAACTGCCCAACCTGTAAAACTAAAGTTGAATGGTCAGAGCAAAGCCCATTTCGCCCTTTTTGCTCAAAGCGCTGCCAACTAATTGATTTAGGTGAATGGTCGTTCGAAAATAATAAAATTTCTGCACCAATTACCTCGGCTGAAGAGTTTAGCCAAGACATGATAGAAGATATTGAGGCAATGATGGCTAAAAATGAAGATGACTTTTTTAAATAATTTATCTTCACAATGCCCTAAATACAAAAACCAGCATTACGCTGGTTTTTTAGTATTTACAAAAAAGTAAAATTAACTTTTTTGTTTACGATGCTTTTTATTCATACGCTTTTGCATTTTAGCAAACTTCTCTTGTTGCTCAGCGTTAAGAACTTGCATTACTTGGTGCTGCGTTTTTAGTTTAATTAAACCAAATTGCTCACCTTTTTCGCGGCGTTCGTTTAACAGCTCTTTAGCTGCATTTTCGTCAAATGTTGCCGCCGAAAGTAATGCATCCATTTTTGCTTTGTGCGCTTCACGCATTGCTTTACGGGCTTCTTTATCGTCGCCGCGTAATGCTTTCATTTGTGTTTTTTGTGCTTCAAAAATAGCTTTTAGCTTAGTTTGCTGTTCATCTGTTAGGCTTAATTTTTCAACGCCGCGATCAGAAAGTAAAAAACGAGCTTGAGAATGGCCTTGCTTATGCCCGTCGCCTTTAGCTAATACGCTACCAGCGCCAAGAGTTGCTGTTGCTAAGCCACAAATAAGTACTAATTTTGATAGTGTGTTTACTTTAGTCATAATCATTACCTTAATATTGAATTGGTTGGTTGAGCGATTGTGGCTGCTAAGCCAGTGAGTTAACTATACCTAACTCAACGCAAAGTAACGCAAAGCAGTGTAAAGGTTGTGTAAAGATTCACCTTTGCACTATTTAGCGGGTAAAATAACGCTATAAACAACTCTAAGGGTTTGTAAATGAAACTATTAATGATTGATGACGATACGGGCCTTTGTGAACTATTAAGTGAATATTTAACTGCCCAAGGCTTTGAAATACAAAGCGTACACGACGGTGAGCAGGGCCTTAAACTAGCACAAGCAAACGACTACGCACTTATACTGCTTGATGTAATGCTACCAACGCTTGATGGTTTTGAAGTACTCAAACAACTTAGGCAAACAAAACTCACCCCTGTAATAATGCTTACTGCAAAAGGTGAAGACTTTGACCGTATTTTTGGTTTAGAGCTAGGCGCTGACGATTATATTCCAAAGCCTTTTAATCATCGTGAATTACTAGCCCGCGTAAAAGCTATAACACGCCGTATAGAGCACATTAATAGCTTAAATGCGGCTACAACGAGTAAGTTACTCGTTAATGGTATTACTGTTAACCTTGCAGCGCGAGAGGCCTCAATAGAAAGCTCTACACTAACCCTTACCGGTACAGAGTACGAAATACTCACGCTATTGTGTAAAAATGCAGGCGAAGTTGTTAGTAAAGAGCAAATTAGCGAAGAAGTGCTAGGCAGGCGCTTAGCTTCTTTTGATCGCTCTATTGATATGCATGTAAGTAATATCCGTAAAAAAATTGCGGAGCATATTCCAGGCGAGCGAATTAAAACAATGCGAGGTACAGGTTATGTCTTTATCCAAGGCGAATAAAAGCACTTACTTTGCTTGGTTAAAGCACCCTGGGCACTACCTATTTTTTAAAATATTTATTTGGTTTTGGTTAACTATAATCGGCACCGTAGCAGCGCTTATATTTTTAAGTAATATTACCGCTATTAATGCGGTATCTAACGAGCCACTTTATGGGCCGATGAAAAAAAACCTGATATATACCGCTAAAAGCATTGAGCGATCTGCTGTTAAACATAAGCGCAGCCTAAGCGAAGTATTAGTTCACCCTCGCCTATCAAAGCGTAAACTTTTATATTTAAGCGCAGCACAATCCGATGACTCACTTAGTAATAAAGAAGTGCCAGAGAGCATCGACTTAAGTTTATTAAACTTTACTCAAAATATGTCACCGCAAATTATTTTTACCGAAAAATATCAAGCCTTCGGCCCTGTTAATATAAAAGTGCCTGAAGGGAGTTTTTATCTTTATGAAATAGATATTAACCATCAACCGCCGCTATTAATGCGCTTTAAGCTTATGCCTAATTGGATGAAAATAGTCATCGCAATTGTTGCTTCTCTTATTTTAAGTTTTGTATTTAGCCGTAACTTAATAGCCCCTATAAATAGCCTTAAAAAAGCAGCTATTAAATTATCGGCGGGTAACCTAAGCGCAAGAGCCGATATTTCTGTAAACCGTAAAGATGAACTCGGAATACTTGGGCGAGATTTTAACAGCATGGCTAATCAGTTAGAGCTTTTAATTAGCTCACAAAAACGCTTATTAGCCGACATATCACATGAATTACGATCGCCTCTTACACGTTTAAAAATGGCTACCGGACTTGCACAAATGCAAGCTAACGACGCTAGCCAATCGTATTTATTACGCATAGAAAAAGAAGCAAACCAGCTCGATAAAATGATTGCAGACGTGCTGCAAGTTTCTCGCTTAGAAGCAAAAAGCCAAGCGCTTTCACTGCAAAAACAATCATTACAAATAATTGTAGATCACGTTATTAACGATGCGCAGTTTGAAGCAAAACAAAATAATAAGCAGCTAAATATAGTGGGCGCTGTAGACGTAAATATTAATTGCGACGAAACACTTATTGCCAGTGCGCTTGAAAACCTACTTCGTAACGCTATTAAATACGCAAACAATACAATTAGCATTACTCTAAAGCACACAGATGCCATTTATATAGAAATATGTGATGATGGCTCTGGTGTGCCCGATGACCAACTGGGCAAGCTTTGTGAGCCCTTTTTTAGGCAATCAGATGCGCGGGATCGCGTAAGTGGTGGTACGGGTTTAGGGCTGGCGATTGCTAAAAATGCTATTACTGCGCATGGTGGCAGTCTAGTATTATCAAATAAAGAACTAGGTGGCTTGTGTGCTAATATAACCTTGCCATTAATAAAAGAGTAAAGCATGTTTTATAGTTCAGAAGCCCAGCTTGAGAGCAATCAAGAGGCCATTAATGTTTTTTATACTTCAAATTTAATTAAAAGCTACTTAGATACGCCATCAGGAAAGCTATTTTACGCATACGCAATCCCTAAAAACGCGACAACCGCAATAGTAGTAAGTACAGGGCGTATTGAAGGCCTAGAAAAATATAAAGAACTACTCTGGGAGCTGTATTGTAATAATTTTGCTGTGTTTATTATGGATCATCAAGGTCAGGGCCGCTCTTACAGGCACCTTAAAAATAAACATAAAGGCTTTGTAAAACATTATAATAACTACAGCAGTGACCTAAATAACTTTGATCAGCAAATAGTTTCAAAACATTGGCAAGGTAAAAAAGTCATGCTAGCTCATTCAATGGGTGGCGCCATTGCTATTGATTATTTAGCAAAATTTGGAAATAGCTATAAAGGCGTGTTTTTGTCTGCTCCTATGTTTGATATTTTTACAAAAGACGTACCAAAAATACCAACGAAGTTTATTGTTAAATTAGCCACTTTACTTGGTTTACACTCTTGCTATGCATTTGGACAAGGCAACTACAACCCGATCCCATTTACCGAAAACGTACTTACTAGCAGCGAGAAGCGTTACACCTACTTTAGGCAAACCTATAAATTAGAACCTAACATACAATTAGGTGGCGTTACGTTTGGCTGGCTAGCAGCTACGATATCGTTTTTAAAGTCTGTTGATAACCTAAACGTACCAATCCCTTTGTTTATAGCAAGTGCAGCTAGCGATACAGTGGTAAACAACGAAGCACAGTACAGTCTTGCAAAAAGGCATGCTCATGCAACGATTGAGAGTTTTGAAGGCGCTAAACACGAGCTACTTTTTGAACGTGACGAAATTCGAAAGCCGCTATTAACTAACTTTTATCAATTTTGTGATTCGGTGACGGCTTAACAAGTACTGACAAAGGGTCGAGGTGGATCAGTATATCTACCTCCGACTCAAAACGTTCTTTGAGCATTGCCTCTACTTCATCAGCCACATTGTGCGCGCGAATCAAACTCAAATGATCATCAAGCTCTAAGTGCATTTGAATAAACTTAACTTTACCGCCTTGGCGAGTACGAATGTCATGCACGCCATGCACATCAGCATGGGCTCTGGCTATGTCAAATATGCTTTGTTTTTCGTCATCCGGGAGCTCTTTATCCATTAAGTGATCGGCACTATCGCGAGCTATATCCCAACTGTTATAAAGTAAGTAACCCGCTACACCTATTGCAAAAATAGGATCTGCATACAACACGCCATAATAAGCTAACAAAATAGCTAACAGCACAGCAGCGTTTAATATTAAATCGCCTTTGTAATGTACTGAGTCGGCTTTTATAGCAATTGAATCGGTATACTTAACCACTTTGTTTTGTACAAATACAATGACGAGCGTACACGCAATAGCAAAAATACTTACCCACACACCTAATAAAGAATGGCTTAACTGTATAGGGTTAAATAATCGCTCAATACCATGAAAAGCAAGTAGGCAACCTGATCCAGCAATAAATGCGGCTTGGCCAAGTCCTGCAAGTGCTTCAGCTTTTCCGTGTCCAAATCTATGGTCATCATCTGCTGGGCGCAGTGCGTAACCCAACACTAAAAAGCTCATAGCGGTGGCAGTAATATCCATTAACGAATCAGTTAACGAGCCAAGCATTGAAGCCGAGCCAGAAGCCAGCCAAGCCCATGTTTTTGCGCCGATCATTAAGCTAACCATGACCATGGTAACAATGCTGGAAGTTTTAACCCAAAATTCGTAGCTACGGTTATGCACGCGTGTATCCATTAATCACTGTATTGAATGTGTTGAGTATATCATTTTTTTAAAAGGTTTCGTGTATACTGCCCTTCGTCAAACTACAGATTATTTTATAAGGCTCATTATGCTGGATATTGTTTTATACCAACCTGAAATACCGCCTAACACAGGTAATATTATTCGCCTATGTGCCAATACTGGCTATGCATTACATTTAATTGAGCCATTAGGTTTTGAATGGGACGATAAACGCGTGAAACGTGCGGGCCTTGATTACCATGAATTTAGCCATGTTCAACGCCATGCCTCTTTTGAGGACTACCTTGAAAAATGCAAACCTAAAAAAGTGTATGCCTGTACAACTAAAGGCAGTCAGTTTCATCATGAAGCAAGTTACGAAGCTGGCGACTGTTTAGTGTTTGGTCCTGAAACACGCGGCCTGCCTGATGAAATGATTCAAGCATTACCAAACGATCAGCGTGTACGTATTCCTATGCAAGCAAATAGTCGTAGTATGAACCTGTCAAATGCAGTCGCCGTGTTTGTTTACGAGTCGTGGCGTCAGTTGGGCTTCCCTAACGCCCAGTAAATATAATCCGTTAGGCAATAAAAAACCGACATAGTGTCGGTTTTTTAGTTAAGGCCTAGCTCAAGCGCTTATTCAGCGCGTTGTTCTCGTCCTAAAAGAGCCATAGCGGCTTCTTTCATGTCTTTATTTTCATAAAGTACTTTATAAATTTGCTCAGTGATTGGCATTTCTACGCCAGCACGCTGCGCTAGTAAATACACTTCTTTAGTGTTTCTAAAGCCTTCAACTACTTGGCCAATAGACTCAATAGCAGCATCAACGCTCTCGCCTTTACCTAACGCCAAACCAAATCGACGATTACGTGATTGGTTATCTGTACAGGTTAGTATTAAATCACCAAGGCCTGCCATTCCCATAAAGGTTTCTGGCTTAGCACCCAAAGCACAGCCTAAACGAGTGAGCTCTGCAAGGCCTCGGGTAATGAGCGCGGTACGCGCATTAGCACCAAAACCTACACCGTCCGAAATACCGGCGCCAATTGCAATTACATTTTTAACCGCACCACCGAGCTGTATACCAATAAAGTCATCATTGTTATACACACGGAATGAGCGACCACAATGAAGTAAATCAGCCAGTTGCTGCGCAAATTCAGGTGACGTAGAAGACACTGAAATAGCTGTAGGTGACCCCATAGCCATTTCTTTTGCAAACGTAGGCCCCGAAAGTACCGCAAGTGGTATGTCATCACCCAATTCTTGCAAAGCAACTTCTTGTAACAAACGTCCAGTATTAGGCTCAAGCCCTTTAGTTGCCCACGCTACTTTAGCACCCTCTTGCAATGCAGGTTTTATTTGCGCAAGCGTGTCGCCAAAAGCATGGCTTGGCACAACAACAAGTACAATAGCACTGCTAGCAACGGCATGTTGTAAGTTAGCTTCAAGAGTAAGAGTATCTGGGAAAGGAGCATCAGGTAAGTAACGTTGATTTTTCCGCTCAGCTGCAAGCGTGGCAACGTCGTCGCTATTTCTTCCCCAAAGTGTCACCTGGTGACCATTTCGGGCTAAACAAATAGCAAGGGCGGTGCCGTAAGACCCCGCCCCTAATACAGTAACAGCTGTAGTTGCTGTACTCATAAGTTATGCGTCTGCTGAAGCCTGGTCAGCTTGCGCAGTACGTTGTTGCATGTATTGTGCAAATAACGCATCAAAATTAACTGGCGCAAGGTTAAGCTGTGGGAAAGTACCACGGTTAACAAGATTTGAAACAGCTTCACGTGCATATGGGAATAACACGTTAGGACAAAATGCACCTAGCATGTGCGCAAGTTGCACTTCTTCAACTTCAGCAATAGTAAAAATACCTGCTTGTTGAATTTCACATAAGAACGCAGTTTCTTCACCAATAGATGCAGTTACAGTTAGCGCTAAAACAACTTCAAATACACCTTCGTCCAACTTGTTTGAGCGTGTATCTAGGTCTAGCTTAACTTCTGGTGTCCATTCTTTTTGAAAGATGGCCGGAGAGTTTGGCGTTTCAAACGATACATCTTTAGTGTAAATGCGTTGAATAGTAAATTGTGCGCCAGCTTCAGCAGCTGCTACGTTTTGATTTTCTTCGTTCATTGTTATTCCTAACTTGTTCGTTATTATAATTAAATTAAGCGTTTAGCTTAGCGTCAAGTTTACCTTGCGCTTCAATAGCCATCATGTCGTCGCAGCCACCGATATGTTCATCATTAATAAAAATTTGCGGTACTGTGCTTGCACCACCTGCTTTGGCAATCATTTCATCGCGTAGCTCAGGCTGCACACCAATATCATAATTTGTGTATTCAACGCCTTTGCTGTTTAAAAGCGAAAGAGCACGCTGACAAAATGGACAATACGCCTTGGTGTATAAAACAACATTACTCATAATAAATCCTCTATCGGCCTAGCTAAACTGATTAGCGACCTGTTGTAGTTGGTAAGCTGGCAGATTGCCACGCACCCATGCCACCTGCTAATAAGTAAACTCGTTCAAAACCAGCTTTACTCATAGCGGCTGCAGTACCTTGGGCAGTCATACCTGTAGTACATACAACTATAATGGGTTTAGTCTTGTACTTTTCAAGGCTTGAAAAGTCAGATTTTTTCGCATTCTCTGGGCTTAAGTGCTCAGCACCAGAAATACGCCCTGCATTAAACTCTTTTTGCGCACGTATATCGATTACTTGACCGTCATCACGGTTAATAAGTAACGTAAGCTGCTGGGGATTTATTTGACGAACAGCTGAAAGCTTACTTTTTATCCAGCCACTAACAATAAGGAAAACAATACCAACCCAAGCAAGGCTTAAAATGGGATGATTTGTAATAAATTCAATATATTGTTCCATTCTACTTCCACTATGAAATTATGTTTTAAACCTAGGGCGTGTTGGCCTTTGTGGATTGAAATTTGTTCAATCTAGGGGCGATTAAATCGCGGCGCGAGATTTGTAACCTAGTGGGCTAAGTAAAAACCGAGCAACAAAGAGGTAATTGTCCCTAGAAAGAACCCAACGGGCAGCGTATGTTTGGTATTTATGCTACGTTATCGCCTATTTATGGGGAGTAACCACACTTCATAGGCTCTGCCTTGCCTAAAAACCAAACATACTGCTGCAAATTCAACCACCAAAGTGCAACACGCCCTAATGTTTTAAGGATTTTGTACTTTAGCCACGCAAGTATACCCAAACCAACCTAAAATGCGAGTTTAGGAGCACTTAGAGGCGTTTAAAAAACGATAAAGCCCCCCCATATATAGTTAACAAGAACTCTGGATAATAAATCTATCTCAAGCAGAGTTCAGGTTAGTCAATGAGGTATAAGTGAAAAAATTTAATATCTTGTTTTCAATGCTGATCCTAGCTTAAAAACACGGTATGCTAAAACCACGCTAATAAACCTTTTTAGGTGCACAGTATCCATCAACAGATACTAATTTTCAGGAGCTATTATGACAGAGCATAAAAAACCACTGGTATTAATGATTTTAGACGGTTGGGGACACCGCGAAGATACGCAAAGTAATGCTATTCTTGCAGCTAACACACCTGTATTAGACAACTTATGGGCCACCCGCCCACACACATTAATATCGGCTTCGGGTTTAGATGTTGGTCTTCCTGATGGTCAAATGGGTAACTCAGAAGTTGGCCATGTAAACTTAGGTGCAGGGCGCATTGTGTATCAAGATTTTACCCGTATCACCAAAGCAATTAACGATGGCGAGTTTGATTCAACCCCAGCCTTAGTTGAAAACATAGACAAAGCAGTAAGTGCTGGTAAAGCGGTTCACATAATGGGTCTTTTAAGCCCAGGTGGTGTGCATAGCCATGAAGATCATATAGTTGCAAGTATCGAACTGGCGGCAAAACGTGGTGCTAAAGAAGTCTATTTCCATGCATTTTTAGACGGCCGTGACACACCTCCACGTAGCGCAAAAGCATCAATTGAACGAATTGAAGCGTTATTTAGTAAACTTAAGTGCGGACGTTTAGCATCACTTATTGGCCGTTACTACGCAATGGACAGAGACAACCGTTGGAACCGTGTAGAAAAAGCTTACAACGTAATGACGCTCGCCGAAGGCGACTTTAATTTTAATAATGGTGTTGAAGCACTTAATGCAGCGTACGAGCGCGACGAAAACGACGAGTTTGTAGCAGCTACGACTATTACGCCAACAGGTGCCACTCCGGCTTCAATAAACGATGGCGACACCGTTATTTTTGCTAACTTTAGAGCAGATAGAGCCCGCGAAATTACCCGCGCTTTTGTTGAGCCTGAATTTGATGGTTTTACTAAAAAAAGAACGCCAGAGCTTAGCGCATTTGTAATGATGACAGAGTATGCAGCCGATATAGACGCACCTGTTGCATTTGGACCTACACCACTAATAAACGTACTTGGTGAATGGTTTGAAAAAAATAATAAAACACAGCTTCGTATTTCAGAAACCGAAAAATACGCACACGTTACATTTTTCTTTAGTGGCGGACGTGAAAGCGAATTTAAAGGTGAAACACGCGAGCTAATTCCTTCGCCGCAAGTAGCAACCTACGACCTACAACCTGAAATGAACTCAGAAATGCTAACCGACAAACTAGTAGAAGCAATTAAAAGCGGTAAATACGATGCTATTATTTGTAACTACCCTAATGGCGATATGGTTGGTCACTCAGGTGTATTTGAAGCCGCTGTTAAAGCTTGTGAAGCTGTAGATAGCTGTATCGGACGTGTTGTTGATGCGCTAGAAGAGTTTGGTGGTGAAGCACTAATTACAGCAGATCATGGTAATGCTGAGCAAATGGCTGATCTCAAAACAGGCCAAGCACATACTGCCCACACTAGCGAACCTGTGCATTTTATTTATGTTGGTCGCGATGCAGAGCCAATGCAAGGTAAAGCCTTAAGTGATGTAGCCCCAACAATGCTTCACTTAATGGGTATGGAGCAACCAAAAGAAATGACTGGTACGCCTATCATGATGTTGAAATAACACATGAACAAACGTATTAACCGGTTAATTAAGTGCGGTTTGATACTAACTTCATTAGTGGCTGCATCTGGAGTTGCTAATGAAGATCGTACTAAAAAAGACTTATCAGAGGTTCAAAATGCACTTGAGCAAAGCCAAGCTGAATATAACGCCCAAAGAAAAAAAATAGCGTCGCTACAAAAAAATCTAAAAAGCCATGAACTCGATATAGCTAAAAATGCTAAAGCACTTAACATGGCAGAGCAATCCGTAAAAGAGACTAAAACACAGCAAAAAGAGTTACAAAGTAAAGCCGATGAGCTTGATAAAAAACACACTCAGTTTCAGAAAATTTTAGCCGCGCAACTCAAAAGTGCCTATATGGCCGGTGGCGACGACTACTCTAAAATGCTGTTGAATCAAGAAGACACAGCCAAGTTTGAGCGCACACTTAGCTATTACAATTACTTAAATAAAGCCCGTATTGAACAAATCGAAGATCTAAAAGATCTTCAACAGCAAATAGTACAAAACCAAGAAGAGCTTGTTAAAACACAAGAAAAACTAGAGCTTTTATTTGATGAACAAAAAAGACGTCAAACTGCATTACTTAATGCACAAAGTGAACGCCAAGCAAATCTTAAAAACTTACAAGCTCAGCTCAACAGCACTAAAAGCTCAATAAATTATTTAAAAGAAAACCAACAAACTTTAGTAACAACGATTAAAGAGCTCGAAAAAGAAAAAACACAAAAAATAGAATTACTTGGCCTAAATAAGAGTAAGGGAAAATTAGACTGGCCGAGCAAAGGCAAGTTAGAGCACACATTCGGCCAACGTAAACATGGTGGTATTGATTGGAAAGGCGTATTAATTGGTGCAAAAGAAGGCACTAATATTAATAGCGTGCACAACGGGCAAGTTGTATTTGCCGATTGGCTAAAAGGTTATGGATGGGTAATTGTTGTAGACCATGGTGAAGGTTTTATGAGCCTATATGGTCACGCTCAAACGCTACTAAGAGATGTAGGGGATATGGTACGTGAAGGCGAAACCCTCGCTTTAGTAGGCCAAAGCGGCGGACAGGCAAGTTCTGGTCTATACTTTGAAATACGCCACAAAGGACGCGCAGTAAATCCTGTAAAATGGTGCAAACGTATTTAATTAGATAAATCGCTGCACCGCCTTGGAGCAGCTGATGACAACTAAAAAACACACAATAAATACCGTTAATAAAAAAAGTGCAGACTTTTATATAAGTCTGTACTTGCTTGTATTACTAACCCTAATTACCTTTACTAGTAATGCACTAGCAAGCTCAATTAAAGATCTTAAAAGACAACAAATAGACGAAATACTCTTCAACATTCATACCTATTACGTTGAAGATCTCACCTTACAAAATAGCCACCATATTAAATATAACAACCAACAGTTTGAGCGTTTATATTCAAAACTCGACTCCTATTCTAAGTACTTAAATGAGTATGAATTAGCCTCATTATTTGATAACACAAATGGTCGTTACACAGGTATTGGTATAGAAGTTAAGAACATAGACGAGAATATGACTATTGTTAACGTGGTTAATAATTCGCCCGCAAAAGCGGCAGGTATTTTACCAGGCGATATTATTGTAAGTGTAAACAACAACGCAGCCCAAAACCGTACTATCGACGAAGTAGCAACACTAATAAGAGACAGTGAATTTTCGAATATAGATATAATTGTAAATCGCGATAACAATAAAAACCCACTCACTTTTCATGTCACACGTCGCCAAATAAACCTCGAAAGTGTAACAAGCGAACTTTTAGATTTTGGAACTGGTTACATAGCTATTAATAACTTCTCTAACCACACATTACATGAAGTTGCACTACAAGTTGCCGCCCTACAAAGCCATTTTGGCTACCCACTTAAAGGCTTAGTAATTGATTTACGTGATAACCCAGGGGGGACATTACAAAGCGCAGTGGCTGTATCAGACCTATTTTTACAAAGTGGCACTATAGTAACGACTAAAGGACGTTTTTACGATGCTAACCAAGCATTTTATGCAAAGCGTGGAGACATTCTAAAAAATGCGCCCATAGTTGTGCTTATAAACGAAAATTCTGCCTCTGCAGCCGAAATACTTGCAGCAGCACTTAAAGATAATAACCGAGCAACCATTGTTGGCAGCCAATCTTTTGGGAAAGGCTCTGTACAATCACTCATTCCACTCGGTGATGGCAATACCGCATTAAAGCTCACCACAGCGAAATACTTCACACCGTTAGGTAAATCGATTGATGGAATAGGAATAACCCCAGATGTGGCGGTTAATCAAACAAACCTTTCACAAAGTAATAAAGCCGTTATAATAAAAAATGAACACACTAACAATAATGCGCAATTACTTACTGGTAATCTAACCGATTTACAGTTGGTTAAAGCCAAACAATTACTCAGCATGCAATAGCTTGTATAAGCTGTATAAATAAAGCTAAAAAGATAATAAAAACTATAAACGTGAAAATAATAAAATGGCTAACATTAGCTATTTGTTTTAGCTCTGCAACAATTAGCGCCAAGCAAATAGCAATAGTGATAGACGATATAGGCTATCATCAACGGGACTTAGAGTTCCTTTCCTTACCTGGGCAATTGTCGTATTCAATTTTGCCCCATACCCCTTATTCGCAAATTTTTGCAACACTTGCCAGTCAATCAAATAAAGAGTTATTGCTTCATGTACCTATGCAAGCACTTAACGGTAAAGAACTAGGGCCTGGTGCGCTTACTTTAAATATGAATAAAGAGCAGCTTCAGCAAACTCTTGGAACAGCTCTCGCTAGTTTACCGCAAGTTAAAGGCGTTAATAACCACATGGGCTCAGCGCTTACGCAAAAAAGCCAAGCTATGAAGTGGACAATGGAAGTACTTAAAAAGCGTCATTTATATTTTTTAGATAGTCGCACAACCGATTTGAGTCAGGCACAAAATGCCGCTAACTTTTTGGGTGTTGCTAATATTAGTCGCCAAGTGTTTTTAGACAACATAACTACACCAGAACAACTGCAGCTAAGGCTTGAAGAGTTAAAACAATTAGCCATTTCCCATAGCTTTGCCATTGCAATTGCTCATCCCTACCCTGAAACCATCGAATTTTTACGCCATGCCTTACCAGAGCTAACTAAGCAAGGTTTTGAACTCGTACCGGTTTCGCAATTAGTTGAACGTAAGTACATTCAGTTAGCGCATGCTGAGAGAAAGGGAGTGAGTGCTAGGTAATATAAGCTTTAAATAATGCTATATCCGAATAATAAACTAATACCAATTCGCTTAATTAAGTGGTCTATTTTGAGGGCGGAAAAACGTGTTGATAGCTAGGCAAAAAATTCACTATTCAGTTGTTCTAAATGAGACTTTTTTAACGCAGGTAGCGACACGTTTAGCCTCGCAAAATGATTAAGTATTATTGCGGATTGGTATAACCATTCGATAATGCAGAGTATCGGTATTACTTGATTAGATATTTTATCGTTGGGTTTCGCTTCACTTGATTAGATATTTTATCGTTGGGTTTCGCTTCGCTCAAACCAACCTACTCAAAAGCAAAAAGCCCCGCATTTTCATGCAGGGCTTTTTAAATTTTGCTGCTTGAGCAATATTAGCTCATAGCGCTTTGTAACTTTTTCATCGCTGTTTTTTCAAGCTGACGAACACGCTCAGCAGATACACTGTACTTTTGTGCAAGCTCCTGAAGGGTTGCTTTATCATCAGACAACCAACGCGCGCTAACAATATCTTGTGAACGTTCATCTAGTGTTTTAAGTGCGCTAAATAAACGGGTATGCGCTTGCTCTTTCCACTGCTCTTGTTCAACGTCGTCAGCTAAGTCAGCTGCGCCATCTGTTAAATACTGTACTGGAGAGTATGTACTTGTTGGTGCATCGTCGTTATCGTCACCAGTTAGGTCAAAGCCCATGTCTTGGCCGCTCATGCGCGATTCCATTTCACGTACTTCTTTTTCACTCACACCTAGCTCGCTAGCAACAGTGCTAACCTCAGCTTGGTTGAACCAGCCTAAACGCTTTTTGTTTTTACGAAGATTAAAAAACAATTTACGTTGCGCTTTAGTGGTTGCAACTTTAACTATGCGCCAGTTTTTAAGAACAAACTCGTGAATTTCGGCTTTAATCCAATGCACTGCAAACGACACTAAACGTACACCCACTGTAGGGTCAAAACGTTTAACCGCTTTCATCAGGCCTATATTACCTTCTTGTATAAGGTCAGCTTGTGGTAAGCCGTATCCCGAGTAGCTTTTAGCAATATGTGCTACAAAGCGTAAATGCGACATAATGAGTTGCTTGGCAGCACTAAGATCGCCTTCTTCCTGAAGTCTTTTAGCAAGTTCTTGCTCTTGTTCAACTTTAAGCATAGGAATAGTGCTTACCGCTTGAAGGTAACCGTCCATGCTTGCGCTTTGTTGTCCGACTGTAAGTGCCATTGCGTATAAATCTTTACTCATTTTTCACCTCGGTGATAAACATTTGAAACTATCTTAGCACTCTTTCTCTAAGAGTGCTAACCCCAATTTAAAACTTTTTAAAAGTATAAATCAAGCAGTTTTTAGTATGTGTTTAGTCTACTACAAGCGACTGAATAAGTGATGAATTGAGGGATTGCAGCCAATTAACCTAACCGCATCACCTTATTTACAACTCATTACTTTATGGGAGGATAGTACACAAATATGACAGTTTTAATAACGGGAGGTACAACCCAGTCCGATACGTTACGCATTTCAAGCTGGGTTGGTTCACTTATAGTTTGCAGGGTTTATTATACTTTATCGGGTTCTATTTCTTTAATATATCGATTTACAGAAAGGTACGAGCCTACAAATCCTAAGCTTGTTGCAAGTAACACTAAAAAGCCGAGTTCATTAAGCGATAATCCTATTAACGAAAAGCTTGTTTGATACACCCCCGCCACACTGCTCACAGCGCTTGAAAGCCACCACATCATCAGACCTACGCATATAAAGGCAAACAAACCACCTATTACACCATACCAAATACCGGTCCACAAAAATGGGGCATGTATAAAGGTGTTCGTTGCGCCTACTAGCTTCATTACTTGTATTTCTTCTTTTTTATCCATGATCGACAAACGAATGGTGTTACCAATAATAAGTGTCACTGAGGTAAGTAGTAATAATGCGATAGTTATTACACTTTCTTTGAGTAAATCTAGTAATGCATTTAAACGCTCTAACCAGGCTATATCGAGCTTACCAAAATCAACTTCACGTTCACTTTCTAATTTAGTTAGCAGTACTTTAGCGGCATTTGGGTGTCTGTGACGTTTTGTTGGAGTAACGAGTACCACATCCGGTAATGGATTTTTATCTAAATACTCCAAAGCTTGCCCAAAGCCAGATACATCTTTAAATTCAGTTAATGCCTGTTGTTTTGAAATAAACTCAACACTTTCCACTTCTGGGTAAAGTGCTAAACGCTTTACTAATGTTTGCGTTTCTTGCTCGTTCATACTTTCTTTTACGAACAACGATATTTCACTCGCCTCTTCAAAGCCACTACTCACTTGCTGTACGTTTTTAACGACTAAGTAAAGTGTTGCAGGTAACGTTAGACTCAAACCAAGTACAGCGATAGTCATCATAGACGCAAGCGGCGTGCGCCACATTTCACCTAAGCTATGCACACCTTGGCGAAAAATATTAATAATAAAAAAGTAACCGCCAGCTAATACTGATTTTTTTTGCTTGTCGTTACTATTTTGGCGACCTTTAAAAAGTAAACTCATAGTGCCCCCTCAGCAAGCGGGTCTTGAAGCATACGGCCATCTTTTAAGGTTAAGCTACGATACTTCATACGTGCAACCAAACCCAAATCATGCGTTGCGATAAGAACAGTGGTACCGTGTTTATTAAAGTCTTCAAACAACTTTAGTATTTCCATTGAAAGCTCTGGGTCAAGATTACCTGTTGGTTCATCAGCTAGTAAAATTGGTGGGGAGTTTACAATAGCTCTGGCAATACCAACTCGTTGCTGTTCGCCTCCAGAGAGCATTGAAGGATGACATTTCACTTTGTCAATTAGGCCTACCTTGTCAAGCGCGCCATGGACCCGTTTAGCTATTTGCTTATGGTGAGTCCCCTCAATAATGAGAGGTAATGCCACGTTATCAAAAATAGTGTAGCGCTCTAATAACCTATGGTTTTGAAAAATAATACCTATATCACGACGAGCATAAGGAATTTGACGCGAGTTTACTTTGTTTAAATCAACACCGTTGATAAATACACTACCTGCTGAAGGACGTTCCATTAAGCTAATTAACTTAAGCAACGTACTTTTACCCGCACCACTGTGGCCAGTTAAAAAGGCAAGTTCACCCGGTTTAATATGAAAATTAACTTTTTCGAGGGCGCGGTGCCCTCCAGGATAGGTCTTACTTACTTGCTGAAAATTTATCATCTTTTTATTATGCCAACTCCATTAACACATTAATGAAATTAGTATTCCTCGCAATTAAAAAGGGAGCTAGCTCCCTTTTTTGGTAAATTAAACGTCGTCCTCATCTTGGCTAAATAACGCATCAATAAAATCATCGCTTTTAAAAGCGCGTAAATCATCAATACCTTCACCAACACCAATGTAACGAATTGGAATATTAAACTTATCTGCAACCGCAAAAATAACACCACCCTTTGCAGTTCCATCAAGTTTTGAAAGCGTAATACCAGTTAAACCAACACATTGATTAAACAGGTTTACTTGGCTAATTGCATTTTGCCCTGTGCCTGCATCGATAGTTAGCATCACTTCGTGCGGCGCATCAGGATCAATCTTTTTCATTACACGAGCTATCTTTTCAAGCTCTTGCATTAAATTATCTTTATTTTGCAAGCGCCCAGCTGTATCAGCAATTAACACATCTATATTACGTGCTTTGGCCGCTTGGAATGCATCAAACACAACTGATGCACTATCTGCACCTGTATGCTGTGCAATAACGGGAATGCTGTTACGTTCTCCCCAAACCTGAAGCTGCTCAACAGCTGCCGCTCTAAACGTATCACCAGCAGCCAGCATAACCGACTTACCTTCGTTTTGAAATTGCTTAGCCATTTTACCAATAGTCGTTGTTTTACCAACACCATTTACACCTACCATTAAAATAACAAACGGCTTTTTATCTTCGCTTATGACTAAAGGCTGTTCTGCCGTTTTAAGCATCGCAGCCATTTCTTGTTTCATTAACTCATAAAGCGCATCACCATCTTTTAACTGTTTACGGTTCGCTGCATCAGTTAAACGATCAATCAACTTCATGGTAGTATCAACGCCTAAATCGGCGGTGAGTAATTGAGTTTCAAGATCTTCAAATAATTCGTCGTCTATTTTTTTTCCACTAAAAATAGACGCAAAACCAGAACCTATATTGACGCGAGTCTTTAACAAGCCTTTTTTAAGACGAGAGAAAAACCCTTCTTTTTTTGGCTTTTCGGCTTTTTTAGCTTCTTCAATTGCAAGTTCTGCTGTGATACGTTCTTGTTCTAAACGCTCATTTTCTGCTTCTTCAGCTGCAATACGTTCTTGCTCTAAACGCTCATTTTCTGCTTTTTCAGCCGCAAGGCGTTCTTGCTCTAAGCGTTCATTCTCTGCTTTTTCAGCAGCAAGGCGTTCTTGTTCTAAACGCTCGTTTTCTGCTTTTTCAGCAGCAAGGCGTTCTTGCTCTAAGCGTTCATTCTCTGCTTTTTCAGCTGCAATACGTTCTTGCTCTAAACGCTCGTTTTCTGCTTTTTCAGCTGCAAGGCGTTCTTGCTCTAAGCGTTCATTCTCTGCTTTTTCAGCTGTAAGGCGTTCTTGCTCTAAGCGTTCATTCTCTGCTTTTTCAGCTGCAAGGCGTTCTTGCTCTAAACGCTCATTCTCTGCTTTTTCAGCTGCAATACGTACTTGCTCTAAGCGTTCATTCTCTGCTTTTTCAGCCGCAATGCGTTCTTGCTCTAAAAGCATCTGCGCTTCTTGTTCTGCTAAGCGCTTCGCTTGCTCTTGCCTTTGAGCTTCAGCATCCGCTTGTTCTTTTGCTAATAACTCAGCATTCGCTTGCTCTATTGCAAGCTTTTCGGCTTTGATTGCCTCATCTTGTTTTTCAAGGCGTATTTGCTCTAGTCGCTCAGCCTCTACTTTTTCTGCCGCTAATCGTTCTTGCTCTAAGCGCATCTCTTTTTCTTGATCGGCTAAACGGTGCGCATGTTCTTGTCTTTGCGCCTCGGCATCTGCTTGCTGTTTTGCAAGCAATTCAGAATTGGCCTGCTCAATGGCAATCTTTTCCGCGTTTTCAGCACGCTGGCGTTCTTGTTCTAAACGCTCTGTTTCAGCCTCTGCTTTTAACCGTTCAGCTTCAGCTTGCTCTTGCGCTAGTTTTTCTTGCTCTAAACGTGTTGCTTCAATTTTTTCAGCAGCGATACGCTCTTGCTCTAAGCGCTCTGTTTCAGCCTCAGCTTTTAAACGATCAGTTTCAGCTTCTTGCTGCGCTAGTTTTTCTTGCTCTAGCTTCTGCGCCTCTTCTTGCGCTAATACTTGTTGTTTATCAGCTGCTGCTTTTTGCTCTGCTTCTTTTTTATCTGACTTGCCAAAACCGAGCCACGACATGAATTTACTTTTTTTTGTCATACTTGCTAATAACCACTTATAAAAATCTGATAAACTAAAATTTGAAATAGCTTGGGAATGCCCAGCAATAGTTGCTAATAAATACAACCATTCAAAACGTAAGTGTTCAATAGTAACACTTTTAATGCGGTTGAAAAATGAAGCTACACGTAATCGCCCATAATATTATCTGAGCTAGATACCATATACCATTTTTTAGTGAGCTAAATGAGAAAAAAAACAACGCAAAATAAAGCTACTAACAAGCCAAGTGATGGCTTTATTAGAGTAATTAGTGGTCAATTTCGAGGCCGTAAACTCCCTGTTAAAAACGTAGAAGGCTTGAGACCTACTACCGATCGAATTAAAGAAACTGTATTTAATTGGCTAATGCAAGATACGCGTGACGCAAATGTACTTGATTGTTTTGCAGGTTCTGGTGGATTGGGATTTGAAGCACTATCACGATATGCTAAAAGCGCTACATTTATCGAGCTCGACTCATTAGCTGCTAAGCAATTAGAACAAAATATTAACACTTTAAAGCTCGACAACGCATACGTTAAACATACTAATTCGCTCTCCTTTTTAGAGCAAAAAAACACAAACGAAGCTTTTAATCTTGTATTTGTTGACCCACCATTTCGTAAAGATTTAGCGCAAACAACCTGCGATTTATTAGAAAAAAACCAATGGTTAAGCAACGACGCATTAATTTATGTTGAAGTAGAGGCAGAGCTAGCCGCCTTAGAAACGCCAACCAACTGGTTGTTAATTAAAGAAAAAAAGGCAGGACAAGTACTTTGCCAACTGTACCAGCGACAAGCAAATTAATACTGTTTAACGTAATGCGTTTCTGTTAATATTGTCCTTTACATGTGGTGTTGCTTCGGATTACAATACCGCACCATTTTTGAACCACTTGATCAATGTTTGATCAACTTGAGCAACGCTCATAATTTAGGTAGGTGAATTTTTAATGCCAGTAATTAAAGTAAGAGAGAACGAACCGTTTGACGTAGCACTTCGTCGCTTCAAGCGTTCATGTGAAAAAGCAGGAATCCTTTCAGAAGTTCGTCGTCGCGAGCACTATGAAAAACCAACAGCTGAGCGTAAGCGTAAAAAAGCTGCTGCAGTTAAACGTCACATGAAAAAACTTTCTCGTGATAACGCTCGTCGCGTTAAATTATACTAATATATTAGGTCTTGTATAAATGAGCCTTTTAATAACGCTAAAAGATGCGCAAAAAGATGCGATGAGAGCTAAAGACAAGCAACGTCTTAACCCTATTCGTATGGTACTTGCTGCAATCAAGCAACGTGAAATTGACGAGCAAATAACGCTAGACGACGCAGGTATTACCTCCGTTATAGTGAAGCTTGTTAAACAACGTCGTGACTCTTACACTCAGTACAAAGATGCTGGGCGTGATGATTTAGCTGATATTGAAGCCAATGAAATAGTAGCGCTTGAAACTTTTTTACCTCAACAATTGAGTGAAGAAGAAATAATTGCTCTCATTGACGCGGCTATTGCTGATACTAATGCAGCAGGTATGCAAGACATGGGTAAAGTAATGGGTATAATCAAAAGCAAAGCTGAAGGTCGAGCCGATATGGGTAAGATTTCTGGTTTAATTAAGCAACGATTAACTGCCTAATACTCCCACATACATTAAAGTATGATTGAAGTAAACCGAGCCTAGCGCTCGGTTTCTTTGTTTTTAACTTTAATAAAAAGTACACCGATTAGGTTACTTTAAAATGAAATTTTTTATAGCTTCCCTATTTATTTCGCTGTCATTTTGGTAAGTTAAAGCACACTATATTTTGCATCAAGCAAGTATAAAAAAGTAAATTTCATATTCGTTCTTCTTCTTATTATTTCAGGACTGTATTTTACTAATGGCCGGAAAGATCCCACGTAACTTTATAGACGATTTACTTGCCAGAACCGATATTGTCGACCTGATAGACTCAAGAGTAGGTCTAAAAAAAGCAGGTAAGGATTATCAAGCTTGCTGCCCATTTCATAACGAAAAATCTCCCTCATTTACTGTATCGCAAGACAAACAGTTTTATCACTGCTTTGGGTGTGGCGCTAATGGTAATGCAATTTCGTTTGTAATGGAGTACGAAAAGCTAGAGTTTGTAGATGCTATTGAAGAAATAGCTAGCATGCTTAACTTAGAAGTACCTCGAGAACAAGGCGCAAATTCAGCACCAGAGCGTACGGCTGCGCAAAAGCGCTCCGATTACGACTTAATGCTTCATACTGCTCGCTTTTATCAGCACCAATTAAAACACCATAGTAATTCTGCTGCTGTTATTGAGTATGTTAAAGGCCGTGGTTTAAGCGGTGAAACTGTTAAAAAATTTATGATTGGCTACGCTCCCAGTGAATGGGATGGGCTATGCCTACAGCTTGGTCGTAATAAAGAACAAAAAGAGCAATTGGTTGAGCTAAAGCTAGCTTCAGAAAAAACACCAGGCAGACAATTTGATTTTTTTCGCGATCGCCTAATGTTCCCTATTCGCGATAAACGCGGACGCGTTATTGCATTTGGTGGGCGTGTAATGCAAGCCGACCAAGGGCCAAAATATCTAAACTCGCCAGAAACCCGAATTTTCCATAAAGGCTTTGAGCTTTATGGGCTTTACGAAGCAAAGCAAGCCCATAAAAAACTTGATCATGTAATGATTGTTGAAGGTTATATGGATGTTGTTGCCTTAGCTGAACAAGGGATTGAATATGCAGTTGCATCACTGGGGACAGCAACAACAAGCGAGCACATGCACACTTTATTTAGAACTACTGATAAAGTAATCTGTTGTTACGATGGCGACAGGGCTGGCCGTGACGCTGCTTGGCGGGCACTTGAAAATGCACTCCCTTATTTAAACGATGGTAAAGCACTACAATTTGCATTTTTACCAGATGGCGAAGACCCTGACTCGCTTGTACAAAAAGAAGGTAAGGAGCAATTCGAATTGCGCCTAAGCCAAGCAGATGACTTTACCAAAGTATTGTTTAATAAATTAAGCCAAGAGGTTGATTTAACACTCGATTCAGGAAAAGCTAAACTTCTTAGTGCAGCACTTCCACTAATTGAAAAAATTCCAAGTGAGTTTTATCAAGAAAACATTCTTGAACAATTAGGACGCTTAATTGGCAGAACGCGTGAGCAGTTGAATAGCCGTTTAAAAACGCCTAAACAACAACACTCTATTGAACGTAAATTTAAAATAACACCTATGCGCCAAGCTATCGGTATATTGATCCAGCACCCTAATCTAGCTAAAAGTGTGCCGTATTTACCTGAGCTTGCACAAATGAACATTGCTGGCATAGGGCTGTTATTACGATTACAAGAACAAGCTTTAGAAAAAGAAAATGTGACCACTGCGCAACTGCTCGAGTTTTTTCGAGGAACTGAAGATTACGAGCCATTAATCAAGCTTGCAACGTGGCAACATGAGATAAATGAAGAACGTTTAGAGACGGTTTTTAAAAATACTTTCAAGTTTATTGAAGATCAGTGTTTAAATTATCGACTCGAGACCCTATTAATAAAGGACAAGACACAAGGCCTTAGAAGCGATGAAAGGCTTGAGTGTCATTTGTTAATGACAGCGTTAAAAGCGACTAACAGTTAGGGTCTGTTTATCTTTCGAGGTTAAGTTTACAGCAGTGTGTTTGGTATTTAGACAAGACAGAGCTTATGTAGTGTGGTTATTCCACATAAATAGGCGATAACGCAGCATAAATACCAAACACGCACTGCCCTTTGGGTTCGACCCAAGGGAGGTTTACTCTTTGTTGCTCGGTTTTTACTTAGCCCACTAGGTTACAAACCTCGCGCCGCGATTAAACCACCCTTGGATAGAACAAACTTTAATCCTGAAAGACCAACAGACCCTAGTCAAAATTGATTTAAACTGTTATACTGTGCTATTCACTGCGTCACATTATTCTAGTTAGCTTTAATGCAAACTACATGATGGCGCCTGTTGTATCAACTTATCAGAGTGGAAGAAACAATCTCTATGGATCCAACTCCTCAGTCACAATTAAAACTTCTGATTCAGAAAGGTAAAGAGCAAGGCTACTTAACTTTTGCAGAAGTAAATGATCACCTTCCACAAGACATTATAGACTCAGATCAAGTAGAAGATATCATAAGCATGATTAATGACATGGGTATCAAGGTTAGCGAAAACGCGCCTGATGCTGATGAATTAATGATGCAAGAAACAACGACAGACGAAGACGCAGCTGAAGCTGCCGCTGCAGCCCTTGCGACTGTAGAAAAAGAAATCGGCCGTACAACGGATCCAGTTCGCATGTACATGCGCGAAATGGGTACTGTTGAACTTCTTACACGTGAAGGCGAAATTGTAATCGCTAAACGTATTGAAGAAGGCATTAATCAAGTACAGATTTCTGTTGCAGAGTACCCTGAAGCAATCACTTACCTACTAGAGCAGTGGGATAAGTTTGAAGCTGAAGAAATGCGTTTAAGCGATATTATCGTTGGCTTTATCGATCCTAATGAAGATACAGCGCCAATTTCAGCAACTAACATCGGTTCAGAATTAAGTGCTAAGCAACTTGAGGACGACGATAAAGATGACAAAGATGATGCTGATAGCGATGATGAAGATGAAGAAGAGATAGACACAGGGCCAGATCCTGAAGAAGCTCGTATTCATTTTGAAAATTTACGTGATTTATATAATAAAGCACGTGATACGTTTGAAGCTAAAGGTCGTTCGCATCCTGAATCACAAGCAGCCATTTTTGAAATTGGTGAGCTTTTCAGAACATTTAAATTAATACCTAAACAGTTTGACCGCATGGTAAATAACATGCGTGAAATGATGGATCGTGTTCGTGTTCAAGAACGCCTAATCATGAAGCAAGCTGTTCAAATTGCTAAATTACCAAAGAAAACATTCGTTAAACATTTTGCTAATAACGAAACTGACGCTTCTTGGGTTGATTTAGAAATTTCAGGTAACGAAAAGTATTCAGCTAAACTTGAAGAAGTTAAGCCAGAAATCATTCGTAGCATTAATAAATTATCTGTTATTGAACAAACAACAGGTTTAAGCATTGAGCGTATTAAAGACATCAACCGTCGAATGAGCATAGGTGAAGCGAAAGCACGCCGTGCGAAAAAAGAAATGGTTGAAGCTAACTTACGTCTTGTAATCTCAATTGCTAAAAAATACACAAACCGTGGCTTACAATTCTTAGATTTAATCCAAGAAGGTAACATTGGTCTGATGAAAGCGGTTGATAAGTTTGAATATCGCCGTGGTTATAAGTTCTCTACTTATGCTACGTGGTGGATACGTCAAGCAATCACACGCTCTATTGCTGACCAAGCAAGAACAATCCGTATCCCTGTGCATATGATTGAAACGATTAATAAACTTAACCGTATCTCTCGTCAAATGTTACAAGAAATGGGTCGTGAGCCAAATCCAGAAGAATTAGCAGAACGCATGATGATGCCTGAGGATAAAATCCGTAAGGTACTTAAGATTGCTAAAGAGCCAATTTCAATGGAAACACCAATCGGTGATGATGAAGATTCTCACTTAGGTGACTTTATCGAAGATACAACTATTGATTCGCCAATCGATTCGGCAACAATGGAATCTCTTCGTGGCGCAACTAACGATGTACTTGCAGGCTTAACAGCTCGTGAAGCTAAAGTACTACGTATGCGTTTTGGTATTGATATGAATACCGACCACACCTTAGAAGAAGTAGGTAAACAGTTTGACGTAACACGTGAGCGTATTCGTCAAATAGAAGCGAAAGCGCTGCGTAAATTACGCCACCCTTCTCGCTCAGATTTACTGAAAAGCTTTTTAGACGCTAAATAATTTTAGCGCTACTATATAAACTAAAAAGGCCGCTATAGCGGCCTTTTTTCTATTTGAAGGAAATAACCATGGCTTGGATCCAAATTCGTATTAATGCCAATGCTGCAACAGCTGATGCCGTAAGCGATCTATTAATGGAAGCGGGTAGCGCTTCAGTAACCTTTATTGACGCAAAAGACACCCCTATCTACGAGCCTAAAATTGGCACCGTTGTGTTCTGGGCTGATACCACAGTTATTGGCCTGTTCGAAGCTAATCATGATATGAACGCAGTCGTTGCGTTATTAAAGCGCCATGATGAGCTAAAAGACAATTTAGTATACAAAATCGAGCAACTTGAAGATAAAGACTGGGAACGTGAATGGATGGATAACTTCCACCCTATTCAATTTGGCGACAAACTATGGATTTGCCCAAGCTGGCGCGACATTCCTGACCCTGATGCAGTAAATGTATTGCTAGACCCTGGCCTTGCTTTTGGCACGGGTACGCATGCAACAACGGCCTTGTGCCTTAAATGGTTAGAAAGCCAAGATCTGACGGGTAAAACGGTTGTTGATTTTGGTTGTGGCTCAGGAATTTTAGGCATTGCAGCTATAAAACTAGGTGCAGAGCGTATGATTGGGATAGATATTGACCCTCAAGCGCTTGAAGCAAGCCTTGATAACGCGAACCGAAATGGTGTTGCAGACAAACTTGAAGTATACCTTCCAGAAAACCAACCTGAATTTAGTGCAGATATAGTAGTGGCCAATATTTTAGCCCAGCCACTTCGCGAATTACATAGTGTGATTTTAGGGTTATTAAAGCCAGGTGGTAAAATTGCCATGTCGGGTATTTTAGAAGAACAAGCGCAATCGGTTGCTGACATTTATGCACCGTTCATTGAACTAGATGACATTGCCGTTGAAGGTGATTGGACTCGAGTAAGTGGCACTAAAAAAGCGTAATAAATCGAACAATCAAATCTAGAGCATTAACTCAAAACATGCATGTAAAGCCTGTATTTAACAGGCTTTACTATTTTTTTACATATCAAAAAATTTTCTAGTTATCTTGTAAAAAATAAAATCTGTATGAATTTCAAACAAATCAACCTACTTGTCATGTGGTTATCAAATGTCAATACGAAAAGGGCAAAAAAAAGTTACTTTTGTTCAATTTATAGCCTTTGATTTTTGTGAAAAAAACCGTAAACTTAGCGCCCCTTGAAAAGAGGCCTATTGAATATAGTGCGTATCGGTAAATACCAACTTGAGAATAATGTAATTGTCGCGCCAATGGCAGGCATTACAGACAGACCATTCAGACAACTTTGTCGACGCTTAGGTGCGGGCTTAGCTGTGTCTGAAATGCTATCGTCAAATCCTAAGGTTTGGAAAACAGAAAAGTCGATGAACCGTATGGATCACAGCGGTGAGTCGGGTATACGCGCGGTGCAAATTGCAGGAGCAGATCCTGAGCTTATGGCGCAGGCCGCACAATTCAATGTTGCTAATGGTGCACAGATCATAGATATCAATATGGGGTGCCCAGCAAAAAAAGTGAACAAGAAACTCGCAGGCTCTGCCTTATTACAGTTTCCTGAACTTGTGGAAGAGATTATTGATGCAGTTGTTAATGCTGTTGATATACCTGTGACACTTAAAATCCGTACAGGATGGGATCCGGATAACCGTAATGGTGTAGAGATTGCGAGAATAGCTGAACGTTATGGCATTGCATCACTTGCTGTACATGGGCGTACGCGCGCATGTATGTACAAAGGTGAGGCTGAGTACGCCACGATTAGGGATATAAAACGTTCAGTGTCGATTCCTGTAGTTGCCAATGGTGATATTACATCACCAGAAAAAGCAAAACAGGTTTTAGACTATACGGGTGCAGATGCCATTATGATTGGCCGAGCCGCCCAAGGTCGCCCTTGGATATTTAGGGAGATAGACCACTATTTGCGAACTGGGGAACATTTACAGCCACCTGCTATTGCAGAGGTGCGCAGTATATTAATGGAGCATTTAACAAACCTCCATATGTTTTACGGCGAGCCAATGGGAGCGCGAATTGCTCGCAAACATGTATCTTGGTATTTGCAAACCCATGACAGTGATGGTCAGTTTAGGCGAGTATTTAATGCGCTCGACAACCCACAGGCACAGGTCGTCGCATTAGAGCAATACTTTAAAACACTAGCAGCTAACTAAGAAAGAAAGAGACTTAATAATGTTCGAACAAAACGTGACTTCTCCATTTATCACTAACCCTCATGTTCAGTCACACGAGAAACCGCAGCCATTGCGTGATGCAGTAAAAAAAGCTGTTCACCACTATTTAAAGCAGCTTAACGGTCAAGATGTGCAAGACGTTTACGACCTTGTTCTTTCAGAGCTAGAAGCGCCATTACTTGAAGAAGTAATGACATATACACGTGGTAACCAAACTCGTGCAGCAATTTTACTAGGTATCAACCGTGGTACTTTACGTAAAAAGCTTAAAAAATACGGCATGAACTAATACCAATTATATTGAAAGCGTAAGTATTCTAACGAGCTAAACAAGCCCATAACGTCGTTAAAAGTTTTTTTATGTAGAATAACTACACTGCAAAATTTTTGCCTTGTTATAGACTTGTTTTTCTATCGTTATTACTACTTACTAATCCAATACAACTGGTATTTTGCAAAAAAAGCACCTTAGGGTGCTTTTTTTATGCCTACAGTTTATTAACTAAATTGCAAAATGCTCACGCTTATTGAGCCTTTATAAGTCGTTTTTTGAGTAGTAATCAGTTAAAATGCCCGCTTCTAAGCTAGCTCATTAACTGAGGAAATCAAACTACAATGGATACTCATCGTCCCATTCGTCGCGCACTATTAAGTGTGTCTGATAAAACCGGTATTGTTGAATTTGCCCGCGCACTTGAAGCGCAAGGCGTTGATATTTTATCAACTGGCGGCACATGTAAACTACTTGCTGATAACGCCATAAAAGTGACTGAAGTATCAGATCACACAGGCCACCCTGAAATCATGGATGGTCGCGTAAAAACCCTTCACCCTAAAATTCACGGCGGCATTTTAGCCCGTCGCGGACAAGATGAAGATGTAATGGCAGATAACAACATCTCTGCTATCGATATTGTTGTAGTTAACTTATACCCCTTTGCGAATACTGTCGCTCAAGAAAACTGCAGCCTTGAAGATGCCATTGAAAACATTGATATTGGCGGCCCTACAATGGTTCGTGCAGCAGCTAAAAACCACAAAGATGTAACAATCGTGGTAAACGCAAGCGACTACGACCGTGTTATTAGTGAAATGCAAAACAACAATGGTTCAACAACGTACAAAACACGTTTTGATTTAGCGATTGCCGCCTACGAGCACACTGCACAATACGATGGCATGATTGCTAACTACTTCGGTAAAATGGTGCCTGATTACACCGAGGAAGCTGCTGTAGAGACTAAATTCCCACGTACTATCAACATGCAGTTCACTAAAAAACAAGATATGCGTTACGGTGAAAACTCACATCAAGATGCTGCTTTTTATGTTGAAAATGACATTGCTGAAGCATCAGTTGCAACAGCAACTCAATTGCAAGGTAAGGCCCTTTCGTTTAACAACATTGCAGATACCGATGCAGCACTTGAATGTGTTAAAGAATTTGACGTACCTGCGTGCGTAATTGTAAAACATGCTAATCCGTGTGGTGTTTCAATTGGGGACAATATTCTACAAGCATACGAGCGCGCTTTTAAAACAGACCCTACATCAGCATTTGGTGGCATTATTGCCTTTAACCGAGAGCTAGATGCAGCAACTGCACAAGCAATTGTTGACCGTCAGTTTGTTGAAGTAATTATTGCACCTAGTATTTCGAGCGACGCTGCAAAAATTGTTGAAGCTAAAAAGAACGTGCGCCTATTAGAGTGTGGACAGTGGACAGGTAAAGCCGCAGGCCAAGATATTAAACGCGTTAACGGCGGTATTTTAGTTCAAGACCGCGACTTAGGCATGGTAACGCAAGGCGACTTAAAAGTTGTTTCTAAGCGCCAGCCTTCTGAGCAAGAACTTAAAGATTTACTGTTTTGCTGGAAAGTAGCTAAGTTTGTTAAATCAAACGCAATTGTTTATGCCCGTGACGGTATGACCATTGGTGTGGGCGCAGGCCAAATGAGTCGCGTATACTCAGCTAAAATTGCAGGTATAAAAGCCGCCGACGAAAACCTTGAAGTTAAAGGTTCAGTTATGGCGTCTGACGCATTCTTCCCATTCCGTGATGGCATTGACGCAGCAGCAGCAGCTGGCATTACTGCGGTAATTCAGCCTGGAGGCTCAATGCGTGATGAAGAAGTGATTGCAGCTGCTGATGAAGCTGGCATGGCAATGGTACTAACTGGTATGCGCCATTTCCGCCACTAATCACACAAAGGGTTAAACGTTGGTTTAACCCTTTTTGTTTGCTATAAATTCACGTATTCTGATTATTCAATAACCTATTTAAAATTATAATGTGAAGGAACAAACAATGAAATTTGCGCTAAAATCGCTACTTGTAGCCACACTAACAATGACATCGACTATGGCGCTTAGCCATAACCACGAATCAAGCCTTGAACATGCACTTCAATCAAGCGAACGCAATGCTAAAAACAGCGCTCGTGATGAATATCGTCACCCAGCTCAAACACTTGCATTTTTTGGCTTTAAACCAACCATGACAGTTGTTGAAATTGCACCCGGTGGTGGTTGGTATAGTGAAATTTTAGCGCCAGCATTAAAAGAGCAAGGCACTTATTATGCCGCGCACTTTCCTGCTGATTCATCAGTTGGCTACTACCAACGCTCTCTTGCAGGCTTTAAACAAAAAGTAGCTGAAGATAAGCGCTTTAGTAGCGTTAAAATTACTGAGTTTGCACCTGTAACACATTTAGATATTGCGCCAGCTGGCAGTGCCGATATGGTTTTAACATTTCGTAATGTACATAACTGGTATATGGGCAAAGATAAAAGCGGTGCATTAAGTGCATTCCAAGCTTTTTATAAAGCCCTTAAACCAGGTGGTACATTAGGTTTAGTTGAACACCGTTTAGCTGAAGAGCGTGCTGATGAAGATCAAAAAACATCAGGTTATATGAAGCAGAGCTACGTAGTAGACCTTGCTGAACAAGCTGGGTTTGAATTAGTAGCAAGCAGTGAAATAAATGCAAATCCAAAAGATACAGCCGATCACCCTAAAGGTGTATGGACGCTACCACCAAGCTTAAGACTCGGCGAACAAGATGCTGACAAATATAAAGCCATTGGTGAAAGCGACCGCATGACGCTGAAATTTAAGAAACCGCTTTAAATAGGAATTTTCGCCATGAATGTTTTAGTCATTGGCAGCGGCGGCCGCGAACACGCACTTGCGTTTAAAGCCGCTCAAAACACCAAAGTAAATACTGTATTTGTAGCCCCTGGTAATGCAGGTACTGCACTTGAACCAAAACTTGAAAACGTAGCAATAAACGTTGACGACTTAGATGGTTTACTTAATTTTGCACAGCAAAATAAGGTAGAGCTTACTATTGTAGGTCCTGAAATACCGTTAGTACTGGGTGTTGTTGATAAGTTTCGTGAACATAACATGGCTATTTTTGGACCAACGGCGGGCGCTGCTCAGCTTGAAGGTTCGAAATCGTTTACTAAAGACTTTTTAGCACGTCATAAAATCCCAACGGGTGACTACCAAACGTTTGAACAAATTGAGCCTGCCCTTGCTTATTTAAAAGAGAAAGGCGCGCCAATTGTTGTAAAAGCAGATGGTTTGGCTGCGGGTAAAGGCGTAATTGTAGCCATGACGGAGGCCGATGCCGAAGAAGCGATTCGCGATATGCTTGCGGGTAATGCTTTTGGCGATGCGGGAAGTCGTGTTGTTATTGAAGAGTTTTTAGACGGTGAAGAAGCGTCTTTCATCGTAATGGTTGATGGTAAAAACGTATTACCATTTGCAACCAGCCAAGATCATAAACGCGCTTACAATGGCGATGCGGGTCCTAACACGGGTGGCATGGGTGCATACTCACCTGCGCCAGTTGTTACTGATGAAATCCACCAGCGTATTATGAACGAAGTGATCTACCCTACGGTAGAAGGCATGGCAAGCGAAGGCCATCCGTACACCGGCTTTTTATATGCAGGTTTAATGATTGACGAAACAGGTACCCCTAAAGTAATTGAGTATAACTGTCGCTTTGGCGATCCTGAAACTCAACCAATGATGCTACGTTTGCAATCAGATTTGGTTGAATTGATTGAAGCTGCTAACCGTGTAGAACTTGATAAAACAACAATTGAGTTTGACCCACGCGCAGCCGTTGGTGTTGTACTTGCCGCTAAAGGCTACCCTGGTGATTACCCTAAAGGTGACGCCATTTCGGGGCTAAAAGTGGATTACCCTGCAGGTGAAAAAGTGTTTCATGCGGGTACTAAACAAAGTGGCAATGACGTTGTAACCGCAGGAGGTCGCGTATTATGCGCAACAGCACTTGGTAACACTGTTACGCAAGCGCAGCAACGCGCCTATGAGCTTGTTAAACAAATTAGCTGGGATGGTATGGAATATCGTACAGATATAGCTTACCGTGCTATTGCACGCGAGCAATAGCCTATAATACCTATTCATTGGTATAACCAATTAATTTAACTAAAAAAGCGCAGTTTCCCTGCGCTTTTTTAGTGCTACACTAATTAAAAGGTTTTTTAAAAGTAAATTAACGTTGGAACTAAGAACTTTACGTTACCATGCAATTGCTGTTGCCATACTGATTTTTATATTTTTTATAATCAGTACATTGGCATCAAACTTAGTCGTGCCTCCACGATATACAATTGATAAAACGGCTCCAATGTACCTCGATTACGCCTACTATATTGACGAAACCAAAACTAAAACATTCGATACCATCATTAACCAACCTGAATTACTTACTCATCAACCATTTTCAGATGTTCCATGGAGCTTTAGCCAACAAAATTATTGGTTGTTTCTTGATTTAGAAAATAAAAGTCTTAACAAGCAAAATGTTGTAGCACATTTTGACAACCCTATGGTCGATCACCTTACGGTTTATCGCCTCGATAAAAATAACAAACTAATTGAAACATACAAACTCGGCGATAAAGAAGAAGCCCTCTCTTTGTTTGAATACAGCGTACCGCATATTCGCTTTTTAGTAGAAAGAAAATCATCACAACGCCTAGTAATAAAAATAGACACAATAGGCATAAGTAAAACACCTGTAAACTTGTATCGTGATAAAGAGTTTATTGACTTAGTGCGCTCTCAAACTGGGATCTGGGGTATTTTTGTAGGCGTGCTATTGATGGCTGCACTTTATAACTTGGTGCTTTATTTTGGTATAAAAGACCGTGTTTATTTAATTTATATTGGCTACATCGTCAGCGCTATTACGCTAATGGGTGCAGTACTGGGCTTTGGTTTTTATTTATGGCCTAAGCAATGGCAGCTCTTTATTCACGAACAAATTGTGTTTAGTAATTATGGGGTCGCCTTTTTCACCCTTGCTTTTTGCACCATGTTTTTGCGCTATCATAAAGATAAATGTTGGCGTTACAAAATGAGCATAGCTCTACTTTGGCTTATGTTTACTCTTGCTGTATGTAGCTTGTTTATTCCTGAAAATATAGCGGCTCCTATATTTTTTGGTGTAATGGTACTGCTTTATATTACCTGTATTATTTTAATATATAACAAGTTACGCAGTGGTTTTAGGTGGGCTAAGTTTTATGTTTTATCATGGATACCGCTAATTTTTGGTGCGGCAATTCAGCCTATGGAACTCACTGGTGTTTTACCGTATACCTTTGCAACCCACCATGCCTTTTTAGTCGCTATTTTGTGTGAAGTTATTTTAATGGCGATGGCATTAGCAGACAGGGTAAGGTATCAGCGAGAACGTGCGCTTTATCATGCCACGCATACACAACAAACACGATTACTTAATAGCTCCAAGCTAAAACAAGCATTTATGGCACTACAGAGCCAAAACCGCTCAACAACGTTGTGTTTAATAAAAATACGTCACTTTAATTCACTTAATACGATTATTACCTCTTCTCAGGGCTACACACTTATAAAGCATATAGCCAAAGAGCTTGAATTAGAACTCAGCCATGAACGTGAATTTACAAACCTCGAAACAGATTTAAACACCAGTCCTCGCTTAGCCGATTTAAGCAGTGGTGTATTTGCCTGTATTTCTACAAAAACACAAAACCAAGAAATGCTAGAAGCACTACTGACTAAAATAATTAGTAGCCTACCAAAACAATATGAAATTAAAGGGCTAAACCTGCAGCTTAGTTACAGTATAGGTATTAGTAGTGCAGGCAAGACTAACGACTTTGAATATTGGTTAAAGCGTGGTTATTTAGCGCTTAAAAAAGCAAAAGGTAGCGTTAATCAAGTTGGGTCATCGTCAAACGGTAATAATCTGATGATGGACGTTGCTCTAGCCGCTAAGCTGCAACAAGCAATCAAAACAAATCAACTGGCGCTTTATTACCAACCTCAAATAAACTTATTAAGTAACCACGTAAGTGGTGCTGAAGCTTTATTACGTTGGCCCGACCCAACTTACAGCAACTTATCAATTGAAGAGCTAATAATACTTGCTGAACACACAGGTATTATTAACGAGCTAACACTGTGGGTAATAGAGCAAGCCTGTAAAGACATAGTTGAGCTTACAAAAAATGGCTATAACGAGCACACAATTAGCGTAAATTTAAGTGCTAAAAACTTAACCATAAATAACTTAGCCGAAAAAGTAGAAAATATTTTAATTAAATACCAAGTGCCGGCACACTTACTTAAATTTGAACTAACCGAATCGGCCTTCGTAGATAGTCAAGATGCACTTATAAAGTTAGTTGATGAGTTAACCGCATTAGGTATTAAAGTGGTACTGGATGACTTTGGGACAGGCTACGCGTCACTTAGCTACTTAGTTAATTATCACTTTAGTGAGCTTAAAATAGATAAGTCATTTGTTTTTGATTTGCCTAATAACCCAACTCACCAAGTTATTGTACAAACAGCCATTGATATGGCGCATAACCTCAATTTATCAATAACAATTGAGGGGGTAGAAACCCAAGAAATCCATCACTTGCTCAAAGATATGAACGCTGATTCCGCCCAAGGTTATTTATACGCAAAAGCACTGCCTTACACCGACTATTTACACTTCTTAAAAAGCCAATATAGCTTAAAAATGTTAGACTCCTCTTTTTAACATCTTTAGGGGCCAAGTAAAGATGCAAGGCACACTGCGTAAACTAAAATCGAGCTTAACCGAACCAGTACAATATCACTTACCTGTAGGTGAACACTTAGTAGACTTAAATGCATTTATAGGTAAGGAGCTTACGCTTACCTTTAGTGGCACTATTTTATGTTCTAACTGCGGTAAAAAAACCAAAAAAAGCTATTCTCAAGGTCACTGTTTTGTATGTATGCGCAAGCTTGCTAGTTGCGATATGTGCATAATGAAACCAGAAACCTGCCACTACGATCAAGGCACTTGCCGAGAGCCGCAGTGGGGCGAAGAAAACTGCATGATCCCACACTATGTGTATCTCGCTAACACCTCAGGTTTAAAGGTAGGTATTACCCGCCACACACAAATACCGACTCGCTGGGTTGATCAAGGCGCCACTCAGGCATTACCTATTTTTAAAGTGCAAACTCGCCTGCAATCTGGTTTAGTAGAAGTTGCATTGGCTGAATTTATTGCCGACAAAACTAATTGGCGCAATATGCTAAAAGGTCAAAACGACGCAATTGACTTAAAAGCAGCGGCAGCCGAGCTGATCCCACAAATTAGTGAAAAGCTAAACGAGCTCAGTGAATTATTTGGCGCAACAGCAATAGAGCAACTTGATGAAGATGTGGTTGATTTAAACTTTCCAGTAACCGAATACCCAACAAAAATCAGCTCATTTAACTTTGACAAAGACCCTGTAGTAAGTGGTATTTTACAAGGTATTAAAGGCCAATACTTAATTTTTGAAAAAGGCGTTATTAATATTCGTAAATTTACGTCTTATGAAGTAACCGTAGGCTAACGAGCTATGTTAAACAGCTACCCACAGTTATTGGTTATTTATAATGAGCTTGAGATAGCCTATAACCAACAAGAGCAACAAGAATGCTTACACAGCGTTACGCAAAGTGAGCTAAGCGATGTGCGAGTACTTAATAAGCAAGGTGACTTCCTTAATTTACAAGGCACTGCTTGCCCTAAATTGAATGGCGAGCAGCTAGCACAGCTTGTTACAGCTTACTTATTAAATGAAGGGCAATGCTGCCTTGGTAAAATCAAAACCCTAAGTGCAGCGCAGGCGTTTGATTTACTAGGGTTATAAACTCTCTTTTTATTTAAAGTTCAGTAAGTACTTTTATATGCGCTACAGCACTGCGACCTAAAGCTGATAGCGCATAGCCACCCTCTAAATACGAAATAACCCCTTTGCAACCGCCCTCTTTAGCAACACCACATAGTTGCTCGGTAAGCCAAATGTAGTCATCCTCAACAAACTTTAAGCTTGCCATATCATCTTCTAGGTGAGCATCAAACCCTGCGCTTATAAAAAGTAATTCAGGCTTAAACGCTTTTAATTTTGGTAACCATTGCCCAGTAAACACCTCTTTTAGGTCGTCGCCATTACTGGCAATTGGCAGAGGTGAATTAACTATATGGCTATTATTTTTGACCGCTGTATTAGGATAAAACGGATACTGAAATAACGAACAAAGCAGTACGTTTTCGTCATCAATAAAAATGTCTTGTGTGCCATTACCGTGGTGTACATCAAAGTCAGCAATCGCAATACGTTTAACCCCTTTGCTTTGGGCGTACTTAACAGCAATGGCTAAGTTATTAAATACACAAAATCCGGATGACGAATCTTTATTAGCATGATGCCCTGGCGGGCGCACAGAACAAAAAGCGGCATCGAGTTTATCAGCAAGTATTTCATCAACAGCTAATAACCCCGCACCTACTGCACGCTCAATCGCTTTAAACGAATCTGGGCATAGCCAAGTATCGCCATCTAAATTAGCAAGCCCTTCGGTTGGTATCCTGGCTTCTACGTGTTTAACTAAAGATTCATCGTGAGCAAGTAAATAATGCTCACGCTCGGCTTTAGGCGCTTGAAGGTGGGTTAAGCCAACATCTACACCGCTGGCTAATAATCTGTCGGTAATTGCATCTAAGCGCTCTGGACACTCAGGATGGTCGTCTATCATTTTATGCTTACGGCAATGAGGATGAGAAATAACAGCGGTACGCATAAAAAGTCCCTTACAATGTGTAAAAACTTAATATAACAAAGCCACCTGTCGGTGGCTTTGCGACTTTGGTTTATATCAACATTTTAAATATCAAAGCTATTAGCTACTTTGCCTTTAAATGCAGGTTTCTAAAATCAAAGCTAAAGTCGGTAACCGCTGTTGATACTGCACGCATTTTAGCGCTATTTACACGGTTTTGTGAGCTCATTTCAAAACGAATAAACGCATCCGCTTCAAGCAGTTTTTCATCCCACTTAACTATAAATGTATTACCGGTGTAATGCTCAAGTGTGCCTTTTAAGCGCTTGGTATGCGTAAAATCAATATGCAATTTACTATCAAGCTGCTCAATAATCACATCGCCATACCAATCATCATGTAATGTACCGGTGTAATTAATGTTTGGTAATTGCGGTTGGTAGTCAGCCGGAGCTTCTGGTTTTGCATTAGCGTACGCGTGTTGTTTACCTTCAAAATGACTTTTAGCTAAATCTTCTACCCAGTCTTTATCTTCAAGCTCAAGCGCATCTTCAAGTACTTCATGGGTTACCGCCGAAAGCGCACCAAAAGCTTGTTGATTAGATAAAATAACAATACCAAGCTTTTTCTCAGGCAATAAAGTAACTTGCGATACCATCCCTAAAATACCACCACCGTGACCTAGCTTTTTAAAGCCGTGATAGTCTTCAATGCTCCAACCTAACCCATAACCTCTAAACTGCTGATGATACGATTCAAACGCGCTTTTGGACGCCATAGACGTAATATGTGGGTGCCACATTTGCGCTTGTTGCTTTTCGCTAAATAGCTGCTTGCCGTTTGGCATTTTACCGCCTGCTAATTGTGTACGAAGCCACTGGCTCATGTCGCTTACACTTGAAGCAATTGCACCTGCACCTCTAAAATCTTCTAGGTAGTTCACAAAAAATGGATGAAGCGTGCCATCCATAGGAATATGACCGGTTGCCCAGTTTTTATTACTTTCTGGAATACGCGAAAATCCCGCGCGCGAGTTGTCCATGTGTAGCGGCTGCAATATGTTTTTTTCGATATAATCATTCCAACTCATACCCGATACACGCGCAACTACTTCGCCAGCGGTAACAAACATTAAGTTGTTATAAGCATACTTACTACGAAAACTGCTCGCTGGTTTTAAATACTGTAATCCCGCTAAAATTTCATCAACTGACTTGTCGGTACTTGGCCAAATCATTAAATCGCCTTGCCCAAGTCCCAGCCCACTGCGGTGGCTTAATAAATCACGAATACGCATTTCGCGTGTTACGTATGAGTCGTATAATCTAAATTCTGGTAAATGATCAATGACGCGGTCATCCCAGCTTAATTTACCTTCATCAACCAACTTTGCCAGTGCCGCAGTAGTGAATGCTTTGGTGTTTGAAGCAATACCAAATAAAGTGTCTTTGTTTACTTTTTTGTTGGTATCGAGATTAGTTACACCAAAGCCTTTAGCAAATATCACTTTATCGTTTTCAACAATGGCGACTGCCATGCCGGGTACGTCAAAACGTGCCATTGAGGCTTTAATAACATCGTCAATTTTGTTGGTATCAACTTGTGCCCAGCTACTAAACGTAGTACCCGCTAATAGTGCAATTGCGGCAAGTTTGGTTAATTTCATATCAATCCTATTTTATTATTTTTTGATGAACTGCAAATTCAATTGCTGCGCGTTCTTGATTGGTATCGCTTTTTTGTGCGCGATTTAATATCGCATCACTGTATTCTTTTGGTACGCCCGCTTCAAGTGATCCGCGATGAACGTGTTTTATGTACCAATCGTATGGTAGTACGTCGCTGTCGTGGGTATTAGCTATATAACAATGTGCAGTTACAGTCTCACCCGTTAAAAGCGTTGGGGCTATATCTACGCAGTCGTAACCTACGCCCTCAATACTATCTAAAATAACTTTTTCATCTTCATTAAGCTCATAAATAACGCCGTAAACCAGCGCGTCTTCTTTATCGCTTGGGCAAATACTGCACTTGCCTGAGCCATCTTTAAATAGCATATCAAAAGTTAGCTCATAACCTTTAAGTACCGCTGTTCCTACACGCTTTACATTCGGTAAGCGCGCTAGCAAACGATTAGATGACATATTAGAGCCAAACGAAAAATTATATAACGGCATTTTATCTCCTACACTTTTTAAATAAGTTAAATAACAACACGTACTGCAAGGGCAATTAAAATAACGCCAATTCCACGGTCAAACCAATAACCGCGTTGTTGGAAAAAACCCCTTACATTATTTCTAGAAAGTATCATTGAAAGCATTGAAAACCACGTCCACGTAGCCAATGCCATGTATACGCCGTAGCCTACCTGTATACTAGTAGGTGTTGTTGGGCTAATCACGAGTGTAAATAACGACATAAAAAATAACGTGGCTTTTGGGTTTAATGCATTTGTGAAAAAGCCTCGCCTAAAAGCAAGCCAAACAGGTTCTTCGACTACCGTTTTTATTTCTACATTGTCTTGATTACTTGTTGGTGGTTTTGCCGCTCTAAGCGCCTGCACACCTAAATAAGCTAAATAGGCACCAGCCACATATTTAAGCGCCATAAATAAGCTAGGTGACTGCGTTAAAATAAGCGCAACACCTAAAACACAATAGGCAACGTGTAATAAAATAGCAGCGCCAACACCGGCACTTGTCCAGAGTGCATTGCGTCTACCTTGTTGCACACTCTGTTTGAGTACAACAGCAAAGTCAGGCCCTGGGCTTGCTACTGCAAAAAAATGAGCAATAACAATCAGTAAAAATTCATCTAAGTATTCCACGCAGATCCTTGCTAGTTTGGCGAATAAGCTAATAACAGCGGGTTAGCCGAGTTATTTACCAATGCTTTAATTTCTTTTTGCGCTTTTTTAAACTGACCACGTAAATGCGGCTTTAAGTGTTTTTTAGACACTTTATCGTTTTTAAAGTAACTAATCAGAGCATGCATAAATACCGTATGTGTTTCACTTAACTTAGCTTCACGGTTAGCGTATGGATTATAACAAGAGCCACAACCGCCTTTAAACTGATACACAGTGTTGCTCATCATCACACCAAACCCTAAAAAACAGGCAAGTGCATCTGCAGCTTGTGGTAAATACTCCCTACCACCTGGCGGTAGCACCCCAACGTGATGAATAAGTATGGTGGCCAATGTACCCGCATAACTTGCCACTAAATCTTGTGGCTGATTAATCTGATTAGGATTAAAAGAGATACTGACCTTATGGCTTGGCGGCACAATTAAATGACTGCCTTTACCACGTATTTCATCACTAAATTCAAAGTGCGGAAAAACTTGCGGTTGTAACTGCTGCGGTGCAACTAGTTGGATAGGCCATGCGTTCATACCCGCGTAATTAGTAACGCGGGTAAAAACATTACTCGCCATCTCTTCTATGCTCGATACCGAATCGGGGAAAAAAGTGGCCGTTGGCAGTATTATTTGAGTGTGCTTTGTAAAAAATTCAGCATCAAAGTTTTCTACAGCCCAAATAAATGTATCAATAAGCCATTGCTGTTCTTGCTGCTCTAATAATGGCTTTGATTTAAATAAAGCTAACATAGTGTGCTCTTTTAGATTTTAGTTTAGGTACCAGTTTAGTTTTTCTGTGTAAGTGCCCAATCCCACGCTTGAGTATTGTATAGCGGCACTGTTGATAGTGCATGGTGGTGGCTACCACTGGATTCTTTAGTTGAATACGATAAATACAATAAGGTACGGTTTTCAGCATCGTAAATACGGCGCACTTTTAGTGATTTAAATAATATACTTTTAGATGATTTAAATATCACCTCACCTGATTTACTGCGGTCTATTTTTTGTAGTTGCTGCGCTGTAATAGGCCCTGTTTGACGACACGCTATAGACATATCTGACGGGTCAGAAAAGTCCAAATTAGCCTCTATATGACTAATATGACAAGTAACGCCTTCGAGGATTGGATCTTGCTGCGAATTCACCACAACATCTTTAGTTGTAAATAACCCAAGACTTACCGACGCAACATCATCAGAGCAAGCACTTAATGTAACAACAGCACCTGCAAGTAAAACTAAACGTTTAAATTTTTGTGGTAATTTCATACTTATCCTTAATTAATATATAGGTAACTTAGTAGATAAGTTACTAAGCGAAGGTTCACCTGTTTGTTTTTATACTAACATCAAAAATAAATACGACTAAATTAGTTTAAAGTAAAGATTTTAGATAGCTCAGGGTTTAGTGACCCCTCTTGTATTTGGTACAATTACCTCTCGCTCATGCAGTAACTCATAATAGGAAACGCCTAAATGCCGCACATTATTATTGAACACTCAGAAGACCTCCCCGTTTTACCTCAAGTACTGGTAGAAAAAATTCATACAACCGCTTTCGAAAGTAACTTGTTTGAATTAGAAACCATAAAAACACGTGCTATTGCTTATCAGCAATATCAACTTGGCGCAGGAAAATCAGGGTTTATACATATCGCGGTACATATTTTGGCAGGACGCTCAATTGAGCAAAAACAAATGTTAAGCGAACTGCTACTTTCATGTTTAAAAACATATTGCAGAGCATCAGACAGTCTAAGCGTAAATATTTACGATATTGAGCATGAGATATACCGTAAAAATTAGTTAACTCTTGTAGCTTTGAGCAATAAAAGTAAACACTAGTAAGTAAAAAGCCCCAATAGGGGCTTTTTTGTCTTCTGACATTAAATGCTGATCACTGTCACTTATAAAGCAAAGCATCTGATCTAACGCTGGAATTTAATAGTGCATTCGCACTATTCCAAATTTAAGAAAGCTTAGCTTAATCTATGGATTAACTTTATTTAGATTACGTTTATTCTTAGGGGTAACTAAAGAATAAAAATTACACAATATTAAATTAATGTAGCTTTAAATAATTTGGATAGATATTTACTTGGGAAATTTGTAAAAGTGGTGGCCCCTCCCAGACTCGAACTGGGGACCTAACGATTATGAGTCGTGTGCTCTAACCAACTGAGCTAAGGGGCCAACTTTATATAACTGCTAGGCAGTTAATTTTTGAAGCGTTCAGTCACAGAGCGACTAAAGCGGGTTGCAGTATAAAAACTTTTTAGGTGCTTGTCACTACCAAAAACCTTTATTTTAACAATCAACAAGCTAACTGCTTAAATAGTAATCTTTTAAGTGGGCATAAACATAAAATGTAAGATATTTACCGTGCTATTCACTGCATTAAATTATAAACAAAACCTATCCCATATAGTCTTTTATATTTAACCCTCTACTTTTTAAGCAAAGCTAACATATATGTGTAGGCATACAAGGCTGTAAAAAATATGCTTGGGGCTACTGTCAGTGCCAGATTAGGTGTCTGATTAACTACATTCACCATAATCACTAAGCTCGATTGAACAGTAATCGGAATAATAGGCGCAAAAAGTACGCCTGCTATTTTTTTATTACTTAAATACGAGGCGCTAGAGTTAATTGCATTATTAAAACTTTGTCGTATTGCGACGTTTTGTGGTGTTTTAGAATGAAACATACAAATAATTGGAGTTACGAACGCAAGCGTTACATAACTAAACTTATACTTGTTGACGACCTTTTCTAAAATAAAGGTAAAAAACAGCGTTACAAATCCACTATACAACCCTTGCACTAATGCAGCTTGAAAAGTGACCGATTTAGCAATGTCTGCCGCACTATTTGCCCAGAAGGCCCAACTAAAATAAAAAATGAATGACACAACGCCTAACATTATAAGTCGAATATTCAATTAACTACCTCAACATGCCTAAAAACCTAGTTTAATGATAACACTAGAAGTGAAGGTAATATTGTCACTAAATAATAAGGTATTTGATTGTATATTATGGATGTATAAACACACTAATGTTGAAGATTTCCTAAATGGCATCAAATCAGAATCTGAGCGCGACTGTTAGCTGGAAAGCTTATTAGTAAACAATAAGTATAGTTTTAAAATAATATTGGGAGTGAGTTAAGGAAGTGAATTAATGGGTTGAAGAGTTTTAAAAATTGGATTTAATCTAAAAACTCTCTAAAAACTCTCTAAAAACTAATATTGTGAGCCGATCGGTACTAAAGTATTTAGCTAAACCTCAGTAGTCGGCTTACACAATATATAATCTGTCATTATTTTTTCGCAATAATGTAGATTGCATGTATTAACCCTGGGAAATAACCTAGCAGTGTTAATAGAATATTTAACCAAAAATGCATACCTAAGCCAACTTGCAAAAACACACCTAATGGCGGTAATAAAACCGAAAGTATTATACGAATAATATCCATGATCAAACTCCATTTAAATTAAACATTGAAAAGACTTAAAGCCCAGCATTACTGGGCCTTAACTACACTGTATTATTCAGCAACAATAGCTAGTTTATCAACTACGTCGCGAACATCTTCAGCATTTTTAGCAATTTTAACTGCTAGTTGCTTTTCAGCTTCAGACTCTACAGAGCCATTCAGAGTTACCACACCGTTGTCGGTATCAACATCAATGTCTGTACCACCTACTTCTGAGTCAAACAGGAAGCGAGTTGTGATTACAGTGGTGATTTTAGCGTCCGTTAGGTCGTTATCATCATCGTCCATCATGTCGTTGTTTTTATCTTCGGTGTCCATGCTTTTAACAACAGTAAGGCTGTTATCAACATCAGTTACACCATCTAGGCTAAGTACAAGTTCTTCTGCTAGCTCTTTATCGAGTTCGCTATTAACTTTACCTGTAAGTACTACCTTGCCATTTTTTACATCAGTGTTAATGTCAAAGTTGTTTAGATTAGTGTTCATAAGTAGAACGGTTTCTGCCTTACCATCAATCCAAGCATCTTTACTTTCGTTTTCCCAGCTGTTTGCTTGGGCACCCATAGCCGTAGTACCAAGAACTAGAGCTGCGATAATAGATTTGTTAAATGTTTTCATAATCTTTCTCCTTTTGATTAAAGACACTTTAACTAATGCGAGCTTCAGGCCAACTTTATTTATACTTAAAATTCAAAGACTTGAATTAATTAAAAGATAAAACCTTATCTATGTTTGTGTAACTATTTACAGGCTACTCGGTAAAACTTTCTCAAATAGTGAAAATAGCTAGATAATTGCTCTTTTGGTTAATCTATCGTTAATATAACAAAACAAAAAACACCGTTAAAAAATAACCAATTGATAATTAATGAAATTATATTTGGTACGCGGTTTGCAGCCTAACTACAAGAGCAGTATCAATAGTAAATATAATAAGGAATAACTCATGTCTGTAAAAGTTGAAGACCGCCCAATAGAGCAAGTACGCGAACAAGTGATTGATCAATTAATTTATAATTACAGTCATGGTGTTATTTCTGTTGATGCATTTGAAAGACGTTTAGATAATGCGATGGATGCACCTAATAACGAAGCACTGCTAGCCTTAGTAGAAGACTTAACACTTAATACCGATCAGCAATATAAAGCAGAAAAACAATCGCAATTTACACCACATTATAGTGCACAGCAAAACAGTGATGATGATTTTACATTACGCAGTATTTTAGGATCTAACGAGCGAAGTGGTCAGTGGGTTGTACCAAAAAATATATATTTGAGTAACTTTATGGGATCGGTGGTGCTTGATTTTACCGATGCTATTTTTGCGCATCAAAATGTAACTATTTACGTTAACTGTATTTTTGGTAGCGATGAAATTTACGTACCAGAGCATGTCAATGTAGTGTCTAAAATGTTTTGTATTTTAAGTAGCCTTGAAAATAAATCTGTGTCGCTTAACAAACGCCAAGGCCCTACAATTCATATTGAAGGAAAGGCAGTAATGGGCTCGGTTGAAGTGAAAATAAAGCGCACAATTAAAGAAAAATTTATGAGCTTTGCAAATGAGCTAAAAACCCAGTTTGGCACGGGTAATAATAACCGCTCACTATAATTGAGTAGCAGCACTTTAGCGTGCTGCTTAGTATTTTATTATAAATCGTTATTTCGCTCGCTTGGTATATCACTTAAATACTCTACAAACTCAACTTCAAACCCTGCAGGATCAATAAAGTAGACATTCTTTCTGAAAGGATTCTCGCTACCTTGCTTGCTTAGAGTAAAACCCGCTTTATTTAAGCGCATTACTACTGCGCTTAAATTATTAGTTACATAAGCAAAGTGTGCAAAACCAATTTGATGGCCCGATAAGTTTCTGTTTTCACCTTCACCATGACTGCTTATCGCAATGTAATGCGTGTCATCTCCAAAGTGTACCCAGCGTCTTGGTTTTCCATGCCAATCGCCTCTGCCCTCACTTCTAATCGACCAATGTGGAAATACAGCGCGATAAAATGTAAGCATACTATCTATATCACTCGCGACTAAGTTTACGTGCTCTAAATACATAATGTTATCCTATCAGTTAAGTTAGGAGCACGATAAAACCTCAAGTTAACTTTAGGTAAAGTGTTATTTAAAATTAATTTATTTAAATGCAGATAATTATTTTTTAAAAATATATAAACTTTTCAATCTTGTATAAAAAACAAACACAAGTATTTGGGGTTTATTGTTTACTTTATGGCAAAAGTCGCTAAAATACGCCGGCTGAAATATATAAACGTTCTTTTACAACCCAAAGGTAATACCATGCATCCAATGTTAAACATTGCGGTTCGCGCTGCGCGCAACGCAGGCAAAATTTTACTTCGCGCAAGTGAAGATTTATCAAAAGTTGAAGTGCAACAAAAAGGCGCTAACGACTTAGTAACTAACATTGATAAAGAAGCCGAAGCCGTAATTCGTGACACTATTTTACAGTCTTACCCTACTCACTCAATTGTTGGTGAAGAACTAGGTGAGCATAAAGGCAAGGATGATGATTACCAATGGATTGTAGATCCTATCGATGGAACAACTAACTTCATCAAAGGTATCCCTCATTACGCGGTTTCTATCGCACTTAAAGTTAAAGGTCGTTTAGACCAAGCTGTTATTTATGATCCAATTCGTGGTGAGCTTTTCACTGCATCTCGCGGTCAAGGCACTCAGTTAAACAGTAAACGTCTACGCGTTAGCAAAACTACGGTTCTTGCAGGCACTGTACTTGCTACTGGTTTCCCTTTCAAAAACAAAAACCACATGGATGCATACACTGAAGCGTTTAAAGCATTGTTTGTACACACTGCTGATATTCGCCGTGCAGGTTGTTCTGCTTTAGATATGGCATACGTTGCAGCTGGCCGTGTTGATGGATTTTTTGAAATTGGTTTAAAACCTTGGAACTCTGCTGCGGGCGAACTAATGGTTAAAGAAGCGGGCGGTATGGTTGTAGATTTCGCCGGTGGTAATAACTATAACCACAGCGGCAATATTATCTGTGGTTCACCAAAACTGACTCAAGCAATTATCCGCGAAATTCGTCCAGTATTAACTGAGTCGTTACTTCGCTAATTAAATGCTATTAATAGCATACTAAAAAGGAGCCTAGGCTCCTTTTTTTGTGCCTAAAAATAAGGGTTATCGAGCTTAATCTCTATTGTTTTACCTTTTGTATAAGGTAGTGTATTTAAATCCTTTGCGAAGTATTCATTAAATAATGCATCAAACTCGCCGTTTGTCTGCATTAATATTAAGCCCTCCTCTACTGCCTTTGCCAATTCGGGTTTACTCTTAGTCACAAAATAATAAATACCCGTTGGGTAGCTTATATATAAATCAGGCACAACGACTAAGTTACTTTGTTTGTTTTCAATAAGCTCAGAATTAACCTCAATAAACGAGCGAGGAAAGTAATCTATTCGCCCACGGCTCGTTAAAGTGAACATGGCTTGGTAATTGGTAAGCGGCCTTACACGTAAGCCGTTATAGGACATTATTCTTGTATCTGGCCAGTTGTGACCCTGCACTGCTGAAAACTCTCCTAGCTGCTCTAGGGTTTTTACGTCTTTAAAGCGTGCTACGTTTTGTTTATTAGTGAGTAAAGCCCGCTTTCCTATATAACCTTTAAATAGTGGTATTTTAATAGCTAAAGCAAGTGCCTCTCGCTCTGGACTACTCATACTCCAATACATATCTAGTTCGTTATCATTTAGGTTTATGAGCTTACGTTTTTGCTGATCTGATATGGGAGTCATCCTAATAACCCCAGGATAGTTAACACTCTCAAGTGCACGTACCAGTAGCTCACTTAAGTACTCTTCTCGTGCGTTTTGAGTATCTTGCTTTTGGGCTACATTAATTATTTGCTCTTGCGCCATAAGTGCAAAACTTGCAAGCAGACCAAGTACACTGGTCGAGATTTTTATTGGCAACATAATAATTACCTATTTTTATTTAAATTACCTGCTTATTGCTTGCTAGGCGCACCACTGCGGGCGCAGGCCCTTTACGTTTGCAAATAAACAAATAACTATGGCGATAACGTTTGGCTTCTTTTTTAGCATCAGTTGCGAGTGCTGCAACTTGGTGACTGTTTTTACATTGTTGTAAATCAGGCTCAACTAAGCCAATCGATAACGTTAGTAGCGGCACAAATTGCTTTTCTCCTTCACGATTTGTGGCCCAATACCCTTCGCTCTTTATGTGCTCAGGTGTAAAAAATATACGAGACTGGAGTTGAAATTGCTCAATAATGGTATTACATATATCAACCGCGTTGTGCTGATCAAACACCACCATAAAGTCATCGCCACCTATATGTCCTACAAAGTTAGCACTATTTTTACACGCTTGCACTGTTACATCAGCTAATAGTTTAATTACACTGTCGCCGCTAGCGTAGCCGTATAAGTCATTAAATTGCTTAAAATGATTTAAGTCTATATACGCGAGTGAAAACGGATTACTACCTTTTAATCGCTGCTCTATAGCTTCATTAATTGCCACATTACCAGGGAGCATAGTCAGTGGATTAGCGTGTTGTGCATGGCGTATTTTTTCTTCGGTTATGTGTTTTAAAATATCGCGAAGCGGCGCTAAACCTAAATAAGCGTTTTCTCTGGTTATCACTATATGGCGGCGTATATCAAAGTCTTGCTCAGTTATTTGTTTACTTACGGTATCGAGTAATTGGTTTTCGTCAACGACTAAGGGCTGCTTATCCATCAGTGCAGTAACGGGGCGTTTATCGTAAAGAGCATGCCCATAGGGCGCTGCAAAAACTTCTGTTAATTGATCTCTGTGAAGTAACCCTACTGGCTGGTTTTCAGTATTTAACACTGCAATGCTTATGAGTGATTTATCTTGCTCAAAGAGCTTATGCGCATCTTTACAGCGAGTGTCGCTGCTTATTGCAGGTTGCGTAACCGATAAGCGACCTATGGCCATAGATTGATCAAACAATGTGTTTGATTGCGTAAATGAAAGAGCTTTTAGTTGCTCTGAGCTGAAATCTTCACTTGGCTTTATGCTTGGCTTTTCGAGTAAAAACCCTTGTACATTACTAATGCCTAAGTTTTCTACAAATGTAAGCTCTTCTGGACGTTCGATGCCTTCGGCAATAACCTGAGTATTAGTAGCTCTGGCCAAAATAGTAATAGATTTCAAAAACTCTTTTTTAACTTCGCTTTCATCACAATGATCAATAAAATAGCGGTCAATTTTTACAAAATCAGGGCATAGTTCAGACCATTGCTTTAACCCTGAATACCCAGCGCCTAAATCATCTATTGCTATAGTAAAACCGAGCTCTCGATAATGGGCTATCGTTTTTAATAACAAGAAGCCATCATCTACTTTTTCTTGCTCAGTAACCTCTATAACTACACGGTTAGCAGCTAAGCCAAATTGCTCTATTAGGTGCAATGTTTCCCCTTTAGGGTGGCAAGGGTCTAGTAGTGTTTTAGGGCTTACATTTAAAAATAATTTACCTTGTAGGTTAAGCCTTACAAAGTTTTCAATCGCTTTAGAGCGACATAGTAATTCAAGCTCCGAAATTAAACATTCCTCATGGGCAACTTTAAATAACGTATTAGGCATTTCTAACGGGCTATTTTTAGGTCCTCGACTAAGTGCTTCGTAACCTAAAATAACTTGATTACTAATATCAAAAATAGGCTGAAACAGCGTTGTTATTTCACCGCTTTTTAAAATGTACTCTAATACTTTGCGCTGAATCGTCACGTATTTGCCTTACAACTATTTTGATTGGAGCAATAAAGTACCAAGTGTGTATGACATTTTTATTGCGCAAAAAAATGCGCTCATAAAAAAACCGCTCATAAGAGCGGTTTTTATTAAGTACAAACCTAGTTACGGCATAGCGTCTTGGTCTGCGCCTTCTTTTTCTATTACTTCTGGTATTAAATCTTCTTTGCTTACGCCCATTGCTATAGCAACAGAGCTTGCAACATAAATCGAAGAATAAGTACCAATAAACACACCAAACAGTAATGCAGTTGCAAAACCATGAATGGTTTGTCCGCCCCATGTAAACAAGGCAATCAATACTAAAATAGTCGTGATTGATGTTACAAGTGTACGGTTAAGTGTTTGCGTAAGTGAAATATCAATAATTTCTATCGTATCGTCAATGCGTACCTTACGGAAGTTTTCACGTATACGGTCTGATACAACAATCGTATCATTGAGTGAATAACCAATTACCGCAAGAATTGCCGCTAATATAGTTAAATCAAACTCTAAACCTAATACCGAAAATAAACCCACAGTAATGATAACATCGTGTAGTAGTGCACCTACCGCACCTACTGCAAAGCGCCATTCAAAACGAAACGCAACGTAGATTAAGATACAAATAAGCGCAGTTAACATGGCAAGGCCACCCTGCTCTTTTAAGTCTTCACCTACACTTGGGCCTACAAATTCAATACGGCGCATTACTACGCTGTCGTCTGCTTTTTTAAGTGCATCGATTACTTGGTTACCAATTACTTCAGCTTTTACATCGCTACCGCGTGGTGCTAAGCGAACTAAAATTTCTTGGCTTGAACCAAATAGCTGCACTGATGCATCAGCAAAACCATTATCAGCTAGTGCATCACGTACTTTTTTAAGGTCAGCCGGTTGTGAAAAACCCACTTCTACCGCAGTACCGCCGGTAAAATCTAAACCAAAGTTTAGGCCTTTGATAAAAATTGATGCAAACGACGCTAAAATTAGTAGCGTCGAGAAACCCATAGCCACTTTTCGAAGAGACATGAAACGAAGGGTTCTACTACCCAAACTTAAAATTTGCATGTCTGCTCCTTAAATCGAAAGTTTATCAATGCGTTTACCACCAACAAATAAGTTGATTACCGCACGGGTACCAACGATGGCTGTAAACATTGAAGTTAAAATACCAATCGCAAGTGTCACTGCAAAGCCCGCAATCGGACCAGTGCCCACTGCAAACAGTATAATGGCAGCAATTAGTGTCGTGATGTTGGCATCAAATATAGTGCTAAATGCGCTATCGTAACCAAAATGAATCGCTTGTTGAGGGCTACGGCCATCGGCCAGCTCTTCACGAATACGTTCAAAAATAAGTACGTTAGCATCAACCGCCATACCTACCGTTAATACAATACCGGCAATACCTGGTAGCGTAAGTGTAGCGCCCGGAATTAAAGACATAACACCTACAATTAGTACTAAGTTAGCCGCAAGCGCAAGGTTTGCAACCATACCAAAGCCTTTGTAGTACACAAGCATAAACACAAGTACAAACGCAAAACCAAGTGCAACCGCAGTCATACCCGCTTCAATATTTTCTTGACCTAAACTTGGACCTACAGTGCGCTCTTCAACAATTTGAATTGGTGCTACAAGCGCACCTGCACGAAGTAGCAAACTTAAGTTATGTGCTTCAGCTGGGTTATCGATACCTGTAATACGGAACGAGCGATCAAGACGTGCTTGAATTGTTGCTACGTTAATAACTTCTTCAACCTTAATAGGCGGAAGCGCTTTACCATCTGCATCTTTTTTACCTGATGGCTTGTACTCAATAAATACCGTTGCCATACGCTTACCAATAGCACGTTTGGTAAAGGCATTCATTTTTGCCCCACCTTTGCTATCTAGCGTAATACTCACTTGCGGGCGTTGGTATTCATCAGCGCCAGATTGCGCGCCAGTTATATGGCTGCCTTCTAGAATAATACGCTTTTTAAGTACAACAGGGTAACCGTCGCGGCTCATGATCATTTCAGTACCCGCAGGGATACGACCTTGAGCAGCAGCGCTAATATCAGCGTTTTCGTCTACTTCACGAAATTCAAGTGTTGCTGTTGCGCCTAAAATTTCTTTAGCGCGTGCTGTGTCTTGAATACCAGGTAGTTGAACAATAATACGCTCAGCGCCTTGGCGTTGTACGTTAGGTTCTGCAACACCAATTTGGTTGATACGGTTACGAATAATCGTTTCATTTTGCTTGATAGCGTAGTCACGAATTTCTTTGAGTTTTTGCTCACTCATTGTCGCAAAAAATGCTTTATCGTTACTGCTGTCATCAATGTAGACATTTAGCGGGTAGCGAGTTTCTAAGAAACTCTCTGCAGCATTTTTGTCTTCTTCGGTACGCATTTCTACACGCATACGATCGGAGCCTGCTACGCGGCGAACACTACGATAACGTAGTTTTTCTTCGCGCAGGTCACTGCGAAAATCTTGTTCCATTTGCTCAAGCTGGTTATCAACCGCTGTTGCCATGTCGATTTCCATGGTGAAATGTACGCCACCACTTAAATCAAGACCTAGCTTCATAGGGTTACCACCAACCGCTTTTAACCAAGCTGGTTGAGCAGGTGCCATATTAATAGCAGAAATGTAATCATCGCTCAGCGAATCACGCAGTAAATCATGCGCTTTAAGCTGTTCTTCAACATTTTTTAAACGAACTAAAATTTGCCCATCTTCAAGTATTGTCGATTTAGCGGTTACATTATTTTTTTCAAGGATTGCGTTTACTTTGTCTACAACACTGAGATCGACATCAGCGCCTTTAGCACCTGAAACTTGTATGGCCGGATCACGACCATACAAGTTTGGAGAGGCATATAAAAGGCCAATGGCTACCACAGCTAAAACAAGTAAATACTTCCAAACTGGAAACTTGTTTAACACGGGGTCGTCCTTATTATTTTTATAGCGACTTCATTGTGCCTTTTGGCAATACTGCAGATACTGCAGATTTTTGTACTGTAACTTCTGCTTGCTCGTTTAAAGAGATAACGATGAAATCTTTCTCTTCAGAAATTTTCACAATTTTACCCACTAAACCGCCTTGGGTAAGTACTTCATCACCTTTAGCCATCATACTCATTAAGCTTTTGTGCTCTTTAACGCGCTTAGCTTGTGGGCGGTAGATTAAAAAGTAAAAAACCAAACCGAAAATAGCTAACATTATTAGCATTTCCCAACCACCGCCTGCCGCAGGTTGACCAGCTGCTGCGTGTGCATTTGAAATAAATAAACTCATGATACTTCCTCTTTAATTTTAAAGTTTAATTTTTTATATCTGCTAACTCTGGCACATCTTGGCCTCGGCGAGCATAAAAATCTTGTACAAATTCTTCTAATTTACCTTCGCTAATTGCATTACGTAAACCTTCCATAACACGTTGATAGTAACGTAAGTTATGAATTGTGTTTAGTCGCGCACCTAAAATTTCGTTACATTTATCAAGGTGATGCAAATAAGCTCGTGAATAGTTTTTACACGTATGGCAATCACACTCAGGGTCAAGTGGCCCTGTATCTGTTTTATGCACTGCGTTACGTATTTTTACTACACCCGTGGTAATAAATAAATGCCCGTTACGCGCATTACGTGTTGGCATAACACAGTCAAACATATCAATACCACGGCGAACCGACTCAACTAAGTCTTCTGGCTTGCCTACACCCATAAGGTAACGAGGCTTGTCTTCTGGCATTTTAAACGCACAATGATCAAGGATATTCATCATTTCGTTTTTAGGCTCACCTACTGATAGGCCACCTAATGCATAACCGTCAAAACCAATTTCTTCAAGGCCAGCTTGTGATTGTGCACGTAATTCTGGGTACATACCACCTTGGATAATACCAAATAAAGCAGATGGATTATCGCCATGCCCTTCTTTTGAACGCTTAGCCCAACGAAGAGATAACTCCATAGAATCTTTAGCTTCTTTTTCAGTTGCTGGGTATGGCGTACACTCGTCAAAAATCATAACGATGTCTGAGCCTAAGTCGCGCTGTACTTCCATCGACTTTTCAGGCGACATCATAATTTCATCACCATTTACTGGAGATTGAAATAAAACGCCTTCTTCAGTAATTTTACGCATTGCGCCTAAGCTAAATACTTGAAAACCGCCTGAGTCAGTTAAAATTGGGAAGTCCCAATTCATAAAGTCGTGTAAATCACCATGTTGTTTAATGATCTCAGTACCTGGGCGAAGCATTAAATGAAAGGTATTACCTAAACATATTTGCGCACCAGTGGCTTTAACTTCATCTGGCGTCATACCTTTTACAGTACCGTAAGTACCAACAGGCATAAAAGCAGGTGTTTCTATTACACCACGGTCAAAAATTAAGCGGCCGCGGCGCGCTTTTCCGTCAGTACAATCTAATTCAAATTTCATATCATCCTCAATGTCGGAAAAACAGTCCAACAAGCTATAATTTAACCGCCTGATTCTACCCTTTTTGCCTCACTAATACTATTAGCTGCGATAAATTCAGTCTTGCCAATTGCCGCAAACAAAAACCCCAGCAACTAAGCTGGGGGTTTTAATATATTCGACTGAGTATTAAACAATATTTTGTTACTTACGTGTTAAAAACATCGCGTCGCCATAACTAAAAAAGCGGTACTGTTGTTCAATTGCGGTATTGTAAGCGCCCATAATATTGTCTTGGCCGCTAAATGCGCTGACTAACATTATAAGCGTTGATTCTGGTAAGTGAAAATTTGTGACCATGGCATCAACAACATTAAATTGATAACCCGGAAAAATAAATATATCGGTATCACCAAAATACGTATTTAACTTGCCGCCGTGAACTTTAGCAGCCGACTCTAATGAGCGAACTGAAGTTGTGCCTACCGCAATTACACGCCCACCATTTGCTTTAGTTTGCGCAACAGCTGCAACTACGTCATCAGGTACTTCTATGTACTCTGAGTGCATTACATGCTCATCAACACTATCAACTCGTACCGGCTGAAAAGTACCAGCACCAACGTGTAGCGTAACAAAAGCCATGTTTACGCCTTTATCTTTGAGTGCTGTCATTAATTTATCGTCAAAATGTAGACCTGCAGTTGGTGCTGCAACTGCACCTGGTTTTTCTCCATAAACAGTTTGATAACGCTCACGGTCAGCATCGGTATCAGGCCGGTCAATATAAGGAGGCAGTGGCATATGGCCAATATCATTAAGTATATCTAGCACGTTTTGGCTATGATCGAACTCAAGCTCAAATAAAGTATCGTGGCGTGCAACCATTATTGCCTTGGCTTTGCCTTCTAAAATAACTTCGTTACCGACCTTAAGCGACTTACTTGCCCGTACATGCGCAAGTACGCGATGCTCATCTAATACCCGCTCTACAAGTACTTCAACTTTTCCGCCTGAAGCTTTTTGACCAAACATACGTGCTGGAATAACGCGTGTATTGTTAAAGACCAATAAATCGCCTTCGTTTACTAAATCAAGTATATCGCTAAACACTTTATGTTCTAAAGTTCCGCTTGGGCCATCTAAAGTGAGTAGACGGCTGCTGGTTCTGTCCGCTTTAGGAAAACGAGCTATTAATTCATCAGGTAAGTCAAAGCTAAAGTCAGCCACGCGCATAATTAGTAATCCACATCATTTAAAATCGCGCCAAGTGTATATGTATCGGATATTAAGCTCAAGAAATCAGCCAAACTTATAATGTCTGTTTGCGTGTTTGCCATTAAATTCTCTTGTTCTTATGGTTAAATGTCACTATTCTTATTCGGCTAAATTATTATAAGTTATATTAGGGGTGTTCAACTCGTGCCAAACCAGCTTAAATTGCTAATATTAAACGCAAGTAGTGCTGAACGTCGCGCGATTAAGGGCACTTTAGAGAGCTTAAATGTATTTACCTTTATTGATGCCCAAGACAGCCAACAAGCTTTAAAGCTTTTAAAACAACACCCTGTTGATATTATAATAACGGGCATTAATGTTGGTAAAATTGATGGCTGGCGCTTTTCTAGGATGATCCGCTCAGGATTATTAAAAACACCAAAAAACACACCAATCTTACTTATTCCGCCAATTTACTGTGAGCGGATTGCCGAAACAACAGCCCGAAGCTATGGGATAGATGCTGTACTACCGTTTGAGCACAAAGATATGCTCCCTCAAGTACTTGCGAATGTTTTATCTACTCACTTAGAAAAAAGTAGCCGGCTAAACTTATTATTATTAGAGCCACTTCAAAATACGGCAGACAAAATAAGTGAACAGTTAAAGTTAAACTTTGCTATCACTCACGTAACTTCAGCTAAAGCGGCACTTAACGCTTATAACCAACAGCAGTTTTCAATTGTGCTACTCGATGCCACTACATCAAGTGCAGAGAGCTCGAGTGTACTCGTTGAAGAAATCCTCCAGCACAATTCTAAACAAGCTATTGTTACAATTATAGAAAGTGACGATGCCGATTACGCTGAGCAGCTTTTACTTTCGGGTGTTACCGACTTTATTAGAGCCCCTTACGATCCTTCATTTTTAAACAAAGTGTGTGACCACGCCGCACGACGTGAAGATTTTATGGTGAGTTATGCTGAATTTGCTTACAAAGTAGAACAATTAAGCGTGAGCGAAGTGCGTTACAAAGAGTTATTTTCAGCTCATCAGCGTATTTTATTGCACTTAAATACAGTTGTTTTAGAGCTCGATCAGCAAGGTAATATTCGTTTTATTAACCCCGCATGGGAAACATTAAGCGGTTTTGGTGTTAAATCATCACTACAAAACCCATTAAGCGCTTATTGTAATAACGAAGATAAAGGAAGGCTTGACTACACTATTAACGATATTTTACATGGTGGCGAGCAACAGCAACAAATAGAAGTAAAGTTAACCCACAAAAATGGCAATTTAATTTGGGTTGAATGCAGATTGCAGCTAATAAAAAATAGTCGTAACAACGCGACTATAACCGCAACTATCGACAATATACACGAACGAAAGCAAGCTGAGATTCAACTACGTCATTTAGCACACCATGACCCATTAACTGGTTTACATAATCGTTATTATTTTGATCAACAGCTTAATAAAATATGCCAAGATAAATACACCTATGATGGCATAGAGCATGCTGTTATTTATATTGACCTCGATCACTTTAAAATAATAAACGACAGTAAAGGCCATCATCAGGGCGATATAGTTTTAAAAGAAGTGGCGCAATTATTTAAAGCAAATATTGGCGACGATCACCTGGTATGCAGAATTGGTGGGGATGAATTTGCAGTCATACTTACCAATATGAATTTACTGGATGCACACCTTATTGCAGAAGGTGTGTGTAGTGCGATAGAAAAACATGCTTTTAAATCAGAAGATCAGATATACACTATTAGCTGCTCTATTGGTTTAACTCAAATCACGACACAAAATAACGACCCTAATGAGTGTTTAAAACAAGCCGATATTGCTTTGTATATTGCCAAAAACCTAGGGCGTAACTTAGTACATTGCTATTCAAAAGAAGATGCTCAAAACAATACACTACAAACAGGGCTTGAATGGGGCCATGAAATTCGCCAAGCACTACAGCAAGATAATATTGAACTACATTACCAACCTATTTGGGATTTTAAGGAGTGTAAAGTTGCTTATTTTGAAGCGCTTTTACGCTTAAAACTCAAAGGTGAACTCGTATACCCAAACCAGTTTATTCCTTCTTTAGAAATGCTTAACGACACATTTTTGATGGATCAATGCGTTATACGTAATGCTATTGCTTGTGTATCTAAGCACCCAGAGTTAAACCAAGTTGCTATTAATTTGTCAGCACAATCGTTCTTAGATGAACGCTTATTGCCATTAATTGAATCAAACCTTGAAAAGTATAACGTGCCTGCTTCGCGGATAATTTTTGAAATAACTGAATCTGCGAGTATTAATAACCTAAAGGCCACTCGTAAAATGATTGAGAAGCTTAATAGCTTAGGCTGTCATTTTTCTATCGATGATTTTGGAACTGGATTTAGTACATTTAATTATTTAAAACAGCTACCAGCACAGCATGTAAAAATTGATGGCTCATTTGTAAGTGATATGCTCAATGACCCTATAGATTTAGCGTTAGTAAAAGCAATAAATGATATTAGTCGGTCTCTCGATAAGCGCTCTGTAGCTGAGTACGTTGAAAACGAAGAGATATTTTTTGCACTAAAAGAAATTGGTGTTGATTATGGGCAAGGCTACTTTATTGCACGCCCAATACCTGTTGAAAAAGTAAAAGATGAACTCGAAAAAATTTCTAAAAATAAAACGTTTTACCAACAACAAGCTAGCCCAAAATAAACAAAATTAAACAATTTTAATCATTTTATTACTACCAATATTACCTTTCTTGCCTATACTTTCAGCATCAAATAAAAAATGTCGTGCCTTTTTATGTATTTCACTTTAAAAACATGACATTACCTTTTGGCGGCGTAGTACCGATATTTATAGTGGGTTTCAAAGCTATTTAAGCTTTTAAGGAAGAAGGTATGACACAACTAGTTATGTTATTACTGATTATACATTTTGCAATCGCGTATCAGTGTTACCGCTACGCGAATATTAAAGGCTACCCAGTTAAGGTATTTACTGTATTAGGCTGCGTGCCTTACTTTAACTTGGTGGTATGGATTTATTTATTATTTTTACCTGAACTTGAGCCTTTTGAAAGCCATCTTCAAAATCAAAAGCAGCCTTTGTAGGCTGCTTTAGTTCACTTATTATTCTGCTTTAGAAAAATCTAAACTACATTGACGCTTTAAAAACACCTCAAGCTGTTGACTAAATAGCCTAAAGTCTCGAATTCGGCCCGTAGTTTTACGCCACAAGATACCAATATCTCTATATGCATCACTTTGTGATGGTGTAGCCACCATATTTTTATTATCTAAAATACCCGCATTAATCGCCATCTGTGGTAAAAAAGTCACCCCGAGCTGATGCTCAACCATGCTTAATAGAGTATGTAAGCTTGCAGCTTCAAATGGGTTAATACAACTGGCACGGTTTAAGTGACATGCACTAAGCGCATGGCCCGTCATGCAGTGCTCGCGCTCTAATAAGAATACGCTAGCCTCTGGTAATAGATTAAAGTCGACTACGCCCTTTGCAGCGCTGTAATCCTTATGGTGCACTAAACTAAACTGATCTTTTGCCAATACTTGTGTATGAAATTTATCTGTTTCGTACGGCAGTGCAAGTAGCGCTAAATCAATATGCCCATGTTCAAGTTTATCCAGTAGCTTGTCACTCGTATCTTCAATTAATACCAGCTCTAAATCACAAAAGGTTTCTTTACAAAAATGATAAAGCGGAGCCGCTATAAAGCTTGCAATTGTAGGTATAACACCCACAGTCAGCTTACCACTTAGTGGTGTTAAAAAGCTTTTTGTAAGCTCTTTTAAACTAATTGTATCGTTAATTATTTTACGAGAACGCTCAACAACTTCTTCACCAATACTGGTAAACATCAGGCTGCGATTTTCACGCTCAATTAGCTGACAGCCTAGTGTTTCTTCAAGATTTTGAATAGCGCTACTTAAAGTAGATTGTCCTATAAAGCAGGCACTAGCGGCTCTGCCAAAGTGCTGATGTTGATGAACAGCTAATAAATACTGTAGTTGTTTAATACTTGGAAGGTTAGTCATTTTTTCTTTCCACAAATAAAAAGACCCCAACACCTAGGGCATTGAGATCTTTTCAAGCTAAAAGTCTTTGAGTACTTTTTTATTAAACCCCAAATGCGGTTCTTAGTACGTAGAAAATAACAATAGCAAGGGCAGCGCCAACTGGCAATGTAATTACCCAAGAAACTACAATGTTTCTGATAACACCCATGTTAAGCGCGCCAATTCCACGTGCCATACCTACACCTAATACCGCACCCACTAGGGTTTGAGTAGTAGAGATTGGCATACCAGTACCTGAGGCAATAACAACGGTAGAAGCAGCAGCTAGTTCAGCAGCAAAACCACGGCTAGGTGTTAAATGTGTAATACCTTCACCGATTGTTTTGATTACTTTTTTGCCTAAAATAGCAAGACCAGCAACAATACCAAAACCACCTAGAGGTAGAATCCACCAAGCAATAGCTGCTTTTTTAGCAATTTCACCATTGTTTTCAACAATGTTTACAACAGCTGCTAGTGGACCAATTGCATTAGCAACGTCATTAGAACCATGTGCAAATGCCATACAACATGCTGTTAGTACCATAAGAACAGCAAATACTTTTTCAACATTGTTGAACTGCATTTGTTTATCTGCTTTTGGATCAATATTTAAGCGAGATATGGCAATTTTACCAATCACAGCAACAACTATTGCAACACCTACTGACAGTGCATAGCCTTCAGCTGAGCCTAGGTCTATACCAACGTGCTTTAAGCCCTTTTTAATTGTAACCAATGCCATTATAAAACCTGCTAAGCCCATATAAAGAGGGACATAACGTTTAGCATTTTTTAGTGGTGCATCTGTATTAAAGATAAGCTTTTGTGCACTCATGAATATTAAGTATGCAATAAAGCCTGATATGGCAGGTGTTATAATCCAACTACCTACAATACCACCTACTTTATCCCATTGAATCGCCTCAGTACCTACTGCAACTAACGCAAAACCAATGATTGCACCAATGATTGAGTGAGTTGTAGATACAGGCCAACCTAAGAACGAGGCCATTAATAACCAAGCACCGGCTGCAAATAAAGACGAAATCATACCCAGAACCATTAATTCCGGAATATCTGCAAATGGTGCTGCGTCAATAATTCCTTTACGAATTGTTGATGTAACCTCACCACCTGCTAAATAGGCGCCTGCAAATTCAAAAATCATCGCTATAAAAATAGCTTGTTTGATTGTTAGCGCTTTTGAACCTACAGATGTACCCATGGCGTTCGCGACGTCGTTCGCGCCAATACCATAAGCCATAAAAAAGCCGACTGCTGCGGCAATTAAAATTAATACCGTGCCGTAAGATGCAATGATATCCATTGTAAAACCTTAATCTTTCGTGTTTGAACTGATTTTAAATTAACGAGCTAACATCAGCTCAAGACGTGATCCTACGCGCTCTGCAATATCTGCAAGCTCGCCAACCCATTCAATGATTTTATATAAAAACATCACATCAATTGGATTTAACTCACCCTCTACATCACGTAGCTGGCGGCGTACTTTTATCTGCATTTCGTCCGTGTCTTGTTCTATGGCATCCAATTCAACTAACATTTTTTCTACTAAGGTGACTTCTCGACCTTTAAAACCCGTTTCTAGCAATTCTTCTAATTCGTTAATTGCTTTAGATGCTTGTTTAGTCGCATCTACACAACGGGTTAAGTAAGCTAAAAAGTCTGCTTGCATAACTTTTGGGATGGTCATTTCACGACCAATCACTCGTCCTGCAATATCTTTTGCTTTGTTGGCAATTTTATCTTGTTGAGTTACTAATTCGAGAAGATCTGTACGCTCTACCGGCATGAATAAACCACGTGGCAATTGTAAGCGTATATCTCTTTTCATATCATCAGCTTCACGTTCTAAATTGCGAATAGTGATGCGAAGCTCTTCAGCTTGTACCCACTCTTCTTTAAATACGTGATTAAAAAAAGGTATCAAGGCTTTACTTGCTTGATGAACCTTCTTGATGTGTTCTTCCATTGGTTTGATAGGAGATTTTGCAAATACTCCTAAAAACGCGTTTGTAGGCATAACTGACCCTTTAATCAAATTGATATGCTTTGCAGCATGAATTTTACAGTATTAACCAAGATTGTGAACGCTTTTTATTACTTCACTAAGGCTTGCAATGCACAAAGCGGCACTAAGCCGCTTTAATAAAAAAGAAAAATAGGTAAAAAATTATAGCGATTTTTCTATATCTTCTTGAGATGTATGACGAATATCTTTGCCATTTACAAAATAAATAATGTATTCCGCAATATTTTGACAACGATCCCCTATGCGCTCTAATGAACGAACAGACCAAACTAAGTCCATAATTTTAGGGATTGAGCGTGGATCTTCCATCATATAAGTCATTATTTGACGTGTGATAGCTTCATATTCACGGTCAACTTTTGCATCTTCTTTATGTACTTGAAATGCGCGCTGCACATCCATACGTGCAAATGCGTCTAGTACATCATGTAACATCTTTAAAACTTGGCGGCCCATATTCTCAATATTTACTAGCAAGTCTTGTTGATCTTTAGTAAATGAGTCTAGTGCAACTTTAGCAATTCGCTCAGCTTCATCGCCAATACGTTCTAAATCTGCAATAGTTTTTGCAATTGCAATCACTAAACGTAAGTCACTTGCTGCAGGCTGACGACGAGCAATGATACGCGTACATTCTTCATCAATGCTGACTTCCATTGCATTTACTTTGTAATCGTTCTGACGTACCTTTTGAGCAAGCTCAGCATCGTTACGACTCACCGCATCAAGCGCGCTATTTAATTGCTGCTCAACTAAGCCACCCATACTCAATACATGGTTACGTACATTTTCTAGTTCTTGGTTAAAGCGCCCAGAAATATGCTTATTAATATTATGTTCCATAGTTACCTTCTCTCTTAATCTTGTACAACACGCTATAACGGGCTAATTAACCGTAACGACCGGTAATGTAATCTTCAGTCTTTTTCTTCGTTGGTGTAGTAAATAAGGTATTTGTGTCTGAGTATTCAATCAATTCGCCCATATACATAAAGGCTGTTTGATCAGATACACGCGCTGCTTGTTGCATGTTGTGTGTAACAATAACAACGGTAAATTTGTTTTTTAAATCGTTTATTAGCTCTTCGATTACCAAAGTAGAAATAGGGTCGAGTGCTGATGTTGGTTCATCAAGTAAAAGTACCTCAGGCTCAATTGCAATTGAGCGAGCTATAACTAAACGTTGTTGCTGACCACCCGATAAGCCAAACGCGCTATCGTGCAATCTATCTTTTACTTCATCCCACAAAGCAGCACCACGAAGTGATTGCTCTACTACTTCATCTAATTTACGTTTCTCTTTAATGCCTTGTAAGCGCAGGCCATAAACTACATTTTCATAAATTGATTTAGGAAATGGATTAGGGCGCTGAAACACCATGCCTACATTACGACGAAGTGCTGCTACATCTACGCTCTTATCGTAAATATTTTGACCATGGAGTAATATTTCACCTTCAATACGGCAAATATCAACCAAATCATTCATGCGATTAATACAACGCAGTAATGTTGATTTACCACACCCAGACGGCCCGATAAACGCAGTTACTTGGCCTTTAGGAATGTTCATATTAACTTTATTAAGCGCCTGCTTATCACCGTAGTAAAGATCGAGGTCTTTAATCTCTAGCGCTTTTTGATCATCCGTTAAATTTTCTAGGTCTAACTTTTGACCAATATTAGCTTGGTTTACTTGTGGAGCGACTGTAATCATTTTTGTTACCTATAAAATCTTTACTAATTAGTGTTCAAGCGATCTGAATTTTTCACGTAAATGGTTACGTATACCAATGGCCGTTATGTTTAGGGTAATAATCACCGACACCAATAAAAAGGCAGTGGCGTATACCAGCGGACGTGCCGCTTCAACATTAGGGCTTTGGAAGCCAACATCGTATATATGAAAGCCTAAGTGCATGAACTTTCTATCTAAGTGAAAATACGGGAAGTTACCATCAAGTGGTAATGTAGGGGCCATTTTTACAACGCCTACTAACATTAATGGTGCAACTTCACCTGCAGCACGCGCAACTGCCAGTATTAAACCAGTCATAATTGCAGGGCTTGCCATTGGAATAATTATGCGCCATAACGTTTCAACCTTTGTTGCGCCAAGCGCTAGTGAACCGTCACGTACGGTACTTGGAATACGAGATAAGCCTTCCTCAGTCGATACAATAACAACTGGCAAAGTTAATATAGCAAGCGTTAACGCCGACCACATTACACCTGGCGTACCAAATACTGGCGTTGGTGCCGCTTCAGGGTAAAATAATTGGTCTAAGCTACCACCTAACATGTATACAAAAAAGCCGAGGCCAAACACACCGTACACAATTGAAGGCACACCGGCCAAGTTAATCACCGCAATACGAATCATCTTAGTGACTGCATTTTTAGCGGCATACTCGTGTAAGTAAATTGCAGCAACAACACCAAACGGCGTCACTATTACAGCCATCAGCATAACCATAAACACAGTACCAAATATAGCAGGGAAAACACCGCCCTCTGTATTTGCTTCACGTGGGTCATCAGATACAAACTTACCTAGCTGCACAAAGTAGTGCCCTAGCTTTGCAAAAAAGCCCATATCATTTGGAAACCAAACATCAAGTACTTGATACATTGGAATCGTAACTACTTCACCGCGCATATCTTTTACAGTTACGTGGTCACGTTTAGCTTGTTTACGTAGTGCAAATAAATCTTTTTCAAGTACACCATACTGCGCACGTAATTCAGCACGCTCTTGAGCAAGCTCAGCAACACGTTCATCAGTGAGTGCGTTATCTAGTAAGTAGCCCTTTTCTTTTAAACGAAGACGCTCAAGCTCATAGTTAATATGCCCAATGTCACCATTTTGTAAATCAAGTGCTTCGTCGTTTAAATCCACGGCACGCTCTACAAGTTCATGTAGAGCTTCAATTTTATCGCCTTCGACTGGTTTACCATCTTTAATTACACTTTCAACATAACCATAAAAATTACCGTTTTTACTACGCTCAAATACAGCAAGCGTTGCAGGCGTTGTTTTATTTTTAATGTCGGTTTCTAATATCCAACGAAAGTCTAAATCTACATACTCACGATTACCTGTTTTAATAAGTAAGCGCTCTATTTCTTCTTTTTCAAATCCGCTAACGTCAATACCTGTCGCGGCTAAACGCGTTTTTGGTACTAATTCACGGTCATAAACTTCGCCAATAACGGTTTGTTTTGAAATTGACCCTTCAAGTTCAAACTGCACAACTTCTGAAGGCCAGAAAAAACTTAATCCTTTCCAGGCTATCATTGCTAATAAGCCTAGAACTGAAATTAAACTGATGCTCACTGCACCACCGGTCATCCAAATCCAAGGAGAACCAGACTTAAACCACTGCTTTACCATGTCATGTCTCTCCGCTTACATTGAGCTATATTTTTCACGCAGTTGCTGGCGAACAAACTCAGCGACTGTGTTAAAAATGAATGTGAATATGAATAGTACAAAGGCCGCTAAGAACAATATTCTGTAATGCGAACTACCTACTTCTGACTCAGGCATTTCAACTGCAATATTTGCTGCAAGCGTACGCATACCTTGGAAGATGCTCCAATCCATAATAGGTGTATTACCCGTTGCCATAAGTACAATCATGGTTTCGCCAACGGCGCGGCCAAGTCCCATCATTACCGCAGAGAAAATACCAGGGCTTGCTGTAAGTAATACAACACGTATTAGTGTTTGCCACTGTGTTGCACCTAATGCTAATGAGCCATTTGATAAATGCTTTGGAACACTAAATACGGCGTCTTCTGCAATTGAGAATATAGTTGGAATAACTGCAAACCCCATCGCAATGCCTACAACCAGCGAGTTACGTTGATCGAATGTCATACCTAGCTCATTTGTTAAGTACTGACGTACATTGCCGTCAAACATCCAAAGCTCAACAAATTCACTCATCGCAAACGAAAACCAGCCAATAAGTAAAACGACCGGAATAAGGATAATTGAATGAGATCCTTCAGGAATTCGATGACGAATTTTGGTTGGTAATTTAGTCCAAGCTAAACCTGTCGCTAACATACCTAAAGGTAATAATATGAGTAACCCAACAATTGCAGGTAAGTGCTCTTCTATCAATGGAGCTAACCAAAGACCGGCTAAAAAACCTAAAATAACGGTGGGTAATGCTTCCATTATTTCAACAGTAGGCTTAACTACCTTACGTAATTTGCTCGACATAAAGTATGCCGTGTAAATTGCCGCCGAAAGCGCAATAGGCACTGCAAATAACATCGCGTAAAGGGCTGCTTTTAATGTACCAAACGAAATTGGCACTAATGAAAACTTAGATTCAAAGTCATCACTGGCTGATGTTGACTGCCATATATAACCTGGCTCTGGGTAACCTTCGTACCATACTTCTTGCCAAAGCGCTGACCAAGTAACTTCTGGATGCTCGTTATGTATTTCTAATACTGTTAGTTTGTTATCCGCTAAAATTAATGCAGCATTTGAACGCGGTGAAATTGCAAAGTTTTGTATTGCGCCTTCACTTACTTTACCTTGCCATAATTTTGCTTCGCTTGTTGTGTAGTACACCCCAAGCTCACCGTTACTGCTGGTCGTAAAAAAAGTACGACGGTAGAACTCTGTAAATACATTTAATTTACTTTGCTTAGTCGTTTCAAATGAACGTATTTTTTCATATTCGCGGCCAGTGTCAGTGTTAACTTCAAACCACTGCGAAACTTCGCCGTTATCATTGGCAAGCATTAATGAGTTTGCACCTGCTAGTAATTGTGCAGATACAATATTGGCATTTTCTTCGTTAGCTGAAAGTAGCTGAATTTGCTCTACATCACTTGGGTCACGTGTATCGTATACGTAAACTTGATTAGCAGAACGTACAAAAGTACGGGTTGTATCTGGCGACATTAATAGCTCATCTACACGCCCTTCAACATCTAGCTCTGTGCGCTCAACAACCCACTCAACTTCGCCAGTAAACATATTCTCTTCAGCAACAAAACTGCTAAACAGCACCCGTTTGTCTTCTGTGAGTGCGACAACAGCTGTTCTGTCTTCATAGTGGCTAAATGCAAAGCGTTTAATAGCTGAGCCTTGTTCATCTACTTCCAAAGCCATTTCCCCAAGAGGAAAGTCTAAACGAGGCGTTAATTTACGCTCATTATTAGGAAAGGTGACCAAAAATTTAGGTGCTACGACCATTACAGTGCCATCTTTTAAACCAAACGCATAATGCCCTTGAAAAGGCGCGCTAGTTGCAAAGCTTGTTGCATCACTTGGTAGCTCGGCGTTTAATGTTTTAAGCTTTTTACCAAAGCTGCCATCTTGCACACTGTAAAAATCAACCTGCCCTTGCTGACTGAGTAAATAAGCAACTTCAGTTTGCTCTTCTACACCTAGGCCTGCTATTTGCTGCGAATTAGCGACCTGAAAGCTATCGCGTTTTTCTACTTTTGCAGATTCAAAAATTGGCTGTACTACATAAAGAAGGTAAAAGAATATTAATAGCAGTGCTACCAATACCATTATCCCACCTGCGGTTATACCAAATTTGGCAAACCGATCTTTAAATAGACGGCTTCGATCCGTATTAAAAGTCGGTTTATTCGGATTTGAAGTCATCAAAACACCCTTAAATCTTAACGTTGTATAAATTATATTTCATCAAGATGACAGTAATGTTACAGCAGTAATAATAAGCACGTTAAAACGGTTTTAAATAAAACTAGCGAAGAAAATCGCTAAATAAGTCTCATATAGATGATTTTTAAGTGAACTAAATTATAAAATAATTGGACAAAGCATTTATCGAGGTCAATACTAAAAGAGTACTTACTAAATAAGAATGACTATTAATACCACGTATAGTCAACACAACCACATTCAATTTTATTATTTTAAAATCAACGATTTATAAAAGTGCAACAACACACAATTTAGATTAGACAATACACTTAATGCCTATGCATTTACTTTCTTTGGGCTTAAAAAGAGAATTATTTATGAAGCAGTTGGTTATAACTATTTTAGGGCAAGATCGCCCTGGTTTAGTAGAGAGTATCTCATCCGTCGTGTTACAAAATCATGGCAACTGGCTAAGCAGTAACTTAAGCCATTTATTAGGTCATTTTGCAGGTATTATTCAACTTGAAGTTGCTGAGGAACACTTTCAATCATTACAAAGCGCTTTAAATAAGTTACCTAAGTTAGACGTTCGAATTGAAACCGGAAACACAGAAATTGAACCATCAACATTAGAACAAATCAATCTGGTTATAACAGGTAACGATCGCCCAGGTATTGTTCAAGAGTTGGCGAGTGTAATACGCCACAAAGGCGCTAACATTACTCATTTAAATTCAAGGCAGCAAAGTGCGCCTAATTGGGGGGTGCCTATTTTTAGCGCTGTTGCTACCGTTACTTTACCCAATGGTATGAATAAAGATGAAGTCATTGAAGCATTGGAATCAATAACAAGTGATTTAATTGTAGATACAGAAGAAGTTTGATCTCCCTAGGTGCGTGCCACACTGTTGACACGCATATTATTTTAGCCAGTTTATCAAAGCCCTCTGCGGGTTATTTAACGCAGACATAAAATAAGCCGATGCAAGCATCGGCTATTTTGAATAGTTATCTTATAAAGCTACATATCCATATGTCGATTAGTACTTTGCATCATTTGCTTTATACCTTGCTTTTCAAGCTCTAGTATTTGTTGAAGCTTTTCTTGCCCACTTTGGGTTTCGGCGCGTTCAAGTAAGTATTCATATAGCTCAATCACTTTTTGATGCTGCTCTGATAAATAAGCTTGGATAACTTTCTCATCGAATTGCTGATCTTTACTAATATCATCAAAGGTAATTAACTCAGGATTTTTAGCAAAGTATTCATAGCTGTATGTATCGAGCGTATTTATTTCAGTTATCGCTTTAAACCCGACTAAATCTTCGGCGAGTTTTTTTTCGTAATTTAGGTAGTAGTCCACCAGCATTGCATTATGTTCATCGAGTAAATCCTTTACGCTATAAAAATTAGCCGCCATTTGCGTATGAAACAAAACGGTCCAATCGTATACCTCTTTAATTGTTTTAACTTGCATGTGCATTCCTTACTTGTTGACTGTATAGGTAATACACTGCGTAAAGCGTGCCAATTAAAAAGCTATTTAAAAACAGTTAGTTAATTTAAATATGAGTAATAACGAGCTATTTAATAGAACAACTTACAAATTATGAGTAACTTTTATAGAGTAATACGCCATCAAATTAGCGTATTACTCTGTGTATTTATTATTTAAGTCCTTGTTTGCGCCACAGCAAGTAAACAGCAGGAATAACGAGTAAGGTAAGTACAATTGCACTACCCATACCGCCAACCATAGGCGCTGCTATCCGGCTCATTACTTCGCTTCCTGTGCCTGTACCATAAAGCACAGGTAGCAAGCCAATAATAATTGTCGCAACTGTCATCATTACTGGGCGCACTCTAAGCCCTGCTCCTTCAATAATAGCTTGCTGTAATTGCACTAAACTAAGCGGTTTTCCGGCTTGCTCTGCTTCGAGGCACTTTTCTTGATAGGCTTGGTTTAAATACACCAACATAATGACTCCTATTTCTACCGCTACTCCAGCTAAGGCAATAAAGCCTACACCCACTGCAACTGAAAAGTTAAAGCCCTCTAAATACATTAGCCATACGCCACCAATCATTGCCAGTGGCAACGTAGCCATAATAATAGTGACCTCAGCAAAGCTTCTAAAATTAAGATAAAGCAACACAATAATAATCGCTAATGTAAGTGGTAATACATAAGTCAGTTTGTCTTTAGCGCGCTGCATGTATTCATACTGCCCAGCCCACGTAATTGAGTAGCCAGCAGGTAGTATTAGGTCTTTATAGAGCACTTGCTGAGCGTGCTCAACGTAAGTACCAATATCAACGCCATCTATATCAATAAAACTCCAACCGTTTAAACGTGCATTTTCGCTTTTTATACCAGGCGGTCCATCTTCAATAAATACATCAGCTACATCACCAAGTGCTATACGCTGCCCTGTAGGCGTTACAATAGGTAACAACATTAGCTCTTCTGGCGAGTCTCTGTATGCTTGCGGGTAACGCAAATTAACTGGGTAGCGCTCTTGCCCTTCTACGGTTTGAGTTACGTTTGTACCACCTATTGCAGTAGATACAACTTGCTGTATGTCGCTAATATTTAAGCTATAACGCGCCGCTTTTTCTCGGTTTATATCTACTTTTATATAACGCCCACCGGCTACTCGCTCTGAGTAAACCGATGCAGTGCCTTGCACATCTTTTAAAAGCACTTCTATTTGTTGACCAATTTTTTGAATTTCACTCAACTTTGGTCCCGCAACTTTAATGCCCACGGGAGTTTTAATACCGGTTGCGAGCATATCAATACGTGTTTTAATTGGCATTACCCACGCATTCGTCAACCCCGGAAACTTAACCAAACCGTCGAGTTCTTTTTTAAGTTTTTCAAGCGTCATACCCTCGCGCCATTCATCTTTTGGTTTTAGCTGAATAAACGTCTCTATCATTGTAAGCGGCGCAGGATCTGTTGCAGTTTCTGCTCGCCCAACTTTACCAAATACTGTTTTAACCTCGGGTAATGTGGCAATTAGCTTGTCGGTTTGCTGTAGTATTTCGCGCGCTTTACCTACCGATAAACCAGGATACGTTGTGGGCATATACATTAAGTCGCCCTCATCAAGTGGCGGAATAAATTCACTGCCTATTTTGTTTACCGGGTAAAAGCCAATAACAGAAACAACCACCGCGAGTACCAATGTCATTTTTGGAAATTTAAGCACCCAGTTAAGTAGTGGGCGATACGCTGCGACGAGTAATCGGTTAACTGGATTTTTTTGCTCCGAAATAACTTTACCTCTAATAAAGTAACCCATTAATACCGGCACTAAGGTAATCGCAAGCCCAGCAGACGCTGCCATAGCATAGGTTTTAGTGTAAGCCAGTGGCGCAAACATACGCCCTTCTTGCGCTTCTAAAATAAATACCGGCATAAAGCTGACGGTAATAATTAATAAACTAAAAAATAATGCAGGACCCACTTCACTCGCCGATTTAGCCACAACTTCCCAGCGGTTTTCGTTGGTAAGTGGCGTTTTTTCCATATGTTTGTGCATATTTTCAATCATGACGATAGCGCCGTCGGTCATTGCGCCTATCGCTATTGCAATTCCCCCTAAAGACATAATATTGGCGTTAATCCCCTGCCAATACATAATTATAAATGCCGTTAAAATCCCAAGCGGTAACGTAATAATCGCCACCAATGATGAGCGCACATGAAACAAAAACACCACACACACTAAAGCAACTACAATCAGCTCTTCAATTAGCTTACTTGTTAGATTATCTACTGCGTTATTTATTAAGTTGGAGCGATCGTACACAGGGACTATTTCAACGCCCTCTGGTAATCCCTTTTTAAGCGATTCTAATTTTGCTTTTACCAGCTCAATGGTTTTTTGTGCATTTTCGCCATAGCGCATAATAACGATGCCGCCGGTTACTTCGCCTTCGCCATTAAGCTCTGCAATACCACGGCGCATTTGCGGCCCGACTCTAATATCGGCTACATCACGCAATTGCAGCGCAGTACCATTAGCGTTTACACCAAGCGGAATAGCTTCTAGGTCGGCAACACTTTTAATGTAGCCTGTGCTTGTTACCATGTATTCAGCTTCAGCCATTTCAACTACCGAGGCGCCCATCTCTTGGTTGCCTTGTTGAATCGCCGTTTGAATAAGGCTAAGCGGGATACCATATGCACGTAATTTATCAGGCTCTACATTGACTTGGTATTGCTTAACCATGCCACCAACAGCAGCCACTTCAGATACACCGGGCACAGTTTGTAGCTCAAACTTTAAAAACCAATCTTGTAAGCTTCGTAGCTGACTAATATCGTGTTTATTTGTTTTATCAATTAGTGCGTATAAATAAATCCAACCTACGCCTGTTGCATCAGGGCCAAGCTCTGGCGTAGCGCTATCGGGCAATCGGTTTGCTGCTTGGCTTAGGTATTCTTGTACTCGGCTACGCGCCCAATACAAATCAGTTTTTTCGTCAAAAATAACGTAAACGTACGAGTCACCAAAAAACGAAAAACCCCTTACAGTTTGTGCACCCGGCACAGAAAGCATTGCAGTGGTGAGCGGAAATGTAACTTGGTCTTGCACTACTTGCGGCGCTTGCCCCGGGTAAGTAGTTTTTATAATGACCTGAACATCAGATAAGTCAGGTAAGGCATCCACGGGCGTATTTTTTAGTGCAAACAATCCTCCACCCAGTAAAATTAATGTAAGCAACAACACAAAAAAGCGATTGCCAACAGACCAACGAATAATGGCAGTTATCATAATGGCTCCTAGTGAGAACTGTGTTGCATAGGTTGCATAGTAGAATGATCAATCGGCTCTGCGTTTTGCGCTTTAGTAATTACAAATTCATCATTAATAATGCTAAAAGTAAAATTAATATACTGGGCATTTTCAAACTTGGTAATATCAATATCTGGCGCTAATACAAAGTCCATTGTGGCGGGTTCTCGATTCCATTTTTCAATGGCCTCTCGACTAATATTAATAATGCGATTTTGTGTATCTATGGCATTAATAGTGCCGTTAACCGTGGCGCTTTGTGGCTGTATATCCATGTTCATATTTGAGTCTGAACCAGAATCCGAACTCATACCTGAGCTAATGCTAGAACTAGGCATTTCCATTCGTTTAAAGTCGGAGCTCTTACTTGACTCAGAATCTATTAAAAATTGCGCTGAGGTCACTACCGTGTCACCTGTCATTACACCTGACAAAATGACCGCTTCATTACTATTAATTTGCCCAACTTCGACTTCTACCGATTTAAAACGACCCTCACCTAATGCAATAACTACACGGTTTTGATGCTGCGTGCGAATTACCGCTTCTTTTGGTACTGTAAATTGCGCCTTACTCGCTTTAGCGTGAATGCTCACTTGTGCAAACATATTTGGTTTTAACCGATGATCTGCATTTTCAAACCTGAGTCTTACACGCAGAGTCCGGTTTTTAGCATCAAGCGCGGGGTAAATATAATCAACCTTACCTTCCCACTTTTGACCTTTTAAGTAATCAAGCGTCATTGTAACGGGCAAGCCCACGTTCACTTGTTCTGATTGGCGCTCGAATACTTCTGCCTCTACCCAAATTTCATCAAGCTGAGCAATACTCATCATTGATGTGCCTGGTTTAACGTAAAAGCCTTCTCGTACTGTTAGCTCATCTACCACACCACTTTGCTTTGCGTAAAAAGTAATATTTTGCATTATCTTTTTATTTTTTTGTAAACGTTCAATAAATCCATCAGACACATTTAACGACTCTAAACGTGCCTTTGCTGCGCGAATTAACACGGTATTATTACGATTAACCGCCAATAAAAACTCTTCCTGTGCATTCACCAATTGTGGTGAATACAAAGTATATAAAGGCTCACCGGCTTTAACTTGTGCTCCTTGCGCTTTAACGTACAAGCTTTCAATCCAGCCCTCTACACGCGGATGAATGTGAATAAGTTGGTCTTGGTTATATTGCACATAACCCACAGTATTTATATCGCTGTGAAGTGTTTTAAGCTCTACTTTGGCGGTTCTTACACCTAAGTTATTAATGACTGCAGGCGAAATAGTTACTGCACCTGGTCCATCCTGAGCGTTGCTATCGTTTTCATATACAGGGACTAAATCCATTCCCATTGGCGACAGCCCTGGCGCGTCACGCCTGTAATTACTATCCATAGGGGCTACCCAATATAAGGGCTGTTTTTCAGCACTTTGCTGTTCATTCATTTCCGAGCTGCTAGGTAAAAACTGCATCACTAAGGCGCCAATTAACGCAAATGCGACCGCACCAACTAAGGCAGCAACAAGTAACTTTAAATTAGTATTCATTATGTAATTCTCCAGTTTGCTCGCTCATTACTTGGGGGTCTAAGCTACTTGCATAATAATTAAGGCGAGCGGTAATAATATGCTGCTCTACTTGAATATTAAGCGCGTCTATTTTGGCGTTAAGTTCACCAATGCGCGCGCGCATCACGTCAGAAAAATCCCCATCGTCGCGCGTATAAGCATTAAGTGTTGCTTGAGATTGCTCTGACATTTGCGGTAATAACGTATTTTGATAAAGCGCATCGCGTTTTTGCAAACGAGCGAGTTGGCTAAACTCCTTAAAGTACATGCCTTTGAGTTTTTGAAGCGCCACCAGCTTTTGTGTTTTAGTAGCTTCTGCACTAGCAATAGCCGATTTAACCTGTTGATCTTGTCTGTTATCAGAAAACAATGGCAAATCAATGCTAAATCCTACTGAAAGTAAATCAGCTCGCGACTCCCCCATAGGCGTTTCATCTCGGTAACCATAACCCACATTAACGCCCATTTGAGGTTTGTAACTTTGCTTGGCGAGTGCAACTTCGGTTTGCTTTGCGGTGACGGTTTTTTCTATCGCAATAATTGCGGGATGCGCCATAAGCAACTGTATTAATTTATCAAATTCAAGGTTTGCAAAATCAACCAGCCCTGTGGTTTTAGTAAATTCGGCATTTAAAGGCTGCATAAGCATATTCATAGGTAACCACTGTGCTAAACGGTTTTTAGCACTTTCAAATTGCTGCTCAAGCATAACCAGCTTATCTTCAAGGCGAGTGAGTTCTAATTGCGCACGAATAATATCTTGCTGGCGTGTTTTACCTAAGGTACTTGCGTAGCTTGCTTCGGTAACTTCAATAAGCTGAGTAAATAGCCCTTTATCTTGCTCAATTAAAGCAATACTTCGCTGAGCACGATACGCGTTTAACCACGACTCAATCACAATTGCTTTTACTTGTGCTAAGCGATCGGCGCGCTGCCAAGAATATTGTTGAGCAGACTGAGCTAATGCCTTTTGTTTAAGCGCTAAACTATTCCCTCGGCTAAACTTTTGGCTCAAATCGACTTTAAGCTGCGTCATCCCTTCTTGATCAAACGCATAACCGTTAGTAGGTAAGTTAAGTAAGCCAACCGTTAAAACAGGATCGGGTAAGGTGCCTGCGGCAATACTTTGTGCTATTGCGGCATCTTCTTGGTAGCCACTCGCTTTTAGCCATGGCTCATGCGTTAGTGCATAATTAAGCGCTTGCGTTAAGCTAAGCGTTTGCTCATTGCGGGCTTGCTTTAGCGTATCGATATTTAGGTTATTTGAATTGTTTTGCGCATTAACAGCTGTGCTAAATAACACAACACTACATAATACGGCTTTAATACTTACAGCGTGGTTCATCACCTGCTCCATCTAAAAATAAAAGAAATTCTTAAATTAAGAAGCAAAAAAGGTGTTTAGGAGTTTTACAAAAACCTTTTATATCAATTGCATTGAATTAATGATCTATTATTGCGGTAGGAAAATTGCTCTATAACAAGGAAAAAATTACGCAGTATAGTTGCTTTATATAAGTAATTTTTAACGCAGTTAGAGAGGTATTTAGTTCCTAGAATGAGCATGATTTCAATAAAATTGATATTACACCTATCCTGCTATTAAGCAGACATAGGAGGGCGGTAGAGTGAACGAGGTATATTAATTTGTGTAGTAAATACACTTATATTTACTTTTTCAGATTCAATTACAATAACGCTAAATAAAGTATCAACATTAAGCATTGAATTAGCAGCGCAGCCACTGATAAGGCATTTGCAGTCATTTTGTGGCGTACTTTCGTCGTCGCAACAATCCATCTGCATCATATTTTCAGACATGCTAGCAACAGCTGTTGCATCACTACTGTGTGTCATTTGCATTTGGGCATGCATTGCTGTTTTCGTTGGCATATGTGGCATTTCGCATACAATAGCTACAGACGCAACTGCCTGACCCACAAAAGTGAGCAGTAAAGTTATCATGAGTAAACTAGAGTAAAAACGTTGCAACATTATGCCTTTTAATAAATTTTAAAATGATTGTAAGATAACCTAACGGTAACCACAAATACTTTAATTATGTAGACTGCGGTTTATCAGGTGTTTTAATTAAGTTACTCGCGATAATTGCAAATATACAATATGCGCTAAAATACCAAAAGCCCTCACCAAATTGTGAATTCATAACAAGTAGCTCACCACTTTTACCATGAGCGTTACCTGCTAGGTAAGTCACTATTAATGCAATAACAAATACATCAACCATGCTCCACTTACTTAATGCACAAATAACCAGACCGAGCTTTTGCTTCAACCCATTCAAAGGTAGGCAACAATAAAGCAATTGTAATAGCAGCTTCAAGCTTGGAATAACAATAGAAAACAACCCCACTAAAGCAGCTACAAATAAATTATTATTGCTAGAAAGCTCTTGAACTGTGCCTAAAATACTTTGTGTTTTGTTATAGGCGCTAATCTCGCCCTCTAACTTATCAAGCCCTAGCATATTCGAGAACATCATTAGCATGCTACGAGTCCGACCATCACCCTCTTCAGCAAGCATTTCAATGCCCGCTTGCGCTAATTTTGATTTATCTATGTTGCCCTCTATTGTTAATACTGGTTTTGTAATACCAGGAAACAATAAACAAAGAGCAACCACTACACTTATAACCGACAACCAATTACGCATATTTATTCTGCTATTGCCTCAATAATGTCATCACTGTATAAAACAGCATCCAATAAAAAATTAAATATATCGCCAATATGCAGCTCTGAGTTTATGTTGGCCAAATGGACCATAGCTTCATCTATATTATCTAATTCAAACTCTTTTATAAGCGATAAACAGTTCCCTAAGATGCCGCTCTCTAATAGTAAAGCATCAGATATTGCAGCATCTAAAGTAAACTCTTTAACTATATCTTTTAATTCAGCATCTAAAATAGCATCAAGCACCGAGAACAAACCCACCAGATACCCTTGCTCGGTCAACTCTTTATTATTTTGCTCCAATATTAGCGACATAAATTGAGCCCGCGTTAAAGCAAGCTTAGTTAATTCGGTTGGTTTTTCGACCCCTAACTCACTAATTGCTAATACGCGAACAAATTGTCTTATTGTGTCCTCACCTAAATAAATAACCGCTTGTGAAATAGACGTAATGACTAAATTTGCTTTGCCTGAACGCGCGTTAGCTAGCTTTAAAACCCTCGCTGTTATGGCGACATCTCTGGCCACTCGTTGATGAACTTCTTTAAAGCAAAGTGTTTCTTTTGCTGTAAAACGCAATAGATCAAAAACGGTTAGCTTTGAAGGCTCTACACCTTTATACGTAATCATTTCTGGGCGAGAAAAAAAGAACCCCTGAAATAAATCGCAGCCAGCCAATTTTAATACATTAAATTGTTCATGCGTCTCTATTCGTTCAACAATTATTTTTGCATGTGGATTTGCGCGTTTTATTTTTTTAATGCGCATATTGGTTTTAATAACCGGATCATCTATCTCAATTTTTATGTAATCAACATGTGCTAACAGTGGCTCCCATTTTGGATCGCCATCGTAATCATCAAGTGCAAAAATATAGCCTTCTTTTTTAAGTTCTTGCACACGCTCAGCCACCGCAGGAATATTACCCGTGCGCTCCACTATTTCAATAACACTATTTTCTGGCAATAAAAGTTTGGGGAAGTTATCGAGAATAGTTTCTGATGACAAGTTTATAAAAGCTAAATGATGTGCGGTAAGTCTATCTAAACCAACCAACATTAAAGCATTAAAAAATAGGCGGCTTGTCGCATGGACATCAGAAGTGCCTACAGGAAACGCATTATTGGCTGAGTCTCTATAAAGCAATTCGTACGAGAAAACATTCTGGTCTATATCAAAAATAGGTTGCCGCGCAACAAACTGAGTTATTTTTTGTACTTCATCAGGTATGTTATGTAATTTCACTTGGCTCTAAACCTATAAATAAAAGATGGCAAAACAGCCAATAATATGTGTACTTTAATGCAACACGCATAAGATAAATATAGTCGTCATTGCAAAAACGTTAAAATTACACAACACTAATATAAAATATTAATATAAAAGGTAGAGATTTGACTAACTTTATTCGGTTATTAGTACTGAGCCCTCTGCTATTTGTATTTTTTAGCTATGCCAGCATTAATCCTACTCCCCTCAAATATAATGTTAGCGCGTCAGGGAGTCATTATCCATATTATACAAATGATCCAGAAAAGCCTGGCATATTACCCGAAATTATTGAAAAAGTACTCGATGATGCCAATATTGCAGCTTCTCATATCGACCTACCTACAAAGCGTATTACCAAATATTTACAAGATGAAATAATCGATTTTGATGTTATTTCATTAGAATGGCTCTCAAAGAGTGAGAGAAATGACCCTCGTTATGTTTTTTCAGAGCCGCTTATTTATGCCACAGAAATGATTGTTACCTTGCCTAAAAATGCCCAGCATTGGCAAAGCGCTGATAGCTTGAAGGGTAAAAATATAGGAACGGTACTAGGTTACTATTACTTTAATGACAACACCTTTGAGCGTGTTGACTTTCCATCCGAAAAAGAACTTATGACAGCCCTATCAAGAAACCGTGTAGAAGCTGCACTAGTAGGTAAGTTAACTGCGCTCTATTGGGCAAAGCAGTTAGGGATAAACATTGCCTTTGGCGCACAGCATTCCCATGGTTTTTTAAGAATTCGCTTATTGAGCAAACACAAAGAATTATTGCCCCAGATAAACCTAGCAATTAAAAACCTTCACGCTCAAGGATATATAAAAACTATTGAAGATAAGTATATGAGTAATATACCCACACAAAATTAAGGGACTAATGGCGCAGAGCTCGTGTTTTGGAGTACAATAGCAGCAAATGTTAACTCGACCAGAATCAGAAAGAGCCCCATGAGTATTGAAAAAGCCTTAATCGAACGTAGTAATAATCAATGTGAATTGTGTGCAGCCACCGAGAACTTATCTGTTTATGAAGTACCACCGGTAACTGAAACCCACTCAGATAAATGTATTTACACGTGTCAAACATGTAAAGATCAAATCGAGAATAACAGCGAAATAACGCCTACGCATTGGCACTGTTTAAACGATAGCATGTGGAGCCAAACTCCTGCAGTACAAGTTGTAGCTTACAGAATGCTTTCGCGTTTAGCGCCTGATAATGGCTGGGCACAAGATGCGCTAGACATGATTTACCTTGAAGAAGATACGCTAACGTGGGCTAAAAAAGCACTTGCTGAAGATGACGATTTAAAGCATGTAGATAGCAACGGTGTAGTACTTCAAGCAGGCGATACTGTTACCCTAATTAAAGACTTAGACGTTAAAGGTAGTAGCCTTACAGCTAAACGCGGAACAGCTGTTCGTAATATTGGCCTAACCAGCAACCCTGAACATATTGAAGGGCGAGTTGACGGCCAGCGCATAGTTATTTTAACTAAGTTTGTTAAAAAATAATCGTTTGTTTTTAATTATTAAAGGCGCTAATGCGCCTTTTTTTATGTTTAAAATAAGTTAAGGAATGATTAAGTCACTAGGTAATACACTAGGGAGATAATATTGAGTAAGGATAACAAACATGGAAAAGCATCAAGCAGTACATTCACGTAAAAAAGCACTTACAGGACTTAGTTTATTAGCACTGAGCGCTTTTGCTATAACCGGTTGTGATCAACAAACAAAGCCGACTGAAAATACAGAGCAAGCAAAATCAATATCGACTCTAACTACCCAAGTTAGCTACAAAGATCGCAGTATGCTTCGCCCCGGTTCACAGTTAATAGTTACGCTTTCGGATGTATCTAAAATGGATGTAAAAGCAGATATAATAACCCAAGAAGTGATTGATATTACCCAAGCCCCACCATTTACTGTAGAGCTAACTTATGATGCCAGTAAAGTTAACGATAAACACCGCTATAGCCTAAGCGCCAGAATCATAAATAAAGACAAAGTACTTTACACAAGTACCACAAATAACGACCCATTTAGAGAATCACAGCTAACTGGCCCTTATAAAATTGAGCTTTCAAAAGTATCCGTTGAAAAGCCAGACGTAACGCTTACAAACACGTACTGGAAAGCAATAACAATCAATGCTCAAACAGTAAATGTTAGAACTAAAGAGCCGTTTATTCAGTTCGATAAAGACTACCGTGTTAATGGCTTTTTAGGCTGTAATAATTTTAGCGGAAGTTATAGCACCGAGCAGCACACAATTACACTTAGTCAGTTAGCGAGTACAAAAAAGATGTGTTCGGAGAATATGGACCAAGAGGCAGCTATGTCTAACGTACTTAACAATACTTCAAAGTGGGAAATTACAGGCGAGTCACTAAAACTTAAAAACAACAGCGGTAATACGCTTGCTACTTTTAACGCAGTTTATTTTAATTAATATTTAGCTCCCTAATATATGTGTTACCTAACACATTCGTATTGATTTTAAATAAAATGCCCAGCAAAACTGGGCATTTTATCATTCATTGTAAGCACTATTTAAAGCTACTCATCAACGAGTTGTTCACTTCTGTAAAAACCACTTGGCTCACTCAACAAATCAACAAGTTCAGGCATTATTGCATCCATTGTTTGCTTTAGCTTCCATGGAGGGTTAATCACAATCATGCCAGATGCTGTCATGCCGTGTACGTCAGTGTCCGCTTCAGTGCCTAATTCAAATAGCTGAATGTTGCGCATTCCTGAATCAATTAAGCCCTGCTCCATATTATCAATGCGCTCTCTGTCTACTACCGGATACCAAATCATATAAGTACCTGTAGCAAAACGCTGATGAGCTTTAACTAAGGTTTTTACAACCGTTTCGTAGTCATCTTTAATTTCGTACGGAGGGTCAATTAACACACACGCTCTGCGAGATGCTGGTGGTAATAATCCTACTAAGCCGGTAAAGCCATCTTCTCCGCGCACACGAATGGAGCGCTTACCTTGCATATTTTCTTCAAGTAATAATAAATCGCGCGGGTGCAGTTCAAAAAACCAACCCTTATCTTGGCGGCGCAAGTAATGCTCTGCAATTTTTGGTGAACCCGGATAAAATGAAAGTTCGTCAGTGTCGTTAAATGACTTAATTAATTCAATGTACTCATTAAGCTCAGCATGTTCACTTTTATGTTGCCAAAGTTTTTCAATACCATCTTGATACTCTTGCGTTTTTTGCGCATCAGCAGCTGCCAGTTCAAAAAAGCCAGCACCTGAATGCGTGTCTATATAATCAAGCGGTTTATCTTTAATTGTTTGGTAATTTAGTACTTGTGCCAGTACTAAATGTTTAAGTACATCGGCAGGATTACCCGCATGAAATGAGTGTCTGTAACTAAGCATTATTTATTTTCGCCATACGCAATTTAATATCGTAAGTGAACCATAAGCACTAGGCTTTGGCAACTCACACCAAGATAAGAGAGTGTTAAAGTGAACCATTTCTGAATGAAAAAGCTCATATGCTGAATTATCCCTTAACGCAGAAGAAAAATCAGCTAAAACCACCGTAAATGCTGGCAAATCAACACACTTTGCTTTACATTTGCATGACATTAATTACAGTTATATGAGCGCCTTTATGAACAACACTACTCTTCAACAACTCGAACAACTGATCGATTCTTTAATCGAACGTAATAATCAATTACAAACAGATGTTGCTACTTTAAAAGAACAGAACACTAAACTAAGCGATGAAAACGAATTACTACAGCTTGAAGCTTTAGAAAATGAAGAAAAGCAAAAAGATGCCAGCACTACTTTATCTGGTCTTCTTGATAAATTACAAAGCGCACAACAGGCTAGCTAATGTCTGAGCTGCAAAACCAGCGGGTCACTGTTGAGTTGCTAGGTAAAGAGCAGCAATTTGCTTGCCCCGAAGGGCAGGAAGATGCATTAATAGCAGCAGCTAAAAATCTAAATGACTTAGTTGAGCAAATGAAACAACGCTCAACCGTTAGAAACGATCAAAAAGCCCTACTAATGGCAGCATTAAACTTAAGCCACGAATTGCTAGAAGCAAAAACACAGGCTACAGTTGAACAACAGCATCAAGACCAATTGATTGATAAACTCAGTCAGCATTTGGCAAATGACCCCAAACACCAAAAATAAAAAGCGCATACTGCGCTTTTTGTTTATTATTAAAGTAATTAAACCTCAGCGTAGAGATAATAAATGAAGTTAAAACTTTCAAACATAACCTCTTCATGTAAGCACTTACTATTGTCATGCACTTTACTATCAATAGCACCTAGCACCTACGCTGCCGTTATTTGGAATACAATAAACCCTCATATTCAGTTTTTAAAGCAACAAGACAAGCTTCGCTTTTACGACTCTAACCAAGTATTAATTGAAGGCGAAAAATGTGCCCTACTGGTTGATACGAGTGCCAATTTTGCTGCAGTTGAACAACTTGCTGAAGATTTAAAAAAACGCCTTAAAACACCTTTATGCTATTTGGTTGCCACGCATTACCATGACGATCACTTGCTCGGTATGGCGGTTATGCAAAATTTTTATCCTGATGCCAAGCTCACTGTTCATCAGCAAGTAAACAAAAATTTTAGTCTTTATCAAACAGCATATACCGACAAACTAGACACCTATGAAAAGAGCATTGAGCTGAGCTACCAACGATTAGCGAATGTCCCTAAAGAAGAGCAAGCTAAATGGCGTGATAAGTTAAAGCTTGCAAAAAAGCGACTTTTTCGCTGGCAGGAGTATCAGCTTAGCAAACCCGAAATAGTCATTAATAGTCGTAAAGTTATCGACCTTGGTGGTTTTGAGGTAACGCTTGAGCCGCAGCAAGCCCATACTAACGGCGATTTAACTATTACTACTAATAATGGCAGTGTGCTGATTGGTGGCGATATCGTTGACTGGCTTCCTTACCCTGGTCACGGCGAACTTAATAGTTGGCAAACGTTGCTTAAGCAATATATTAACGATGAAAAGCTCGCTATTATTATACCTGGTCACGGCGGCACATTAACAAAAGAGCAGCTGAAACAGCCACTATCATTCTTAGCAGCCATAACTGAGCATGTTAAAAACAATAAAGATCAAAGTATTGAGCAATTAATGCTGTCGTTTCCTGAATCAGTTATTGAGCCTTATAAACAAGAAGCGCTTAATATAAAATCGAGTAACTTTTTTTTACAAGCAGGCCTAAATCGCGTAAAAAGCGCAGAATAACTCAACACAACGGATTGTGTTAAAATAATAAAAGGAATTTACAAAAGTGATCACTATGCGCAGTTTGGTTTTATGTTGTTTGGGTATTTTGTTATTTGGTTGTCAATCAACGGAGCAAGAACCACAAGAAGCTCCACAAATATTTACTCATTTTGAGCCTGACTATACTTATGATATTGACGAGGAAGTAGCTCAAACGCCTCAAGTTAATGAGCTAGTTACGCCACTTCAATTCAAAAAAACAATCGTAAAAAAGCGCCCACCAAAAACCACCGATCTGTGGGTGCATATAGCCAATAATCTACACTTTACGATTTATCAAAATCGCGCTTTAAAAAAGCGTATCAGCTGGTATGCAAAGCAACCTAACTACTTACAAACGGTGAGTAAACGCGCAGCGCCTTACCTGTATCACATCGTAAAAAAAATTGAGCAAAAGCAACTACCTATGGAGCTCGCATTACTACCATTTGTAGAAAGCGATTTTAGACCAACAATAGCCTCATCACAGCAAGCTGTTGGTGTTTGGCAGTTAGTTGGCGCAACGGCGCATCACTTTGGTGTTAAGTCAGACCAATGGTATGACGGGCGCCAAGACGTACTTGCTTCAACCGATGCTGCGCTTGATTACTTAAGTTACTTACATAAACGCTTTGATGGTAATTGGCTACATGCTTTGGCCGCTTATAATAGTGGTGAAGGCCGCGTTAAACGCGCAATAGAAAAAAATAAAAAACGCGGTAAAAGCACCGATTACTGGTCGCTCAGTCTGCCAAAAGAAACCGCTGACTATGTACCTAAGTTACTCGCTTTAAGCTATTTAGTTAAACACCCACAAAAGGGTATAAAACGCCCAAAGCTTGCATATAAACCATTTACAACACAGATGAACATAGGCCAGCAGTTCGACTTTTCAGTCATTGCCAAGCTCTCTGGTATAGGTTCAAAGCAGTTACATGCTATTAATCAGGGATATTTAAAAAATCAAAGCTCACCTAACGGGCCGCATACTTTACTGCTGCCTATAGGGCAAGAAGCATTATTAAAAAGTCAGTTCTTCAAATCAAACTTTGCTGGAGAGTACATCGTTAAACAAAACGATACGCTTTACAGTATCGCCAGGCGTTTTAGTATGTCTGTAAAAGCTTTGAAACAACTTAATAATAAAAATAATAATTTAATAGGTGTTGGAGAAAAGTTATTAGTTGGGCAACCTAAAACTCTGCCAAGCACATTAACTGTTGATTACAAAATCAGCCCTTATTTAGAACACCAAGAGATTGCGATCCCCACCATTGAAATAGATTACGAAGTTAAGTCAGGCGATAGCCTTTGGAGTATAAGTCAGCTTTACGATGTACCTCATAGCGACTTGGCAAAATGGAACAAACTCTCTGCATCGAGCATTTTAAAGCCTGGCACTCAATTAGTACTGTTTATACCACAGGCTGAAAAGCAAAAAGCAGCACCAATAAAAAAAGATTTTCTGCTAAATTTACAAAAAACACTAAATCAGCCACGTTAAGTTTATAAACAAGTATATTTCGCGTAAAATTGCGCCCTAACATAGTTATTATTTGAAGAGACAAGCATGCAAATTAGCAAAAATTCAGCAGTTGAATTTCATTACACCCTTAGCGAAGCGGGCGAGCAAATTGAAAGTAGCACAAACGAAGCGCCACTTACTTACATTCATGGCAGCGAAGGCATGCTTCCTGGTTTAGAAAAAGCACTTGAAGGTAAAGAAGCCGGCGAAAAATTTAGTGTAACTCTAGAGCCAAGTGAATCGTACGGCGAGCGTGTTGATGACTTAATTCAACGTATTCCGCTTAAGCATCTACAAGGCGACGTTAAAGTATGGAAACCAGGTATGACAGCAATGGTTAGCTCTAACCAAGGTCGTCATCAGGTTACTATTGTTAAGGTTGGTCGTTTTAACGCAGATTGTGATTTAAACCACCCATTTGCGGGCAAAACACTAACGTTCGACGTTGAAGTTGTATCTGTACGTGAAGCGACGAGTGAAGAAGTTTCTCACGGACATGTGCACGCTGAAGGCGGCTGCGGTCACTCTCACTAGTTAGCAATAAAGGAAGTAAGTATGTCTAAAGTTGCAGTAGTTACAGGTGGTACAAAAGGAATTGGTCTAGCCGTTGTAAAGCGTTTTCTAAGTAATGGCTATAAAGTACATAACCTTGATATAGAGCCAAGCGAAACTGGTATATTTCATCAGTGTGATGTAAGTGATGTATCGGCGGTACAAAGCTGTATCAACGCTATCTGTGAACAAAGCAAACGCATTGATGTACTTGTTTCTAATGCTGGAAAACACTTAAGCGCAAATATAGAAAGCACCGATGAGCAAACTCTCGATGCACTTTTTGCGCTTAATGTTAAAGGCGCCTATGCCGCAGTACAAAGCGTATTGCCAAGCATGAAAGCGCAAAATAGCGGCGCTATTATATTAGTCGCATCCGATCAAGCAATTATAGGTAAGCAAAACTCTTTTGCGTATAACCTAACAAAACATGCCCTTGCCTCAATGGCCAAAACAACGGCGCTTGATTACGCGAGCTTTAATATTAGAGTAAATGCGGTATGCCCTGGCACAATAGAAACCCCGCTATTTCATAACGCGATAGATGCGTACTGCGCAAAAAGTGGCGCAAACAAAGCTGAAATAGTTGCCGAGGAAGCAAGTCTGCAACCGCTTAACCGATTAGGTCAAGCCGACGAAGTTGCTGCTCTTGTGAGCTTTTTAGCAAGCGACGATGCCAGCTTTATTACTGGTAGCTTACAAAGTATTGATGGCGGCTATACAGCCCAATGAGCATGCAAATTATTGACCCTCATGTGCATTTTTTTAATCTTGCCGAGGGGCAATATACTTGGCTACAAGGCGAAAACCCACCAGCATGGCCTAACCTAGAAAAAATTAAACAACCAATAAGTGCAGAGCAACTTGTTGAAAGTACTAATTTTGAACTTGCGGGTATTGTGCACATTGAGGCTGGGTTTGATAATCAATCACCTATAAACGAGTTAAACTGGCTAAGCTCGCATTTAAAAAACCTTTCGTTTAAGGCTATTAGTTACAACCAAATTGATGCGCCCGCAGAGCAATTTAATCACGCGCTAAATGCACTGGCTCATTCAAGCCTTTGTGGTATAAGAGATATAACCGAAGACGATGATGCAGTGAGACTAAAAAGCCCTCATTGTATTAATAACCTTAATTTATTGGCTACAAATAAACTGCATTTTGAAGCTCAATTTGATATTGAAAATAGCGAAATAACCAAACAAATAGCTTACTACGCTAAGCAGCTACCGCAGCTTCAAATTATAATTAATCATGCAGGACTACCAAGTAATTTAAATGACTGGCAACAAGGTGCTGAGTTACTTGCTCAGCACGACAACATAGCAATTAAATTCTCTGGTTTTGAATTACTACAACTTACCAGTGAGCAACAAGCAGCGTGTTTTAATATTCTTTTTAATCACTTTGGCCAGCAGCGTATTATGTTTGCAAGCAACTTTCCTGTGTGCCAAATAAATACAAGCTACAACACTCTATGGCACTGCCATAAGGCGTTATGCTCAAACGATAAGACATGGCATAACCTTAGCTATGCAAACGCTAAGCACTACTACCAAGTTTAAGTAAAACTAGTTATATTAAACTCTCTTTTTATAATAATACGGCCAATTTATGAAAATGTACTTTTTACTAATCGTTGTATTTTCTGCGTTTTTTCTCAATGGCTGCATATCTCAAAATCCAGATCCGACACCTAAGCTGCAACATGCTCTACTGGCAAAGCCAAATAAAACAGCCGTTAGCAAAGCAATTAAAACACTTGTACATATACAAGAAACTCAATTAGCTGAGAATGTATTTACTACCAGCAGCACAGTAACCCTTAGCAATGTGGATGGTAATAATATTATCGACACGCAAAGTCGCAATACACCCGATCAGTTTGAATTGATGATTAAAGGCAAGCAATGCTATATACGCCACCTTGATAGTAAAGCCACTATTGAGCTTAAAGACGTAGAATGTAAAATTAACGAGTTATAACAAGCTTTACTTCCCCCTAAATAAGCAAAAGCCGGTAAGTGACTAATCACTTACCGGCTTTTGCTTTTTAATGCATGACCTAAAGTTAGGTTAAAAGGCTATTATTTTATTTCTACGCGTTGAGAACGCATAACAATCTCATCATTTAATTCAATACCCAAGCCTGGCTCTTCTGACACTTCAAAGAAACCATTTTTAGGTTGTGGGTCTTGTAAACATAACTCGCGGTTCCACTTTTTAATCGCATAAGTGTGGTGCTCATGAATCAAAAAGTTAGGGATAGCCGTTTCTAAGTGCAGTGATGCTGCTGTTGCAACAGGCCCGCCACATACGTGAGCTTGAATACGCACATCAAAGATATCTGCGTAATCACATACTTTTTTAGTTTCGGTAAAGCCACCACATAAACCAATATCAGGTTGCAGAACATCAATACTTTGATCTTCTAAGTACGGGCGCACACCCCAGCGATTATACAAACGTTCACCACCAGCAATTGGCACATTAACTTTATCTGCTACTTTTGCATGCAATGAATGGTTTAAATAGTTAACTGGCTCTTCAAAGTACATACAGTCAAATTCTTCTGCAATTTCACCTAGCTGAATAGCTGTTGTAACACCTGGTAAACTGTGGCATTCAAAAATAATATCCACTTCGTCGCCTACTGCTTCGCGAATGGCTTGCATACGTGCACGGTATAGCTTCATTTCAGTGCGTGAGATTATTTTTGTACGGTCGTAATAAGTGTTACCGTCTTTATCGTACTGAATTGGATCTACTTTTACTGCATCGTAACCTTCGGCCATCGCCTTTAAAGCCGCTTCTGCATATTCTTGCGGTTGTACTAGGGCTTTAAATTCGCTATCCCAGTCAAACTGTAATTGCGAAGCGTAAGTGCGTAGTTTGTCGTTAACTTTACCGCCTAATAACTGGTATACAGGTAAACCAAGCGCTTTACCTTTTATATCCCAAAGTGCGGTATCAATTGCGCTCATTGCAGCATATACAACAGGTCCGCCGCCTAAACCCCAAAAGCTCTCACGTAACATACGAGACCATAGTTTTTCTGTTTGAAATGGGTCGTGGCCGATTAAAAAGGCGTCGGCCATTTCTTTAATCATAGCCGCTGCAGCACTGTGACCTAAATCGTATGCAAGGCCCGCTTCGCCAACACCACTAATACCTTCGTCAGTATGAATACGTACAAACACAGGTGTCCAAGAAGGTCTATCAGGACAGTGAATATCAAATACTTCAACGCGATTTACTTTCATTAAAATTCCTTATTAACCGCTATGGGTTATTTTGCAAAACTAGGGTCAAGTCGATACGCTTTACGTAACATCGCAGGCCACGCAAGTTGCCCGCCAGTGCTGCCACTGTGTACTACGTTTGCTTGATTATAAATATTGTCGATTATAGGTTGCGGTACTTCAATCACCTCTTGCGAGCTTGATTGTAGCGCTAGTTGAATTTCACACGCTCGCTGTAAATCATAAAAGCGCATAAACGCATCGCCTACCGTTGGGCCTACTGTTAAGCCACCGTGATTTACCAATAACATATGGTTAGTGCTGCCCAAATCATCTTGCAGCACTTTTCGCTCGTCGTCGTTTACTGCAAGCCCTTCGTAGCCATGATAAGAAAGCGATGGCAGTGAAAACATTGAATATTGGCTAAGCGGTAATAAACCATTTTTTTGTGTAGCGACTGCGATTGTTTCTTTGGTATGAAGGTGAATAACACAATGAGCGTCTTCGCGTACCTCGTGAATCGCACTGTGAATAGTAAAACCAGCTGGATTAATACTAAATGGCGTATCGTCAATAATGTTGCCGTCTAAGTCGACCTTTACTAAATTAGAGGCAGTTACTTCATCAAAGGTTAAACCAAACGCATTCACTAAGTAGTGGTCGGTGCCAGGCAAACGTGCTGATAAATGCGTATAGATTAAATCCCCCCAACGAAAGTGCTCTACCAGTCTATAACACGCGGCTAAATCAACACGAAGTTGCCACTCTTGTGCTGATACTTTATTTTTTAAATCGAGTTGGGGTAAATCAAACATAATGAGCCTTTTAAAAACGTACATTATTAACCTGTACGAACAGATGTTTAGAAGTCTAAAGCAGTCTCTATTTTATAGCAAACACCAAACAAAACAGCCACACTATTGTGTGGCTGTTTGTAAAACTAAAATACCAATTGTATTAAAATGGTATAGCTGCGTAAATTATTTTACGTTAGCTAGGTAATCTGCAATTGCTTCAAACTCTTCATCAGTTACCGTTGCAACCATTGCTTTCATAGCCATGGTCATACCGTTATTACGTGCACCTGACTTAATATCTTTCATTTGCGCTACTAAGTAGTCTTTATTTTGACCGTTTAGTTTAGGGTACATACCCATAATTGGTGCTTTACCTTCAGCGCCATGACAAGTTTGACAATTCTTAGCGGTATAAAGTGCAGCGCCATCGGCAGCTGCTGCATTAAACGAGAAGCTTGCGGCTAAAGTAATACCCACGCCTAATAGTAGTGTTTTCATCTTGCTCATTGTATTTACTCTTCTTTTTTGACGGTTAGAAAAACTGTTCTATTGATTGTAGTAAACAATCAAATAAAAAGCATACGTACGAAACGGCGCTAGACGATCAACTTAACCAAAAACCGCTAACTCGTTTCCATCTCACTTTTATATACTTTAGCAAATAAAAATGAGCTTACCCTTAATAACTATTACCACACTATATCATCTGGTACTTCAAAGTCTGCGTATGGGTCATCTTCATCTTTTGGTTTGTTTTCTGGCTCTACATGAAAAACAATATACTTTTCGTCAACTTCAGCCACTTTGCGTGCTGGTTCGTCGTCTAATACGTAAAATTGCCCTTCTAGTACACAAATAGCTAAACGACCGCCCGATAACGCTTTTTGCGTTTTCTCGTTCACGTCGATATTTTTTACTTTGTTTTGATAAGTAAAATTAAATGTGCGCTCACCACGAATAGCGTCTTGGTTGTGGTGCTCTAAAATTTGTTTAACACGCGCTTCTTGTTCGCGCTGCTTTAAGCTCACTTGGCGTGTTTGGTTAAGCTCTTCAGCTTTTTTTTGCTGCTCTAGCTTGGTTTGTTGAATATGCTTTTGCAGATCACTTGGGTTGCTAGTAGCCCCTTTCTTTTGCTTTTTTTGTTGCTTACGCTTTTCTGATTTAGCAACTTTAGCATTATGCGATGTTGTTAATCCTGCTTGAAGCAATTGGTCTTGTAATGAACCCATGGCTTTGTTCCACTAAAAACTAATATTATCGCTATTTTAATCACCAACGAGTTCAAATAACAGCGCTATCGACATTAATCTAGCAAACTAGTTAAAACAAACCATGATATGACGCAAAGAGCATGGTTTTAATTATCAATTAAAAACAATTTTTAATACAATACCAGACAACAAATCAGCAAATGTATAAGCCATATAATGCGTTTACCTCATCTACTCGTTTGCTCGGTATTTATATTTTTTGTACTTTATGCACCACAACCTCTACTTAGCCTTTTTGCGAGCGAATTTAATGTAGCCCCTGCGGTAGCTGGCAGCTTAATGACTGCAACTATGCTGCCCTTAGCCATTGCCCCGCTCGTTTACGGTTTATTTTTAGCAAAAATAAACCCACTACTTATATTACGTATTGCAATGGTGCTTTTAGGCCTTAGCTGCTTACTTTTTGTTTATGTACCTGGCTTTGAGCTTTTATTATTAGTCAGATTTTTACAGGGTTTAACGCTCCCCGCAGCTTTAACAGCAATGACTAGCTATATAGGCATGAGTTATAGCGCTGATACACTTCAAAAAAATATGACCCTATATATTGGTAGCAGTATAGTTGGTGGTTACTTTGGACGTGTGCTTGCCGCTTTGTTTAGCGACTTATGGAATTGGCAGAGCTTTTATTACGTAATTGCTTTTATGCTTATTTGCTTAGCTTTGACAGTTAAGCATTCTCGCTTTACAAACCCAGCTAAACAGTCGCAACTCTCCCCACTCGATTACATTAAACAACTTAAAGAAGGCGCTGTACTTAAAGTTTACGGCGCCGTTTTTTGTATGTTTTTTTGCTTCGCTGCACTGCTTAATTACTTACCGTTTATATTACAAAACACGTTTTTAATTACCAATACTCGTGACATAGGTTTAGTTTACAGTGGTTATTTAATTGGTGCCCTCGCCTCTATTGCTGCACCTTGGTTACTTAAAAAAGTCCCTTCGCCTTGGCATTTATTAACTGCGGTATTTAGTTTTTATAGTGTGAGTATTATTTTATTAATGAGCCATCAGCTTAGCTTATTTTTAATCGCATTTACTTTGTTTTGTGGTGCTATGTTTGTGATTCATTCAACTGCCGCACCGCTCGTTAATAAAATCAGTAAAGCCCCACCAAGTGTAACCAATGGCGGATATGTCTCGTTTTATTACAGTGGTGGCGCATTGGGGTCGTTATTACCCGGTGTGGTATACCAACATCATGGGCAAACAGCGTTTATGTTTACGCTGCTTGCGGTTTGCTTATGTGGTTTATCGTTAATTATGTGGGCTTATTTTGAGGGTAAAAATACAACGCGCGGTTGATGCTTTGTGTAATTAAAAAATGTTTCTAAATCAGCTTTACTAAGCAACCATGTTTGGGTGTTTTCAAACGGATGACAATGAAACAAATCACCGTGCCAAATATCTTGGTCAACCCATAAGCTCACTTCGTTTTGCTTATCATTTAAAAGAGCCAACATAGATACACACCCAGGAGCCACTTTTAAATATTTAGCTAGCCGCTCACTCGATGCAAACCCTAAGCGTGAAAGCCCTTGTTGCTTTGATAGTACCTTTAAGTCGAGTTGCTTATTGTGCGCTGTAATAACTAAAAAGTGTCGCTTGCCTTCGTTATCGCGTAAAAATAGGTTTTTAAGACGAGTACCTGGGCGCTCAATCATAAACTCATCTGCCGCTAAGCTAGTATGTAGCGGCGGATGCTCTATTGCATCGTAAGTAATATCTAGGTTCGCCAAAAGCTCTGCTAACTTAGTTTTATCAGCCAACATATTACAAACAACGCCCTCTTAGTTGTACACTCAAATCTCGCCATAAAACATCATTAACTTCATGCTTGTTGTCGCAATACTTACGATCTTTTAGCTCCTGATTTAATAATTCAACTGCTTGGTCTTCTAGCTGTAACTTCAGAATGCTCGATTCTTCAAAATGCTCTTTCTCTATATACTGCTTAACCTCACCACGACTTGGTCTCTTATTAGGACCACGGTCAAGGTTAAAGTTTTCACGATGCTTAGCTTTTACCGAAACAACATAAGCAAAAAGCTTATTGCCTTGCTCATCTTGCTTTTCGTGAAACTGTTTATTATTTATTTCAAAAGGCGGCTCATCATTTGAGGCACAGCCAGCGAGTAAAACCATAAGCGCTAGAACACATTTTTTCATTGTTTTTTATCGTTTTAGTTTTGAATTAAGCCGAGTCTAACAAAAATTGACGTAAACAGTGAAAATTTACGAAAAAATACTTGACCAAATTTATAAAAAAACTTAAAGTTCGTCCCGCTTGGAACTCAGCAGTCAAGCAGTTACATTATATGTAACTTAGGAATGTGGGGCTATAGCTCAGCTGGGAGAGCGCCTGCCTTGCACGCAGGAGGTCAGCAGTTCGATCCTGCTTAGCTCCACCACTTTCCTACTCCTTTTCAAATTCGTTCTACTCTTCTATTTTTCCACTGTTTTTATTATTTTTTGACACCCTAATATTCTAATTTTTCATTCTATATAATTTTAAATTTATCCATTCAACTTGTGTCTTTACAAGTTCTTAGCTATACATAATGTCACACATTAGTACTTTAGGCTTAACATGGACAACCCTAAGCGTTCAACGCTAAAAAAGCTAGCTGCAATAGGTTTAACAGCTGGTGCAATAACACATGCGCCTTATGTTTTTGCCCGAAAAAAAGTCACATTAAGAGTGCTTGGTACGCATGTAACACTCCAAGAGGCTATCCGCAAGCAAGCGATGAGTGACTTGGGTATTAATATAGAATTTACTCCCGCAGGCAGCGCTGCTGTTTTGCAAAAGGCATCAATGGACCCTAACTCCTTTGATTTATACGAACAATGGTCAGACAGCATTAATGTGCTTTGGGATGCAGGTTCCATTCAGCCAATAGAAAAAAAACGACTCACCTACTTTAACGAGATAAATCCACTTACTAAAACGGGAAAACTAACCGAAACTGCAAGTATTGGTGCAGGTGATGCCCCCTATAAATTATTAAATGTTCAACCCGATGGCACATTAAGCGCACAAGAAAGCGATCATCTTAGCTTTTTACCTTATGTGCATAATGTTGACTCTTTTGGTTACAACACCGACTTTATTAAGCCCGGTATAGCATACGAAACAGAAAGCTGGAGTTGGCTGCTTAATGACGAGAACAGAGGTAAAGTAGCTATTGTAAATGCGCCTACCATTGGATTATTTGACCTAGCCCTAGCAGCACAAAGTAAAGGGCTTATAAAGTTTAACGATATAGGTGCAATGACCCGCTCCGAACTTGATAGATTGTTTAGTATATTACTCGATTTTAAACGCCAAGGTCACTTTAGTGGCTATTGGAACTCGGTTCCTGAGTCGATTGAATTTATGAAAAGTAAACGAGCCCACATAGAAAGTATGTTTTCGCCTGCCGTGTCTGCATTAAACAGCCAAAATATTAATGTACGATTTGCCGCGCCAAAAGAAGGCTACCGAGGCTGGCATGGTGTTATGTGTTTATCGTCACAAATACAAAGTAGCGCAAAAGATGCTGCGTACGATTATATGAATTGGTGGCTTTCAGGCTGGCCTGGTGCATTTATTGCTCGCCAAGGTTATTACATTAGTAACCCGCAGCGCTCTAAACTACTCCTATCTCAGTCTGAATGGGATTACTGGTACGGTGGAAAAGCAACAAACATAGATTTATTAAATACCAATGGCGATGTAGCAGTAAAAGCAGGTGGGCAACGTAATGGCGGTAGTTACCATAAGCGCTTTAGTAATGTAGCAGTGTGGAATACAGTTATGCCAACCTATGACTACAGCCTGCAAAAATGGTATGAGTTGATTAGCCGATAATGATAATAAACTCAATTAAATCAAAAATAATATTAGCTCTGTGTTCGCTGATTGGATTACTTCTTTTACAGAGCTATTTGTTTAACTATTCGCAAACGTCTTTACTTAACTTGCAAAAATCGCAACATAACGCACTTATTCAAAGTGAAGCTGTAACTAACTTAGAAAACGATATTATCTCCCTGCAAGCGCATGCGGTCTCATTTATTGACAATGCAAATGAAAATACGATTACCAAATTTAATTTTTACTTAAATAAGGCAAATCTAGATCTTAAGCAACTAAAAGCAAACACTCAAAACCATACACCACAGTACAAAAATTCACTAATACGCCTTGGCGAATATTTAAATAATTACCAAGATACATTTGGCCAAGTTGTCATAAACAGACAAAAACGCGAACACCTTTACACCACTCAGTTCAAAAAACCTATTGATGACTTACAAGTAACAATTATTGATTTAGAAGAGTCTTCAAACAATGACAATAAAGTTATTTTTAACGATGTTTTACTCACAATAAGTAATTTAAAGCACGCTGCTGTAAGCTACCTTTATAAGCCTAACTTTGATGAAGCGCAAAATGTAAAACAAAACCTAGATTACTTACATAAAAAACTAACGAGCACGTCTGTAATAAATGAGTCCTTCTCCAATAAAACAATAAGCTTAAAACAAGCTTATAACAAACTTGTATTGCTAACCCGCAGCTACACTTTTTCTGTAAATGTAGTGCTAACTGGCATAGAAAACGAATTGCTGTATTTAACTAATGAAATTAAAAATATAGAAAAAAATAAACTAACCGAAACAGAAGAGCTACTAAGTAGCCACTTAACAAAAAATACAGAACAGGCAAATATATTTGCCGTTTTAATTATGTTAATCATTTTATTGTTAAGCTACTTTATTTTTAGATCGGTTATAAAACCGATTACCCAGCTCACTTTATTACTTAAGGACATGAATAACGAAAAGCCAGTAACTATTTCAAATACCAGCCAAAATCAAACTGAAATAGCGTCGGTAATAAAAGCAGCCAACGCTTTATATTTAAAAAATAAGCAAACCAAAGAGCTACTCAATGAAACCCGAGTATTAAATTCCCAAATGGAAGCAATGAATGCCGACTTGACGAGCGCTATGGAGCAAACCGATAAAGCCAATAAAACAAAAATAGACTTTGTAGCCAATATGAGCCATGAACTTCGCACTCCAATGAATGGCATATTAGGTATGTTGCAGCTATTACAAAGCAGTGAGCTTCCCTCAAGGCAAAAACATTACGCAGATAAAGCTTTTTCAAGTGCTCAAAATTTATTGCAGATTTTAAATAATATTCTGGATTTTTCTAAACTAGAATCGGAAAAAGTCCAGTTAGAGCAAATCCCTTTTACCTTACATACTATTGTTTCTAACGTTCAAAATTTATTCTCAACAAATGCCAAGCAAAAAGGCTTGCTACTAAATTTTACTTTACACGTTGATGCAGGACTTGAACTTATTGGCGACCCAATGCACTTAAGCCAAATAATAAATAACTGTGTAGGTAACGCAATTAAGTTTACTGAGCATGGTGAAATATCATTAATTATAGAAGCGACATCTCAACACGAAAAAACAATAAACCTTCGCTTTAGTATAAAAGACACGGGTATTGGGATGACTGAAGAGCAATCAAAAATTATATTCCAGTCTTTCTCGCAAGGTGATTCAAGCACAACAAGAAAGTATGGTGGAACCGGTTTAGGACTCACTATAAGCAAACAATTAACTAAACTGCTTGGCGGAGATATACAAGTAAGGAGCACGATTAATCAAGGTAGCGAGTTTTTCTTCACTCTACCCTTTACCTTATCTGAGCAGCAAAAACTTAAAAAACATGCCCTATTAATTAGCCCCGATAATGAGCAAATTAAAAAATTAATGGACTTGCTAAGTGATATAAATATAACAACAGAAACCACACAAGAACCATTAAGAGCCATTGCTAAAATGGCTCAACCTAATAGCCCATTTAGTATTGTAATAATGTCGATAAAACAAAAAGAGCTCAAAGATAACTTTATATTACAACAACTGTATGCTCAAAATAAAAATACTAATGAAAAATTGACGCTTATTTTATTGATTACTGATGAAGAGTCTCCTGAGCCAATTGCGAAAAATGAAAGTATAGACATTACACTTATTGGTAATAAGAATAGTGAAGTAGAAATTTTAAGGAAGCTTTCACCTGATAATTTTAAAGAAAAGCAATTAAGGCCTCATCCTAAATTCTCGGGTTTTAATGCATTGGTGGTTGACGATAATAAGATTAACCAAGAAATAGCTTCTGCCCTTTTAGCAAGGTTAGATATGGCCGTGATCATTGCTAATGATGGACATGATGCATTAGGTAAAGTAGAGACAAATGACATTGATATTATTTTTATGGATGTTCAGATGCCAGTTATGGACGGCTTAGAGGCAACAAGTATATTAAGAGAGCGGGGCTACAAAACTCCCATAATTGCAATTACAGCAGCCGCAGATCCTAATGATAAAAAAGCAGCGTTTAGAGCGGGTATGGATGACTTTTTAGTAAAACCAATTATTTTTGATGCTCTTTTCGAAAGTATAGAAAAACACCTACAAAGTAACAAACCATTAAATACAATTAATCTGCAGCTGGCAAAAGACAACGTAGAAAACAATGATGAATTGTTAGCTAAATTATTTACTCAGTTTGTCAACGATTACAATGACTTTTCAACTAAAGCTGATATATTAATCAAAAATGGAGAGTTAGAAAGCTTAATTCGACTAGTACATACACTTAAAGGATTGGCCGGCACATTAGGCTTGGAGCTACTGCAACAAAGCACGCAAAGTATTGAGAAAAACTTAATAGGTGAGAAGAGTATTAACTTATCTAGCTTTAATGAGCAATTAACTCTTACACTTTTTGCTGTAAAACAATTTTTGATAGCTGAGGGCTTTAAAAAAGAGCATAAGCAACTAAATCAGTTAGAAAACGAAGACTCGGTTATTGATAATATATACTCATTAGCATTAACGGCTCGCCCTGTACCTAGCAGTTTGATTAGACAGCTAGAAATGGATCAATATGATAGAGGACACTCTTTATTTAAGCTCAAAGAAGCAATTGATCATTTTAACTACGCGTTAGTGATTGAGCTTATTGATAAGTATAAAAACGATAATAAAAATTAGGCATAACCACTAACCTGAACTAGATTTAATATTGTAAAGAACGCAGAGAAGGACAGATAGTGCATTCAAATTACCTCGCAAACAGTAATGGATTAACCACAGAACAAAAGCATAAACCTTTAATTCTTATTGTTGATGACGAACCTAGTAATTTACACGTATTAGTTGAAGGGCTTTTAACGGACTACGATGTACGTATTTCGACTAGTGGTGAACAAGCATTAGTATTTGTTGAGTCAACTCGCCCTGATTTGATTTTATTAGACATAATGATGCCTGGCATGGACGGCTACGAAGTATGCAATATACTCAAAGCGAAACAAAATACTAAAGGGATCCCTGTTATATTTGTCACTGCGCTTACCGAAGAAGAGTCTGAAGAAAAAGGCTTTGCAATGGGCGCTATTGACTACATTCATAAGCCTTACAAATTAGCACTGGTAAGAGCGCGTATTCGCACGCATATAACAGCTCAAGGGATGTTAGACCGTCTCATTGAAAAAAACTTTGACCTACACGATAAGCTTCTCGAAATAGAATCTCTAGCACAAGAACTAACCCAACGAGAAGAAGAATTAAAGCTACTTTCCTCTAAGCAACAGTTGTTTTATCAAGCTTTAACAGGCACTGCTGACGGTGTAGTAATAACTGATAGCGATGGTAAAATAATTGCCGTTAACCCTTCTTTTTGTCGAATTACAGGATACTGTGAAGCTGACTCTTTAAAAATGCAATTGCACGATATAAAGAAAAACAATCATCCTAGTATTAGTTTTGATCAGGTGTGGGAGCATGCTAACAAAGCCGGTTACTGGAGTGGCGAACTTGTTACAAGACGAAAAAATGGCGAACTATATCCAGAGCTTTTAACACTAACAATGGTTAAAGGTGAGCAAGATACTAACGTACACTACATTGGTGTATTTAGTGATATATCGAGTGTTAAAATAACTCAAGAGCGTATTGATTATTTAACATGGCATGATGAGCTAACAGGTTTACCTAATCGAAATGGCTTTTTAAAGCAATTAGAGCAACAGCTTCAAACCTGCAATACGGATAAAACCTACGCTTATATTTATATTATTGATATTGATAGCTTTCACTCAATAAATGATGGTTTAGGGCTCCTTGCAGGAGATAATATACTTAAAGATCTTACTAAACGTATTCATACTCATATTGATAAAAAAGATGTTATTGCCCGTTTAGGGAGCGATGAATTTGCAACACTGTGCATTGTAGATAAAGGAGTTGGTCGTGCTAGAGCACAAATAATTGCAGAACGAAAAGCTCAAGAGTTACTCATAGCAATAAATCACCCATTTATATTTAATGATCAAGAAGTAAGCTTAACGGTAAGTATTGGCACGTATATTTTTCCGCGTGAGGATCAATGGGAAAGTGCTATAGAAACAATTAGAAATTGTGAAGCGGCCTGCTACAAAGCAAAAGAAAAAGGCGGTAACAGAATCACCTTTTTCGATACTTCATTTGGCGAGCAAGCAAAGCGCCGCTTCGAAATAGAGCAAGATTTACGCAAAGCAATTGCACAAAATGAGTTGTCTCTGTATTTGCAATCGCAATTTGATCGCAATCAAGAACTTAAAGGTGCTGAGGTTTTATTAAGATGGGAGCATCCCCAAAAAGGCTTTATTAGCCCTGGTGAGTTTATATCTATAGCTGAAGAGTCAGATATAATTTATGACTTAGATTGCTGGGTGACTACAAATGCGCTAGAAATATTAACGCAACTTAGTAAAACTCACCCTGAGTTAAACCTATCAATTAATGTAAGTGGTAGGCACTTTCATGAAGCGCGTTTTTTAAGCTTTATTAGCCAACAAATAAAGCAACATAGCATTAATCCTCAGCAACTCACTATTGAGATAATTGAAGGGACATTGCTTAATCATATGGAAGCGGCTATTGAGGCTGTTCACTGTCTCAAGAAACTAGGTATTAGGGTATCTATTGATGACTTTGGTACTGGGTATTCGAGTTTAACTTATCTAAAACAATTACCTATACAAGAACTAAAAATTGACCGCTCTTTTGTATTGGAAGCACCGACTGATAATAACGATAAGTTAATTATTGATATGATTGTAAGCTTAGGCCGTTTATTCGAGTTAGAGATTGTAGCTGAAGGCGTAGAGAACCAGTCCCACTTTGATTTACTACAGGAGTATCCTGAGGTTATTCTGCAAGGCTATTATTTGCATAGACCAGAACCTGCAAGTGATTGGTTTAAAAAGTTAAAGTAACTGTAGCGTGATTTATAAACTAAAAAGCCGAGCATGAATATGCTCGGCTTTTTATGGACTTAATTTTTGCGGTTACTCGCGAACTTGGCCAACTCCATTAACTAAATACTTTTCGGTCGTTAGTGATTCGAGGCCCATAGGACCGTATGCATGTAGCTTGGAAGTAGCTATTCCAATCTCTGCACCTAGGCCCAATTGTGAGCCATCAGAAAAACGAGACGATGCGTTAACCATTACTACAGAAGCATCAACACTACGTTGGAATAACTCTGCAGCAGCTTCATTTTTAGTACAAATTACTTCTGTATGGTTTGATCCAAACTGTGCAATGTGTTCAACCGCTGCCGTAAAGTTTGGTACAACGCGAATAGCGATTTCTAGGTCTAGATATTCTTCACCAAATTCGTTATCAGCTAGGACTGTTGCGTTATCAAAGTATTTAGCTGCAAAGCTGTCAGCATTTATTTTTACACCTTCTTGGCGTAATACAACTGCACACAAATTTAAAAACTCATCTGCCACATCTTGATGCACAACTAAACCTTCTAGTGCATTACAAACACCGGTACGCTGGGTTTTACCGTTAAGCAGTAAGTTAAGCGCAATTTCTAGGTCGGCATCTTTATCTACATATAGATGACAAACGCCTTTGTAATGCTGAATTACTGGGATCGTACTGTTTTCAGTAACAAAGTTAATTAAACCCTCGCCGCCGCGTGGAATGATTAAATCAATGCTTTCGCGTTGCTGCATCAGTTCCATTAACAGCGCACGGTCTGGATCTGGAATCACTGAAATAAGTGATACCGGTAAGTTGTGCTTCTCAAGTACGCGGTGCATTACACTTGCGATAGCTTGTGAACTTCTAAGTGCTTCTTTGCCGCCACGTAAAATTACGCCATTACCTGATTTAAAACATAATGCACCAGCGTCTGCTGTCACATTCGGGCGTGCTTCGTAAATCATACATACAACACCAAGAGGTACTCGCATTTTGCGAATTTTAATACCATTTGGGCGCTCAGTAATATCACGCAGCTGACCAACAGGATCATCAAGGCTTACGATTACTTCAATACCTTCTGCCATTGCTTCAATACGCTCATCGTTTAACGTTAAGCGGTCGATCATTGAGGCTGCTAAATTATTGTCGCGTGCTGCGCTTAAATCACTTTCATTTTCTTTTATTATAAATGCTTTTTGCTCTCTTAGTGCCGCTGCCATTTCAACTAAAACTTGGTTTTTAGTCTCGGTATCGAGTAAAGCAAGTGTATGTGCAGCTTTAGCTGCCTGACGTGAAATGTCCGTAATTAAACTCATGACTTCTCCAATAATGCGATATGTTTTTCAGATATAACTGGTCCAATTGAATCCTGCATTTTTTCGCTGAATTCACTCTGTTCGTTGTCTGCAATAAAGTTTAACAAACAGCTACTATAATTTGCGGTCGCTTTAGCTAAACGCGTACCGTCTTCACTACGTACTAAAATGGTATCACCCACGGCAAATTCACCGTGAACTTCCATAATTTCGTCACCACGAATACATCCACTTTCACCTTCAAGAGATTCATCAAATGATCCATCAACAACAACTTCACCTTGCTCATTTGCTGTATGTGTCATCCAATGAATAGAGTCCTGCATCGGTTTTTCGTACGGTAAAAATACACTACCTGGGTTTTCTCCAGCTAGCAGTTTTGTAAATGTTTCTTCTTTAAAGCCATTTATAATATAAGTCGCTATACCATGTGACGTTGCTTTTTCTGCCGCTTCTATTTTAGTTTTCATACCACCAGTACCTACCGCACTTGTAGCACATCCTGCCATAGCATAAATAGATTCATCAATTGATTTTATTTCAGGCAGTAACACCGCATCATCATGTAAGTTAGGGTTTTTATCATATAGCCCATCAACGTCTGAGAATATTAATAAAGCATCGGCATCGGCAGCTGCTGCGACCATTGCTGATAAGTTATCGTTGTCACCTACTCGTAAATCGTCGGTGGTTACGGCATCGTTTTCATTAATGATAGGAAGTACACCATGTTCAAGTAAAGTGAACACGGTTTCACGGATGCTCTGGTAACGCTCGCGGTCACGTAAATCGCCGTGCGTTAATAATAGCTGCGCAGATGGAAAGTCAAAAAAGCGGTCCCACATGGCAATCATTTCTGTTTGACCTGCTGCCGCCATTGCTTTTTTCATTACCACAGAGCGTGGTTTGTCTGATGGGAATAAATGCGCGCCAGCAGCTACAGAACCCGATGATACTAAAATCACCTCGATTCCACGGGCACGACAACGAACAATGAACTGTGCGATGGTTAATATGTAACGCGAACGGCAGCCATCTTGATCTGGTGCAATTAATGCACTACCTACTTTAAGTACGATACGTCGCCAATTTAACTTTTGCATAAATGCTCAACTTTCCATTTTATCTGCGCTCACCTTAATTAGACGAGCTAAAACTAAGTAGCTAGGTTTAAAACATAGCTTCGAATTTGTCTTTCATTTAGGCAACACTTTTTTACACACACGCGAAAACCATATCTAAAACAATAAGCTTAGATTTAAGGTTAAGTATAAAGTAGCAACAACCCAATAATATCGAGCAGCACTAATCAAAAAATTTAAAAGTGTTGTTTATGCATCGCTGTAAAAAGCTGTGTGTGGCTTTTTTATTAACAACATACATAGAGCCTCTAAAGTCTGATACACCAACAGATAGGGTGAAGACCAAAGGACCGAGATTTAACCGCCACGATGGGGGTTAAACATTGAAAGTAATAGTTCAACTCAAACCTTTATTTACTTAAATAATTAAATAAACTTGTTTAGCAAAACCATACCAAGAGTTCGGCAAATGAAATTATATAGTGTTCGAATACTAGTAACACCACTAATACATGATTATAAAGATTAAAAATGACGTTAAGATTAACAAACCACTTTTACTTCCAATAAACTTCATTAGATAACTAATTATTAGAACACGAAGCATATTACACTAAATACCCCTTAAAAATCAAGGTTAAAATTCGAGCGAAGCTAATTCCTCCTCGTTTGTGGTGTTAGATTGTTATTAAAATTCAACCAATTAAACAATTAATACAGCCTAAAATAAGGCGGCTTAACACGCGCAAAATAATTTAAGCCTACTAATCTTCTATAAGCAGCTAAAATTGATTAGTAATATTTGAATTTCCCGTGTATACCCCTGTATTAATAATTAACAAAAGTTATACTTTCTAAACAAACCGTCATAAATAAGGAATTCTTAATCTATGTCAGCAATTTACATAGCCGGTATCGCACTTTGCTCTGTGCTTGCCCAATGGGTCGCGTGGGCTTTTAGAGTGCCCGCTATTCTTTTCTTATTGCTTACTGGTCTTTTACTTGGGCCATTTAGTGGTGTTTTAGACCCTGATGCATTGTTAGGTGATTTACTGTTTCCAGTTGTATCACTAAGTGTTGCCATCATTTTATTTGAAGGATCCTTAACTCTGCATTTCAGAGAGCTAAAAGGAATCGGAAAAGTTGTAAGGAACCTTTGCTCCATCGGCATGCTTACTACCTGTATTATTATTAGCCTCAGCGCCTATTGGTTGCTTGAACTTAATTGGCGTGTAGCTGCGGTATTAGGTGCAGTGCTAGTTGTAACAGGCCCTACTGTTATAGCACCGCTATTAAACTCAATGCGCCCAACACAAGACATTGACCGCATACTTCGATGGGAAGGTATTGTAATAGACCCGATCGGCGCATTATTCGCTGTATTAGTATTTGAAGCCGTAATGCTGGTAGGCCAAGGCGAAGTATTTAGCCACACTATTATTGCTTTAGTTAAAACCCTAGGTGTTGGATTAAGTATTGGTGTTGCTGCTGGTTGGTTAACAACACTATTAATGCGCCGCGAGTGGCTACCATTTGAATTACATAAGTTTGGTATATTGGCATTAGTACTCATTAGTTTTTCTGTATCAAACTATTTAAGCCATGAATCAGGCCTATTAGCAGTGACTGTATTTGGTATTTGGCTTGCTAACCAAGACGATTTAGAAATAGATTCTGTACTTGAGTTCAAAGAAGACTTGTCGATGATATTAATATCAACGCTGTTTATTTTACTTGCAGCACGCTTACAGCTCTCTGATTTAATGATGCTCGACAGCGATGTATTTATATTTTTAGCTATCGTGCTTTTTGTTGCTCGTCCACTGTGTATTGCTATTTCGACCTTTGGTACTGATTTACCAATGAAGTCTCGTTTGGTACTTGCCTGGATAGCTCCACGCGGTATAGTCGCCGCAGCCGTTGGGTCGGTATTTGCGCTTAGCATGATGGAGTCTGGTGTTGCTGATGCTGAAAAAATGGTACCTCTTATATTTACAGTAATTATAATTACCGTTGTACTACAGAGCTTAACCGCCATTCCTGTTGCCAAGCTATTAGGTGTACGCCAACCATCGCCTAATACAATATTAATTATTGGTGCAAACCATGTATCGCGTGCTATCGGCCGAGGCTTGCAAGAGCAAAACATTCCGGTTCACCTGTCAGATCCTGCATGGGAAAACTGCAGAATGGCACGTATGGATGGTTTAGCTTGTTATTATGGTAACCCACAATCAGAGCATGCTGAACGCTACTTACCTCTAACAACGATTCGTAGTGTATTAGCATTATCGCCAAATCGTCATCATAATGCGTTAGGTGTTCAATACTTTTCGCATTTACTTAATGAGAAAAATGTATTTTCGCTACGCTCATCAACGTCGCATGCAAAAGCAAATAAAGACAGCGCAACGTTTTTATCTAGACAAATACTGTTTGGAGACGAAGGCTCGTATGCACGTTTAAGCAGTATTATAGCTAAAGGCGGTAAGGTTAGTTCAACACGTATCTCGGATGAGTTTAGCTGGGAACAATACTTAGAAATGAACCCTGAGGCTATCCCTTTATTTATTCTCAAAGGTGATAAAGACAGTGATGACGATACACCAATTAAGCTAAGACCGTTTACAATCAACATGGAAAAACCGCCGCAAGAAGGCGAACGCGTTGTTGCATTGCAGCCGCCTAAAATGTCAGTTTTAAAAGACCCGCAAACAAAGGCTAAAGAAGACAGTTAAATACTTTTACGGTCTGTAAAAACTAAAAAACCCTAACTTAAAAAGTTAGGGTTTTGTTTTTAAAAGCCATTAAATAGGAAGGCGAGCTCGAGCAACCACACTATCTGGCATTTTTTGCGCTAACTTAGTCAGCGCTCGCTCAATTTTTTTATGAGTCGCTTTATCTGCCACCATAGAATTAAATAGCCAACGATAGGCATCTTCAAAATCACGCGGGCTGCCATAGCCATCATTAAATAATTTAACTAAACGTAGTTGTGCTTTTAAATTGCCTTGCGACGAGGCTTCACGCAAATACGTAATTGCCATTGCTTTATCTTGCTGAACTAAGCGACCAGTGTCGTAGTATCGTCCCAATTGCTCTAGCGCTGCCGCTAAGCCTTGCTCAGCTGCTTTTCGCATGTAATACACACCTAACTCTACATTGCGATCAACGCACACGTTATAAGCCAGCATATCGCCGTATAAAAATTGATAAGACGGCAATGCCATTTTATTGGCTCGTGCTTCTATATCTTGCACCAACTGGCAATCATCTGCCTTTACGCGCGCTAAATGCGTATTTTTATTTATTAACGCAATTAGCTCTGATTCTGTATACAGCGGCACAGCAGCAGGGCTTTCTGTAGCTAAGCTGTTGGTTGCTATAAATAAAGACAGCGGTATTAACGAAAGCCTTAGTACGCAATTACGATTAAATAAACGCATGTTCACCACTTATATAAATAAACTTATTAAATAATATACAAAGATCGTTCCAAGGTGAATTTTAGACACAAAAAAAGCTGCACGGAGCAGCTTTTTTTAATCTAATGGTAATTACGCAAACGGATTGCGAAGCACCATAGTTTCTACACGGTCAGGACCTGTAGAAATAATATCAATTGGAACACCCGTAATTTCTTCAATACGTTTGATGTAGTCAATCGCAGCTTTTGGTAAACCGTCAAGACTAGTTACACCAACAGTGTTTTCTGACCAACCTGGCATTTCTTCGTATACTGGTGTTACTTTATCGTAACCTTCAGCCGCTAATGGTGTTACGTTAGTAACTGTGCCATCTTCAAGCTTGTAACCAGTACAGATTTTAAGTGTTTCTAAGCCATCTAAAACATCAAGCTTAGTTAAACAAAAACCTGAAATACTGTTGATTTGAACTGCACGGCGCATAGCCACTGCATCTAACCAACCAGTACGACGAAGTCGACCTGTTGTAGCGCCAAACTCATGGCCTTTATCACCTAGGTGCTTACCAACTGGATCTTGTTTATCAAGACCGTCGTAAAGCTCTGTAGGGAAAGGACCTGAACCAACACGTGTCGTGTACGCTTTAATAATACCTAAAACGTAATCAAGGTTTAATGGACCAAAACCTGCACCAGTCGCAACGCCACCAGCGGTAGTGTTTGAAGATGTTACATAAGGGTAAGTACCGTGATCTATATCAAGTAACGTACCTTGTGCACCTTCAAATAAAATGTTTTCGCCTGCTAAACGCGTTTGATCTAAAAGCTCAGTTACATCTACAACCATTGCTTTTAAGATATCAGCAACAGCCATTGCATCATCAAACGTTTTTTGGAAATCTACAGCATCTACTTTGTAGTAGTTAACTAAAGTGAAGTTGTGGTACTCAAGCACTTCTTTTAATTTAGCTGCAAATACTTCAGGATTAAATAAATCGCCTACGCGTAAACCACGACGTGCTACTTTATCTTCGTACGCAGGACCGATTCCACGGCCAGTTGTACCAATAGGCTTATCGCCACGAGCTGTTTCGCGGGCTACATCTAATGCAACATGGAAAGGCAAGATTAGCGGACATGCTTCACTTATTAAAAGACGCTCGCGTACTGGTACGCCGCGCTCTTCAAGCATGCCAATTTCTCTCATTAGCGCTTCTGGTGATAAAACTACACCATTACCAATCACACATTTAACATTGTCACGTAATACACCCGATGGAATAAGGTGTAGAACCGTCTTTTCACCTTCGATAACTAAAGTATGACCCGCATTGTGGCCACCTTGATAACGAACTACTAAAGATGCTTTGTCTGTAAGGAGATCAACTACCTTACCCTTTCCTTCGTCACCCCATTGGGTGCCTAATACAACAACGTTTTTACCCATCGTAAATTCACTTAGAGAAAATTAGGACGAGATTTTACCAGAAAACTAAAGTAAAGATCACCCCTGTTCAGCTTATTTTTTCTGCGGGCAATTGTTATATCCAAATATTGACCAATAACCACATAAATAACAGTGATTTAACGCACTAGTTTGTATTTAACAAAAAGCCCCGCAAATGCGAGGCTTTTTAACTTTTAAATAATTAACGTAAAGTCTATTGAGCTTTAGCGCCTTTCATATATTGGAAGAAGTCGCTATCTGGTGAAAGCACCATAACATCTTGCTTATCTTTAAAAGTCTTTTTGTAAGCTTCAAGTGAACGTACAAAACTAAAGAACTCAGGGTCTTTGTTATACGCATTAGCATAAATGCCTGCAGCATCAGCATCGCCTTGACCACGTACAGAACGTGCATTACGCTCAGCATCAGCAAGCATTACAGTTACTCGACGGTCAACTCCCGCACGAATAGTCTCTGCTTTTTCCTGACCTTCAGAACGGTGCTCTTTTGCAACCGCAGTACGCTCAGCGCGCATACGTTGGTAAATAGAGCTACTCACTTCTTGTGGTAAGTTGATTTGCTTAACACGTACGTCTAGTACTTCAATACCTAGCTCACGTGCACTTTCAGAAGCTTGTACTAACGCTTCTTCCATCAACTCGCTACGCTCACCTGATACAATTTCGCGAATTGTACGTGTACCAAAGTTTGTACGAAGACCATTGTTTACTTTTTGCTTAAGTAGCGTTTCAGCATATTGCTTATCGCCACGAGCACGTAAGTAAAAAGCACTAAAGTCATTAACTCGCCATTTTACAAACGAATCAACAATTAAGTCTTTTTTCTCGCTAGTAACAAAGCGATCTGGCGCACCATCTAGCGTTTGAATACGTGCATCAATACGACGTACTTGGCTAAAAAATGGTACTTTAAATTGTAGGCCTGGGCCATATACAATCGCTTTGTCGTCGCTATCTTTTTGTACTTTACTGAATAACATTACAATTGCTTTTTGCCCTTCAGGTACAACAAATACCGATGAGAAAGACATAACAATGGCAGCTAATAGTATTACTAAACTAAAGTTTTTCATTATGATTATCTCCCATCATTGAAGCGGTCGTTGTTAAAGCGGTCATTGCCACTATTAACAGAGCTATTGCGCGACGTATTAACTTTATTACGTAAGTCTTGAATATCACTTGAACTTGGAAGTGCAACTCGTGTTGCGGTTCCTTGCTTGTCCATGATTTTATCAAGAGGTAAATACATCATGTTATTGCCGCCTTTAACATCAACCAATATTTTAGAACTACTCCCTAACACTTCTTCCATTGCATCAATGTATAAGCGCTCACGAGTAACTTCTTTAGCTGCTTGATATTCAGGTAAAAGCTTTTCAAAGCGAGCTACCTCACCTTGTGCTTCCAATGTAATGCGCTCTTGATAACCTTCCGCTTCTTGAGTCATACGCGTTACTTGACCACGAGCACGCGGTTCAATTTCACGAGCATATGCTTCTGCTTCACGGATGAAACGTTCTTCATCTTCTTGTGCAGCAATTGCATCATCAAATGCATCTTTAACTTCAGTTGGTGGACGAGAGTCTTTAAAGTTCACGTCAGTAACAATTAAACCTAAGTTATATGGTTCGATAATCTTATTAAGCTCATCCCATGTATTTTGACGAACAACCTCACGGCCATTAGTTAATACTTGGTCCATTTTTGCATGGCCCACAACATAACGCAGGGCACTGTCTAGCGCTTCTTCTAAGCTACTATCAGCGTTAGTTACGCTAAATTCATAAAGGTATGGGTCAATAACACGGTATTGCACCTGAAACTCAACGCTCACTACGTTTTCGTCTTCAGTAAGCATAAAACCAGAAGCCGATAATGAACGAACAGCTTCAATATCTACTGGGATTACCGTTTCGATGAAAGTCATTTTCCAACGCAAACCAGGATCAGCAATTCGGTCATATTTACCAAATTGTAGAACCACACCACGCTCGGCTTCTTTAACCGTATAAATACCACTTAACGCCCATACAATAACGGCGATAATAAGTATGAATGAAATACCGGCTCCGCCAAGTCCACCGCCGCTACCATTGCCGGATTTTTTCCCGCCAAATAAGCCGCTGAACTTGTTACTAAACTTGCGGAACACCTCGTCTAAATCAGGTGGGCCTTGATCACGTCCGCCTTTATTATTCCACGGATCTTTGTCATTGCCATTATTACCCGGTTCATTCCAGGCCATAGCTATACTCCATTGTTATCTAAATAAATTAGGAAATTGTGTTAAATCTAACAAATCTACCGCGTTTCTCATACAAAAACCGACATTAAAACGTCAATTTTTAATTACGGTTGATAAAACCAGCAATTTCAGGACCAAATTCTTTAATTAAACGATTCCACTCAACCATTGGCATTCTAACATCTAACAGCCAATTACCTTGCTCATCAAATTGCTCTTCATGCACTGCATTTAAACTGAACAATGCAGCTCTTAAGCGACCATACAATGGCGTAAGAAATAATGTTTCGTTAAACATCTTCTTAGCTAGTAACTCACTGATAGCCTCGCTAAGTAATTCACACCCTTCACCAGTCTGAGCGCTAAGCCATACTCTTATAGGTTGACCTTCGTCATCTCGATCAATACGTGGGCTTACGTTATCCAGCGCATCAATTTTATTATAAATTAATAGCTGTGGTACTTCATCGGCCTCAATTTCTTTAAGCACCGATTGTACTTGTTCAATATTTTCTTGCAGACGTGAGTCTGCGGCATCAATTACATGTAACTGCAAATCAGCTTCGCGAGTTTCAGTAAGCGTTGCTTTAAAAGCAGCAACTAAGTCATGTGGTAGGTGACGAATAAAGCCCACTGTATCAGCTAAGATAACAGGGCCAACATCACCTAACTCAAGCTTACGTAGAGTCGGGTCAAGCGTGGCAAACAACTGATCGGCCGCGTATACATCTGAATTTGTAATTCGATTAAATAATGTAGATTTACCCGCATTGGTATAACCAACTAATGAAACTGTAGGTATTTCGTTGCGAGTACGAGCTCGCCTACCTTGTTCACGTTGCACTGCAACTTTAGCTAAACGTGCACGAATATTTTGAATACGGGCACGAAGTAATCTTCTGTCAGTTTCAAGTTGAGTTTCACCAGGACCACGTAAACCAATCCCGCCTTTTTGACGTTCAAGGTGAGTCCAGCCTCGAATTAATCGAGTCGACATATGGCGAAGTTGAGCCAATTCAACTTGCAGCTTACCCTCGTGGGTACGTGCGCGCTGGGCAAAAATATCAAGAATTAGCGTCGTTCTATCAAGCACACGACATTGACAAACGCGCTCTAAATTACGCTCTTGTGATGGCCTGAGTTGATGATTAAAAATTACGACATCTGCTTTGTGGATTTTGACAATCTCAGCTATTTCTTCTGCTTTACCGGTACCGACGAATAGTTTCGGATGTGGTGCTTGACGGCTGCCTTGCACAACCGCCAAACTACTAACACCAGCAGAAGATACCAACATTTCTAATTCATGAAGATCTTCACGATCTCCTTCTTTAGGTAAGTCGATATGAACTAAAATTGCCTGTTCGCCGGATTCATAGCGGTCAAACAAACATTATGCTCCTAATTAAAAGTTTCCAGCTTCTGCCTCTTCAGTGTCTTCACTCCCTTGAACTGCTTGGAAGTTAACTGCGCGAGCAGGGACAACTGTAGAAATTGCATGCTTATAAACCATTTGATTTACGGTGTTCTCTAGTAAAATAACAAATTGGTCAAATGACTGAATTTTGCCTTGTAATTTTATGCCATTTACCAAAAAGATTGATACTGGAATGCGCTCACGTCGTAGTGCATTCAAAAATGGGTCTTGTAACGATTGGCCTTTTGCCATGTTATTGTTCCTTCGTTCTAGGTGTTATTATAATTAAGTGGCTGAACTTATTTGATAAAAAACAATATTCAACTACTACTAGCTTAGCGAACTTACTACACGATGCAAGTTTTCTTCGTCGCCTGTTGTTAACCAAGTAACATCAGGCCAACTACGAAGCCACGTTAACTGCCGTTTTGCCAGCTGACGTGTTGCTGCGATGCCACGAAAAACCATTTCATCATGGTTTGTTTCACCCGCAAGGTAATCCCACATTTGTCTATAACCAACACAACGAATAGAAGGCATATTGGGGTGTAAATCCTTACGTAGATATAGGGTCGAAACTTCATTTTCAAACCCCTGATCAATCATTATTTTAAACCTTTCTTCAATTCGGCGGTGTAATTCACTGCGTTCTTGCGGTGCAATCGCAAATTGATGAAAAGTATAAGGTAAAGCCGGCTGTTTTTGCATTTGCAACTCAGTCATGGTCTTACCAGTTAACCTGTAAACCTCTAAAGCCCGATTAATTCTTTGTGAATCATTTTCACTTATTTTTTCGGCTGCTTTTGGGTCAACTTTAACTAATTCTTTATATAAATGAGGCCAGCCAAATTCTTTCGCTTTCGCTTCTAACTCTGCTCTTATCTCTGTATCTGCTTCAGGTAATGGCGATAAACCATCAATTAAAGATTTGAAGTACAGCATTGTACCTCCAACCAATACAGGCACTTTACCTTGTCTGTGAAATTCTTCAATTTTTTGCACTGCATCGCGCCTAAAATCTGCAACTGAATACGTTTCACTCGGGTCAAGTAGATCAATTAAATGATGCGGAGCTTTGGCTAATTCTTCCGCATCAGGTTTTGCTGTACCAATGTCCATACCTTTATACACTAGCGCTGAATCTACGCTGATTATTTCTGTATTTAAATGATCGCACAGCGAGATTGCCAATGCTGTTTTACCTGCTGCAGTTGGACCCATTAAAAATATAACTGGTAAATTACTCAACACTGATACCTTAATCTAATTGCGTTAAATAGTGATTTAGCTCTATTTTAACTGCTTTTTTACGCAAGCGTTCAATAGTTTGTGGATTATTTTGTAAGCGCATTTGTTGCGCTAAAAATACATTGCTTAAATAAAATCGGGTCGGCACGCATTTCATTTGCCATTCTAACCAATTCTCTATATTTTCAAGTTTTGCTTTACACGCATCAAGTAGCTCACCTACCGCTGCACTTACGTCAAGTAAATATAAACACGCTGGCAATTTTTTAACCATTACAAATTGTTTTTCTATTACAAGTTCAAAACCAAGTAAGGTAAACCACGATTGCTGGGATTCTATAAGTAAGCAATCTTCTTTTTCTAAGTTTACTCGCACTGGTAACAAAAGGGCTTTCCCTTCTAAACTTCCGAACTCTTTAATTTGATTATGCCAATCATCAACTAATGCATATTTAAAATGTGAGCAATACAATTGCTGCTCTTCACTAAAGACACACACTCCTTCACTAACACTTATAATAGAAACAGCTTTTAAGACATTATCCACAGATACGGACTGGTGTGGTGCTGCAGATATATTGGCTGCATTATCAAAATGCGCGGCGTGTTGCTCACTCACTCCTTGATAAAACGCATTTACGTCATGATGGCTCGTACTTGGTGCAGCACGGTATGCACCGCCAACACTTCTAGTACCTGAGGACGAACTTGAGCTACCAGCACCTCCAGAGTAAGAGGGCTGTAATTGCGATTTAGGGTAATCAAACACTCCTTCGCTTTCTATATTATTAGCACTGCTATGAGACGACTCAATGAACGCTGGCGTGAGTTCTGTTGCTGTGCTCGCTGATTCGTTAGTGAATTCGCCTTGCAATGGCACGACTACTTGCTTAATAGCTTGCAATATAAAATCATGAATTAACCGCCCTTGATGAAAACGCACTTCATGCTTAGCAGGGTGAACATTGACATCAACCTGCCGAGGGTCAATATCAATATAAATGACAAAACCGGGTAATTCTTGTGTTCCACTTACTTCTTCAAATGCCTGGCGTATAGCATGCAAAATAAGCTTATCGCGCATCATGCGATTATTCACATAAGTGTACTGAGTCGTATTAGCTGAGCCTACAGGTAGCACCCAACCATGCAACTGTAAACCGCCTTCTCCTGATTGAATATGCAAACCTTGCTCGGCAAAGGCCTTGCCTGCAACTTGTGCTACGCGTGTTATAGCCTGAGAGGGATCAGTTTTGGCACGATACTGCCTTACTACTTTTTCGTTGTGAGTTAGTGTAATAGAGACATCAAAGCGACTAAGCGCAATACGCTTTATCAACTCATCAATATGGCTAAATTCAGTTTTTTCGGTGCGTAAAAATTTACGACGTGCTGGAGTATTAAAAAATAAATCTTTTACTTCAATGGTTGTGCCATCGGGATGCGCTACAGGTTTTACTTGAACGGCCATGTCGCGGCCTTCTGCAAAAGCTTGCCAAGCCGCTTCTTGCTCTTTTGGTTTTGAGCTCAGCGTTAAACGCGACACAGAACTAATTGACGCAAGTGCTTCCCCTCTAAAGCCAAGTGAGCAAATGTTTTCAAGGTCATCAAGTGATTTTAATTTACTTGTCGCGTGGCGAGAAAGTGCGAGCGTTAGCTCATCTTTACTTATCCCTGCGCCATTATCACGAATACGAATAAGTTTGTGGCCGCCGCGCTCAATATCAATTTGAATACGCGTTGCGCCAGCATCTAAGCTATTTTCAACAAGCTCTTTTACTACCGACGCTGGGCGCTCAACCACTTCGCCTGCGGCAATTTGGTTGGCTAAACGCGCGGGTAATATTTCAATATTCATGAGACTTCCTAGCAAACATTGCGCTAATAATAATGACTAACTTTGAGGTATATCGAGCTCTTGCCCAATAAATAAGGTATTAGAACTAAGCTTATTAACTTGTTTTAATTTATTGACTGTAACGCCATAGCGACTCGCTAACATACTTAAAGATTCACCGGGGCGTACTTTATGCTTTGTTGGATATTGCGACTTTAATTTAGCAAATAAAGAATCATCCGGCGGATTTTTCAAATAATAATTTTTAATTGAAGTAAATATAGCTTTAGCTAAACGCTCTTGATGATTAGGACTTTTAAGTAGCTTTTCTTCTCGCGGGTTAGATATAAACCCTGTTTCTACCAAAATAGATGGAATATCTGGTGATTTTAGTACTGCAAGGCTCGCATGCTGGGGATCTTTTTTATGCAGTTTGGCAACCTTACGAAGCTCTTTAACCACTTCATCAGCTACATTTAAGCCAGTTTTCATAGAGTGGTCCATCGACATATCAAGCAACGCTTGTGCTAGATATTTTTCATTGGCGGCATCTTTCATTACATCAGCAGCGCCACCTAAAAGCTCGGAGTGTTTTTCTTTATCTTCTATCCATTTACCTATTTCTGAATTAGCACGTCTTAATGACAAAACCCACACAGAGGCACCATTTGGCCCAGGGCTTGTAAATGCATCAGCATGAATAGAAACAAAAAAATCTGCCTTTTTTTCACGGGCTCGATTAGTACGGGTATTTAATTTTACAAAATAGTCACCGCTTCGTACCATGCGCGAAATCATGCCACGTTCGCCATCAATCATGCGCTCTAAACGTTTCGCAATTTGCAGTGTAACTGTTTTTTCGTAGGTGCCTGATGGCCCAATTGAACCAGGATCTTCGCCGCCATGCCCCGCATCAATTGCAATAACAATGTCGCGCTCTTGGCTTAGTTGACGGTTTTTAGCGGCTGTTTGAGCAGGAGAAACAACTGTAGTAGCTTGGCTTTTATTGTATAAATCAACAACGAGTCTATTTTTATAAGGGCCTGTAGGTGCGAGGGCAAATACCACTGGCTTTATTGGCGCACTTAATTCAAATACTAAACGTACGCTTTGTTTATTTTTAGGTTTTGAGTAACGTAATTTGCTTACTATTTGATGTTTCGGGGGCACACCTGGCAATGTTTTTAACTCGCTAGTATTTTCTAAATCAATCACTAGGCGGCTAGGGTTTTTAAGCATGAAATAGCTAAAGTCGGGCTTATCATTTAAATCAAATACCACGCGCGTACTATCTGGAGACGGCCATACACGCACACTATTGATTGTGTTTTTAGCCCATAGCGGCAAGCTTATGGTGATAACCATAAGATAAATAAAAAGTTTAACTACACCTCGGCTCATTGGATAATTACTGCCTTAACTATATTATTATTGATTATTTAGTTTTTCGACAATTGCTATACCGCGCTCACTCGCACTATTTATAACAATTTTACGTTCGTTACCCACATAGCTTAGAGTAATATCTAAATCAGGCACAGGAATAAATTCACCACCCTTTTCAGGCCATTCAACAACACAAATTGCGTCTGCTGAGAAGTAATCGCGTATTCCCATGTATTCGAGTTCTTCAGGATCACCTAAGCGGTATAAGTCAAAATGATAAACATTTGCACGCTCAAGCTCATAAGGTTCTACTAGTGTATAGGTCGGGCTTTTAACCTTACCTGTATGGCCAAAGCCTTGCACTACACCTCGTGTAAACGTTGTTTTACCAGCACCTAAATCACCATGTAAATAAATAACCGCACCTTGCTCTATAATATCAGCAACGCGATTACCCATTGCAACCGTGGCAATCTCATCAGTTAAATGAAATTCAAAACTACGCGTCATTATTACCTCAAAAATTCATTCAAAAGCGCATATTTGCTAATCATACCAGAATATTCATTTAAGGCGATAAATTGAGGTTTTAGACATAAAAAAACCAGACAAGCGAATGATTAAGTTATATTTGAATATCTATTTTCGATACCTTAAAACTGTAACATTGAAATAAAGTAAGAGAAAAGTAACGCTACGGCTTATATGCCTATAGCAAGTATTAAAGTTACTGAGATATGTAAGCTTATAATCAAACTTTTATGATTCAGCCACTAGTTCTGATACTAAAAAATATATAGCAACAACGGAGTTGATGACACAAACCAGAAAACTACCCTGCATGCTTTTGTATTTCTGATAAAAAGATAATACCAATTCGCTTAATTAAGTGATCTATTTTGAGGCTGGAAAAACGTGTTGATAGCTAGGCAGAAATTCGCTATTTAGTTGTTCTAAATGAGCATTTTTTAAAGCAGGTAGCGACACGTTTAGCCCCACAAAATGATTAAGTATTATTGCGGATTGGTATAAGTCCTAAATGTGTAAACACGTTTCAAGACAAGGCAGTTCCAGAAAACAAAAAGCCCCGGCTAATGCCAGGGCTTTTTTACAAAACTAACTTAATTAAAAATTAAGCTTGTTTTGGACTAGAAATAACGTCTACTAAAGTCCAAGATTTATTCTTAGAAATTGGTGCGCATTCACGGATAGTAACTACGTCACCCGCTTTTGCTGTGTTATTTTCGTCATGTACGTGTAACTTAGTCGTACGTTTAATGAATTTCCCATAGATTGGGTGCTTCACATAACGTGCGATAGCGATAGTGAAAGATTTTTCCATCTTGTCGCTGATTACACGGCCTTGAAGAGTACGAATTTTATCGCTCATTATTGACCTGCCTTCTGGTTAATAACTGTTTTTACACGCGCGATATCGCGGCGTACTGTTCTTAGCGTGTGTGTCTGAGCTAACTGACCAGTGCTAGCTTGCATGCGCATATTAAATTGCTCACGAAGTAGTCCTAGAAGTTCAGCATTAAGCTCTTCTACGCTTTTATCTTTTAGTTCGCTAGCTTTCATCACATTACCGTCCGAGTTACGAAAGTTGTTTTGAATGGCAGTTTACGAGCAGCAAGGTCAAACGCTTCACGAGCAAGCTCTTCTGAAACACCTTCCATTTCGTAAAGTACTTTACCAGGCTGAATTTCAGCAACCCAATATTCAACAGAACCTTTACCTTTACCCATACGAACTTCAAGAGGTTTTTCTGTAATCGGTTTGTCAGGGAAGACACGAATCCAGATTTTACCTTGACGTTTCACGTGACGCGTCATAGCACGACGAGCTGCTTCGATTTGACGAGCAGTCATACGGCCACGGCCAGTTGCTTTCAATCCGAAAGTACCGAAGCTTACTTTGTTACCGTTTTGCGCTAAACCGCGGTTGCGGCCTTTGTGCATTTTACGGAATTTTGTACGTTTTGGCTGTAACATTACTCGCTACCTCTACTTAGCACTTTTCTTGGCTTTCTTTGGTGCGCGTTTAGCTGGCTTCTCTTGCTCTTGTACTAGTGGTAAACCACCAATAACTTCGCCTTTGAAGATCCAAACTTTAACACCAATGATACCATAAGTGGTTAAGGCTTCAGAAGTTGCGTAATCGATATCAGCACGAAGAGTATGTAGAGGTACACGACCTTCACGATACCATTCTGAACGTGCGATTTCAGCGCCGCCAAGACGACCGCTAACTTCAACTTTAATCCCTTTAGAACCGATGCGCATTGCATTTTGTACCGAACGCTTCATAGCGCGACGGAACATAACACGACGTTCTAGTTGAGAGGCAATGCCGTCTGCTACTAGTTGTGCATCTAGTTCTGGTTTACGTACTTCAGAGATATTAATCTGAGCAGGTACACCAGCGATTTTAGTTACCGCTTGACGTAATTTTTCTACGTCTTCGCCTTTTTTACCGATAACAACACCCGGACGAGCCGTGTGAATTGTTACTCGGATTGATTTTGCTGGACGCTCAATAACGATTTTAGACACAGAAGCCGTTTTTAATTCCTTAGTAAGGAATGTACGAACTTTGTGATCGCCAAAAAGCTGTGCAGAGAAATCTTTTGAACTCGCGTACCAGGTAGAAACCCAAGGTTTAGATATACCTAGGCGAATACCAGTAGGATGAACTTTTTGTCCCATTACTTATACTCCTAGCTATCTGAAACCATAACAGTGATATGGCTTGTACGCTTAAGGATGCGATCTGCGCGTCCTTTAGCACGAGGCATAATACGTTTCATTGTAGGACCATCGTCCACAAAGATCGTTGTTATACGAAGCTCATCAATGTCAGCACCTTCGTTATGCTCTGCGTTAGCAATAGCAGACTCAAGTACTTTCTTAACTAATACAGCCGCTTTCTTAGGGCTGTACGCCAGGATTTCTAGTGCGCGATCTACAGGTAACCCGCGGATCTGATCTGCAACTAGACGTGCTTTTTGCGCCGAACCAGAGGCGAATTTATGTTTAGCTAATGCTTGCATTTATCTTCCCCTCTTATCGTTTCTTCGCTTTCTTATCCGCAGCATGGCCACGGTAAGTGCGAGTTGGTGCAAATTCACCTAGTTTGTGACCGATCATTTCGTCAGAAACGAAAACTGGTACGTGCTGGCGACCATTATGGACAGCAATGGTCAATCCGATCATGTTAGGTATGATCATTGAACGACGGCTCCAAGTTTTAATTGGCTTTTTCTCACCGCTTTCCAAAGCTTTCTCTACCTTCTTCAGCAAGTGTAGGTCTATAAAAGGACCCTTCTTGAGAGAGCGTGGCATGGCTATTCCTCAATATTACTTAGTACGACGACGTACTATAAATTTATCCGTACGCTTGTTCTTACGCGTCTTCGCACCTTTAGTCGGCTTACCCCATGGAGACACAGGATGACGACCACCAGATGTACGACCTTCACCACCACCGTGTGGGTGATCTACCGGGTTCATGGCAACACCACGAACTGTCGGACGAATACCACGCCAGCGATTTGCACCTGCTTTACCAAGTGAACGAAGCATATGCTCAGCATTGCCTACTTCACCTAGAGTCGCACGACAATCAGATTCAACTTTACGAACTTCGCCTGAACGAAGACGTAATGTTACATACTGACCATCACGAGCAAGGATTTGAACGTATGCACCAGCAGAACGTGCGATTTGAGCACCTTTACCTGGTTTTAATTCTACGTTGTGAACAGTCGAACCTACAGGCATATTACGCATTGGTAATGCATTACCAGGTTTGATTGGTGCATCAACACCAGACTGGATTGCATCGCCAGCTTTTAAGCCTTTTGGTGCGATAATGTAACGACGCTCACCGTCTGCATATAATACAAGAGCGATGTTTGCGCTACGATTTGGATCGTATTCTAAACGTTCAACAGTGGCTGGAATGCCATCTTTAGTACGTTTAAAATCGATTAAACGGTAATGTTGTTTATGACCACCACCGATATGACGAACCGTAATACGACCATTGTTATTACGACCACCTGATTTAGAGTTTTTCTCTAAAAGTGGTGCGTATGGCTTACCCTTATGTAGATCAGAGTTAACCACTTTAACTAGGTGACGACGGCCCGCAGAAGTAGGCTTACACTTTTGAAGTGCCATAATTCTATCCCCTTATTACTCGGCGCCGCCGACAAAGTCTAGCTCGCTGCCTTCTTTAAGAGTAACGTAAGCTTTTTTCCAGTCGCTACGACGACCGAAACGTGCGCCAGTACGTTTTGTTTTACCCTTAACGTTAAGTGTGCGAACACCCGTTACTTCTACTTCAAAAAGCTTCTCAACTGCTACTTTAATTTCAGCTTTAGTTGCGTCATTTACTACTTTAAAAACAATAGTATTGTTTTCTTCAGCAGCAATTGTGCTTTTTTCAGAGATATGTGGAGCAAGGATCACTTTTAAAAGACGTTCTTCGCGAATCATGCTAGCGCCTCCTCAAGTTGCTTAACAGCAGCGGCTGTAATAAGTACCTTATCGAAAGCAATTAAGCTTACAGGATCGATACCAGCTACATCACGTGTGTCAACCTTATAAAGGTTACGTGCCGATAAGAAAAGATTTTCATCTACTTCTTCAGTCACGATAAGAACATCTTTAAGCTCAAGTTCTTTAAGCTTAGCAACTAGTTCTTTAGTTTTTGGTGCTGCTAGAGCAAAACTTTCAACAACGATTAAACGCTCTTGACGAACTAATTCAGATAAGATGCTTTTAATCGCACCACGGTACATTTTACGGTTTACTTTTTGGCTGTGGTCTTGTGGTTTAGCTGCAAAGCTAACGCCACCTGAACGCCAAATTGGGCTACGGATTGTACCGGCACGTGCACGGCCAGTACCTTTTTGAGCCCATGGTTTTTTACCACCACCGCTTACTTCAGAACGTGTCTTCTGAGCACGAGTACCTTGACGAGCACCTGCTGCGTATGCAACAACTACTTGGTGTACTAATGCTTCGTTAAACTCACGTCCAAAAGTAGCTTCAGAAACTTCAAGACCGCCAGAAGCGTCTTTAATTGCTAATTCCATCACTAAATCTCCAGGACTTATGCTTTAACAGCTGGTTTAACGATAACGTCACCGCCAATAGCTCCAGGTACTGCACCCTTAACTAAAAGCAAATTACGCTCAGCGTCAACGCGAACTAGTTCTAAGTTTTGAGTCGTTACACGCTCAGCACCCATATGACCGGCCATTTTCTTACCTTTAAACACCTTACCAGGTGATTGGTTTTGACCGATTGAACCAGGAGCACGGTGAGATAGAGAGTTACCATGTGTAGCGTCTTGCATGCTGAAATTCCAGCGCTTAACACCACCTTGGAAACCTTTACCTTTAGAAGTACCGGTTACGTCAACCTTGTTGATTTCGTTGAATAATTCAACAGTAAGCTCAGCGCCTACTTCAAAATCGCCTTCACCACCGTTAAGGCGGAATTCCCACAGACCGCGACCCGCTTCAACACCAGCTTTAGCGAAATGACCCGCTTTAGCTTTGTTTACACGACTTGCTTTTTTAGTGCCTGCGGTTACTTGAAGCGCGTTATAACCGTCTGTTGCGTCAGATTTGATCTGAGCAATGCGGTTAGGTGTCGCTTCAATAACTGTCACAGGGATAGATACACCATCTTCAGTGAAGATTCGTGTCATACCCACTTTACGACCGACTAGACCTAATGCCATTTTCCTAAAACCTCTCTAATCTTTCGATTAACCCAGGCTGATTTGAACATCAACACCAGCAGCAAGATCTAAACGCATAAGCGCGTCTACAGTCTTGTCAGTTGGTTCTACGATGTCTATCAGACGTTTATGGGTGCGGATCTCGTACTGATCACGCGCATCTTTATTAACGTGCGGTGAAGTTAGTACAGTAAAACGTTCAAAGCGTGTAGGTAGTGGGATTGGACCACGTACTTGTGCGCCAGTGCGTTTCGCAGTTTCCACGATTTCTGCCGTTGATTGGTCAATCAAACGGTGGTCAAAAGCTTTTAGGCGAATACGAATGCGTTGATTTGACATTCTTAACCTCAATATAAAGAGCATATAAAAGAGCATAAAAAAACGACCGAAACAATCTTAAAACTTAAGATGTCGGCTGTTTGATTATATCTACGTTGAGTTCCAAATCGGAACTCCTGTTTATTAGCTTGAAATCCAAGCTTAATTTATCCTTTCTAATTCCCAGAGGAATTTTGAAAGCCTGCGTATTATAGAGGTATTGGTGATAAATGCAACAACTATTTAGAAACAATGTAATGAATACTTATTTGATTAAATATGCGTCCATACATGTTCAATAGCTATACTTGAACTAATGCTTTTGATGCTAGTCAACAAACAACTAAACATCTTAATTGCGCAAACTAAGGGATTTTTAGATATTATGGTATCCTGTTGCGCTAATTTTGCCCTTAATACTCTCAATATGGTGAGTCGATGCGTATTTTTAATTATTGTTTAAATGTTATGTCTGCTGGATTTAGCCGCTTATTTGTGAAAAGCAAAGTGCTGCCAGAAAATCCTATTAAACAGTATGATCTAAACCCTGAGTACCCTACATTTTACATAGTGCGTTTAAATTCACGTTTTGATTTAGCCGCGCTGGCGCATGTTTGTAAAAAGAATGGCCTACCTAGCCCAACAGAAGAGCAAGTGCTAGGGACCCAAAATTTAGACCGTTTTATTGGTATTAAAAATCCTCCACCGTTATTTGGTGATGAAGCAAAACCAACCAATGCTTTAGCCCAAGGCAAGCAAATTATTGAGTACTTAATAAAAAGCGGTCAGCAAAACGTACAAGTGGTGCCTGTTACTATTTTATGGGGGCGCGATCCAGGTAAAGAAAAGCCAGGACTACGTACTTTAATTACACACTCTCTTACTCCAAGCTGGTTTAGAAAGTTTTTTGTGGTGTTATTTTCAGGGCGCGATAACTTTATTCGCTTTAGCCAACCACTCGACTTATCACTTTTGGTCAATGAAAAAGCCGACGTAAGTGAGTTACCTCATAAATTATTACGCGTAGCGCGTGTTCACTTTAAGCGCCAAAAGCTAGCTGCTACAGGCCCTAAAATGCCATCTCGTGAGCAATTATTTAATTCATTATTAGCGTCACCTACTATAAAAAAAGCAATTCAAGATGAAGCTAACGCTAAAAACATTAGCCAAACAGAAGCTCGTCAAAATGCACTTAAGCTACTTGATGAAATAGCCGCTAATTACTCTGAAGCAATGATACGTGTGGCCGAAAGGTTTTTAACTTGGTTATGGAATAAGCTTTATAATGGTATTGATATTAAACACGCCGAACAAATTCATGAACTAACAGATAAAGGACATGAAATAATTTATATGCCTTGTCATCGCAGCCATATGGATTACTTACTGCTTACTTACTCTATTTATCATTTGGGTTTAGTACCTCCGCATATAGCTGCTGGTATAAATCTTAACTTTTTCCCTGCCGGAGGCATATTTAGACGCTCTGGTGCGTTTTTTATTCGCCGTTCATTTGCAGGTAATAAACTTTATTCTGCCATATTCAAAGAGTATTTAAGCCAACTGTTTATTAAAGGTTACTCTGTTAAGTTTTACACGGAGGGCGGTCGAAGCCGGACTGGACGCTTACTTCCGCCTAAAACGGGTATGCTATCTATGACATTACAAGCAATGCTACGCGGAATAGACAGACCAATATCTATTGTTCCTGTGTACATTGGCTACGAGCACGTCATGGAAATTAACACCTACCTTAAAGAGCTGGATGGTAAAGATAAAAAAGGCGAATCTATATTTGGTATTTTTAAGGCAATCAAAAACCTTAAAAACTACGGTCGTGGTAACTTAAACTTTGGCGATCCAATCTCTATTAACCAATACTTAAACGATAACCAACCTGATTGGCGTGATTCAATACACCCAACTGACGTGCAAAAGCCACAATGGTTAGCACCACAAGTAACTAAACTTGCCGACCAAGTAATGGTTAAAATTAATAATGCAGCGGCGCTTAATGCGGTTAACTTACTAGCGATGATATTGCTGGTTAATGATAAGCAAGCATTGAGTAAACCAAAGCTATTAGCACAGCTTGATTTTTATCTGCGCTTACAGCGTGATGCCAGCTACAGTAATAAAGTAACTACACCAGACGAAACACCAGAGCAATTACTAACGCATGCATTAAAGCTTAATAAGTTTGAAGTTATCAGTGATGAGTTTGGCGAAATTATTACTATTAGCGATAAAGAAAAAGTACTGTTTAATTACTACCGAAACAATATTTTGCACTTGTTTGCAGTACCAAGCTTAATTGCACTACATCTATTTAAACAACACAGCACTACGATTGCTCAATGCCAGCAACTTGTAAAAACGTTTTATCCGTTATTTGCTAAAGAATGGTATTTACAGCCTCTTGATGAAAACTACATAACGCGTATTTTAGCTAACTTTGCTGATCAAAATTTAATTGAGTTTGATGGCAATAACATTCATATAACGAACAGTAATGACTGCCTAGCTAAGCTTGAAATGCTTGGACGAGCACTTAGCTTTACTCTACAACGTTACGCTATTGTAATTGGTTTTATTCAAACAAGTGATGGCATTGAAAAAGCAGAACTTGAAAGAGAAAGCCAAGTACTCGCACAACGTTTAGGTACACTGCACGGCATAAAAACACCTGAGTTTTTTGACAAAAAAGTACTTGTTAGTTTTATCGAAAACTTACGTGGTGAGTCATTAATAACAGAGGGTGATAAGGGCTTAGTAGGTAGTACACAACTATGTGAAACCTACGCACACCTTAAAACATTACTGCCAGCACGCGTCTGGCAGTCAATCAGCGATATAGTTCAAGATCAGTGTAACTAGCAATGCATTTACAGAAGGGGTTAGCGTTGACGCATAACCCCTTCTTGCATTGTTGAGGCAACCAAGTTGCCTTGGCGATCAAAAAACTGCCCCCGTACCAAACCACACCCATTACTCGCACTTGGACTATCAATTGAATACAAAATCCAATCATCCATTCTAAATGGACGATGAAACCACATTGCATGATCAATAGTAGCTACTTGCATATTTGGCTGCATAAACGATACACCATGAGGTTGCAATGCAGTTGGTAAAAACTCAAAATCAGACGCATACGCTAATAAGTAATTATGGATACGCTGATCGTCCGGCATTTCACCATTAGCTTTAAACCAAATATGCTTTACCGGCTCCATAACCTCTGGTTTAAACGGGTTATGAAAAGTAACCGGTCGCATTTCAATTGGCATTTCACGGGTAAACTTATTACGGATAACCTCTGGGATATGCGAAGCATTATCTTGGTAAAACTCAAGCGATGAACGTAATTCTTCCGGTGCGGGAACATCAGGCATTGTCGCTTGATGCGATAACCCATTTTCTTCACCCTGAAATGACGCGGTCATATAAAAAATAGGTTTACCGTACTGAATTGCTTTGACTCGGCGCGTACTAAAGCTCTTTCCATCACGAATAGTTTCAACGTCATAAACAATGGGTTTAGCCGGATCGCCTGGGCGTAAAAAGTAAGAATGTAATGAATGAACTATTCGCCCTTCAGGTAGAGTTTCTTTGGCAGCAGAAAGCGCCTGCCCCATTACTTGACCACCAAATACAGCACCAAAGCCCAAATCTTGGCTTTGTCCTCGATATAAACCTTGCTCAATTTCTTCAAGTGTTAACAACGACAATAAATCATCTAATACTTGGCTCATTATTTCTTCCTCATTACCCTAGTGTCCAAATGATACTATACAATAGTGGGAAGTAAATATTTGTTAGGAATACTGTTATGGCTTACTGGCTATTTAAAACTGAACCCGATGCGTTTTCATTAGATGACTTAAAAAATGCACCAAAACAAACGACTCTTTGGGAAGGCGTGCGTAATTACCAAGCTCGAAATTTTATGCGTGACGGCGTCAAAGTCGGTGATTCAGTCATGATTTACCATTCAAGCTGTAAACACGTGGGCGTAGCGGGCATTGCCGAGGTTACTAAAGAAGCCTACCCAGACCCCACTCAATTTGATTTAAGCAGCGACTATTACGATGCAAAAGCCACCAGCGATAAACCACGTTGGGTGGTTGTTGAGGTTACTTATCAAAGCCATTTAAAAAAATTAATTAGCCTTAAAGATATTAAAGCCAATGACAATATTACTGAAATCGCACTTAAAAAGGGCGGACGTCTATCAATAATGCCTGTTACTAAAAATGACTGGGATGAAATAATCAAAATGGCGCAGTAATACCCTATCGGTTTGACCTAATTTCATTGAGTTTGATATGATCTATGCTGACTTATAGCTGGAGGATTAATGAAATTACTGTATTGGTTAGATGAATGGTTAACTCTCCCGCGCAATGAGCAACAAACTCGATTACCCATGACGGGTAGTGATTTACTCGGCGATGTATTTGTTAAGTATGATTTTGTTGACGTTAATAAACCCCTGCTTTTTACCTTTTCCCCTGCTGGCACTAACGTGCAAGAGCAAGATCTTCACCCTGATTTTGCACCATGGGGTTATCACTTAGCTCAAAAACAAAACGTAAACGTAATCGCTTTTCAGCATTTAGGTAAAAGTAATTGGTTTCGTAATCGTAATTTAATCTTTTTTCTCGAGCAATTATCAACATTACTTACGCCGTTTAATTGTCGACTTGGCTATGGTTTAAGTCGTGGCGGATTTGCTGTTGGCGCTTTTGCTAAACTATTAAAGCTAAATCAGGTGTTGTTCTTCCATCCGGTAAGTACTAAAAATAAAGAATTAGTACCGTGGGATGACCGCTCTAGTACCGATATAGCTCAGCAGTTTGATTGGCAGCAAGATTATCACGATCTAGATTTGGGAGATGCCCAAGGCTATATTATTTACGATCCTACTAATCGTATAGACCGAATGCACGCTAAGCGCTATAAGCAGTTAACTCACTTACGAGTATTTGGTATGGGACATGGCACACATGCCACATATTTGAATAAGTTTGGATTTTATAAGCAAGTAGCCGTCGATTTTATCCAGCATCAGCAAATTGATATTGCGCAATTTCGTATGCAAACTAAAACCTTACGTTTTAAAGAGGATTATTACAAAAGCCTTAATAAAGCGAATGTAAACTCAGCTCACCGTCAAGCACTATTAAGCAAAGCTCATAATATTTTGATTGATGAAAAAGAAGTTCACGTACAGGAACATCAGGCAAAAATTGATATTCAGCCATTAATAGATGTTGCCCTTAAGCATCAAGATGAGCATCCTAATGATGCCATTCAGTTATTAGAAGTTGCTCAACAACTTGTACCTGACGATCCTTTAATTGAGCATAAAATTAAGCAACTAGAAGAGTAGTTACGCCAGTAAAAGCGGCTGTAAAGGCCAACTACTCTATTTGGCCTTTTTCTTTTTGTGCCCATACTTGGGCACAATGGCAAAGTACATCATTAACCCTAACCAAGAAAATATAATTATTCCCATTAGCCAGCCATTCTTTTCATGACCCTGTGTACGCCTACTGTTGAGTACAATAACGACAGGTAATATATAAGCACTTAAAACAACAATTAAAAATACAACTTCATTCATTATTTTTCTAGGCTCGACCAGTCTACTTCACTACTTAATACTCGATCTACCGATATATAGTGCAAAATATCGCCTTCACTTACTTTGTAATCTAATGGTGGGTTTAAATCCATATTTTGCGCACTTAAATTATGAGCAACACCCAACAGTATTGCATCATGCTCAAGCTTAAAATGATGAAACAAAGTACCAAACTCCATATCTTTGCAGCCGCTTGGTATTTTCAAACTAAATTGTGTATCGCCGTGCAAAGTAGATAGCAGCTCCTCTTGCACACGGCTCGAACCTGGATCTTGCATTGAGCGTACGAGTATCTCAGCTGATTTTGAACTACTACACTCTACATTTTGGCAATGCTCTAACATCATCTCAACTTTGGTTTCATCTAAAAAGTGAGCGCTTATATGGCAATCATCTTTTACTAAGCGACTAATGCGCAGGGCTGTTGTAAATGTCTGATCGTCATCTTGACCATCAATAATCACTTTATCAGCACTACGAATAGCTACCCGCTCTAGTTCAGCTAAATTAGTAAAACTCGTTAAACGTGCAAAATCAACGCTTTCGTTAGCTAAAAAAGGATGATCCATTTGCTCTGTTACCGCGAGTAAAATACGACGGTCAGTACGTTTCGTATCTGCCAAAATGTAATCAATCATCTTTTTTGTACGAGTGTCGTGCCAACCAAAAATAATAATATGGTGGTTACTGTGGGCAAAGTTTTTATCACCAGTCATAGCGCGCCTAATTAAGTAAGTAACAGTTTGTCCTGCTTTTCCTAGCAAAACACCAAATAAAGCTAAACCAAATGGAATTTGTATTAATGCAACCACCCAACGACCAAGATCAGTAGTTGGACTAAAGTCACCATATCCCACTGTTGATGTTGTTACTGTGTAATAGTAAAAAAAGGTAGTAAGCGAGGTTAACGCTTTCTCATTCGCTATAAATAGTAAGCTCCATGTTAATAGCATATGAGTCAAAATAGCTAATGCCACTGCTTGCCAACTCAACTGATCTATATGAGCGCGAACAAGTAACGCTAGCCTTTTAAATATCACCGGCATAATACAAAGTCTTCGTTAGTAAATTATCTATAAACAGTACGTTACTGTAAGCGATGCTTTTAAGCAATGTTTAAGCTTTTAACCGCAAATATTAGACTAAATGCTGTTTGCCAATGGTGATTTTTCATGATTAATTAGCGTTAAAATAATAACCAAAACAGTTGTGCTTATGCTTAATAAAATAGCCCGCCCTTTTACTAAAATTGTAGAGCGTTATCTTCCCGACCCCTTTATATTTGTAATTTTACTTACAATAATTACCCTTGTCAGTGCGAGCTTATTTACAACCGCAACTAACATTGAAGTATTACAAGCGTGGGGAGGTGGGTTTTGGAACTTATTAAGTTTTGCGATGCAAATGCTACTAGTGTTAATTACAGGCTATATGTTGGCAAGTACGCCACCTATAAGTAAGTTATTAGAAAAGCTAGCAACATTTGCAAGCACCGCACCTAAAGCAATTATATTAGTCACGCTTATTTCGCTTTTAGCGAGCTGGATAAATTGGGGATTTGGCTTAGTTATTGGTGCCCTTTTTGCCAAAGCAATTGCTAAACATACTCGTGTTGATTATCGATTATTAGTAGCCAGCGCTTACTCAGGTTTTGTTGTATGGCATGGCGGATTAGCGGGTTCGATTCCTTTAACTATCGCAACCGATGGTCACTTTTCAGAGGCCAGCATTGGTATTATGAGTACAGAGCACACTTTATTTGCGGGCTTTAATATAGCCATATTAGTTGGTTTATTCATTATTATGCCGCTCGTTAATCGCTATATGCTGCCAAGCGAGCAAGAAAGCGTATATATCGACCCAGCTCTTTTACAAGAGACAACACCTAAGCCCACAACAATAACCAGACCTGCCCAACATTTGGAACAAAGTAAACTACTCGGTATGACAATTGGCTTATTAGGTTTGGCATATTTAGGCTATTACTTCTTTATTACTGGCGGAAACTTAAACCTTAATAGCGTTATTGCCGTATTTTTGTTTTTAGCTATTACGCTGCATCAAACACCTCATAATTTACTTAACAGTCTGCAACAAGCAATTCCAAGCGGGGCTGGCATTATTATTCAATTTCCTTTTTATGCTGGCATTATGGCGGTAATGGTTGATAGCGGATTAGCACAACAGATATCACGTGGCTTTATTGCCGTTGCAGATGCTGATAGCTTGCCATTTTTTAGTTTTATAAGTGCAGGACTCGTTAATATGTTTGTACCCTCTGGCGGCGGCCAATGGGCAGTACAAGCGCCTATTGTTATACCCGCAGCACAAGAGCTAGGTGCCGATATATCTCGCGTTGCAATGGCTGTTGCATGGGGTGATGCGTGGACTAACCTAATTCAACCTTTTTGGGCATTACCCGTCCTTGCTATCGCAGGCTTAAAAGCAAAAGATATTATGGGGTTTTGTGTTGTGCAGCTATTTGTAACTGGGGTTTTTATATCGCTGGTATTGAGCTTTTATTAACTGCAAGCATTGTGCAAAGGCGTGCAATATACGCACGCCTTCATTGCTTTAAGCACTCTCACCTTGCTGACCTAAGTCCACTAATTCACCTGCATTTAAATGATAGACTTTGCCAGCCATATTAATAGTTTCTCGGCGATGAGCAATCATAATCCGTGTGATTGGTAAGTGCTGAATTTGCTCACTTATTTTCGCCTCGTTATCCTTATCTAAATGGCTGGTTGCTTCATCCATAAACAACACGCAGGGCGATTGATACAATGCGCGAGCAAGGAGTAAACGCTGTACTTGACCGCCAGATAAGTTTGATCCCATATCACCTACTAATGAGTTATAACCCATAGTCATTTTGGTAATATCATCATGAATAGCCGCATGACGAGCACACGTCTCTATTTTCAAGTAATTGGGCTGTGGGTCAAAAAAGCTGATGTTATCGGCGATTGAGCCAGCTAACAATGTGTCATCCTGCATCACTGCAGCTATTTGTTTACGGTAGTTTTTAAGGCCAAACTGGGTGATATCTTTACCATCCAGCAGCACTTTACCCGAGGTCGGCTGTAATAACCCCAGCATAATTTTCATTAGCGTAGTTTTACCCGCGCCAGATGGCCCTGTAATCGCAATCGAGTCACCGGTATTCAGCGTTAAATTAACATTATTTAAAATAGGCGCTTGCTCTTCACTGTAACTAAAGCAAATATTCTCGAGCGTAAGCTGGCCTTTAACTTTACCTTCGTCATCACCGGTATAGGCCATTTCACCGTCACGATTAGCTTCTTGTTTCGTGAGTGCTATATCTGCAATACGGTCTAAGTGTAAGCGCATCATTTTGAATTGAATAATTTGCTCAATTAAGTTGGCAAAGCGGCTGGTTAACTGGTTTTTATAAGCAATAAACGCCAGTACCATACCAACAGACAAACTATTGCTCATAACTAGCAATGCAGCAAAGTAAATCACCAATACATTTTCAAGGCCAAATAACAGTTTATTAAATGAATCAAAGCTAATGTTTAAACGCCCTAAACGAATTTCACTGTTTATTACCTCTGCATAACGGTTTTGCCAAATACCTTGGCGCTGCGATTCATTACCAAACAATTTTATAGTTTGCATACCCCGAATATTTTCTAAAAAGTTCGATTGCTCTTTGGCAGATGATTGAATCATTTCTTCGGTGGCTTGATGTAGTGGACGATACAGCGCTAAACGTACTAAGGTGTAAAGCACAATTGCACCTACAACTATTGCAGTGAGCTTTAGCGAATAAATTAGCATCATAATCAATACGGTAATAGCCATCACGCCATCGACCAGTGTTTCTACAAACCCCGTGGTAATACGCTCACGTATTTGCGCTAATGAGCCAAAGCGCGACACAATATCGCCGACATGGCGCGACTCAAAATAATTCATCGGTAGCCGCAATAAGTGCCGGAGTAAGTTCACACCCATTTGCATATTCAAAAGGCTGGAAAGACGTAAAATTAGCCAACTTCGTACCGCATTAGTCACCACCGAAATAATAGCAATCAGCGCAAAACCCATAGCAAGCACCGTTAATAACGATTCATCAAAACTAATGAGTACTTCATCCACCACCCACTGCATATAATAAGGGGTCATCAAGGCAAACAACTGTAATACAAGTGATAATGCTATCAGTTTTAGTAATCCCGTCTTTAAGCCCTTCATGGTGCTCCAAAGTTGGGTAAACTTCATCTGCGCTTTTTCTTGTTTAGCTTCAAACTTACTCGTTGGCGTGAGCTCTAAACAAATACCGGTAAAGTGTTTACTAAACTCATTACTATTTAAACTGCGTTTACCAACAGCTGGGTCGTTAATTGCAAATTTAGCTGAAGATCCTTTACCAGAGACTTTGGTCAATACTACAAAGTGATTCATATCCCAGTGCAATATACACGGCGTTTGCAGTTTATGAACTTCATCAAGCGGGCATTGTAGCGCACGGCTAGCTAGCCCTAAATTATCACCTAGCTCAATCAACTGCTGTAAGTTCATACCCTTTAGATTAGCCGAAAAGCGTTTTCGCATGGCAGGCATATCCAGCTTATGGCCGTGATAATACGCAACCATAGCCATAGACGCGAGGCCGCATTCGGCTATTTCGGATTGAAGAATTAGAGGAACTGACATGTTTATTTTAAATTCTATTGTAGCTTGCATGATAAAGGGTAAATTTTCCGTTGTTAATATTATTACCACTATAAATAAGATGGCAGAATGGAAGTACAACTAAGAAGTTTTCTATATAGTTTTACTTTCTTCTAGATATGTATGCACAAATAAAAACTGACGCTATCTCAATAATTACAACTAAAATATCTATTTTGGCGACACGTGTATTCAGATTGGAAATAATTTCTAATCCCTCTGTCTAGCTGAAAAAGTATCATTAATAGCCTCAATCTGTACGATAAAACTCCTCTTAGTAGCTGCCAACGAAACTAAAGTAGTTTTATTTTCTAATATTTTTTAAATATTCATATAAATAATAAGATGGGATCATTAAAAATATTATATATAATGGATAATATAAATCAGGACTTATTATTTTTTCATAAACATTAAAGATCAAATGAATTAATAAAATATAAAGTAAAGATAAGATAATTTTTTGAATATTATTCATACATTTTCCTGCGGCTTTTTAGAGCAGCTTTAAAAAGCTACTCTATTACCTCTTTCAGCTAAATATGCTAGTTAACAGGTCGGTTCACACCCTGCTTGTTTTGTTTCTTTAGAACTTTGGTATTGTTTGTACTTTTCATGTGCATAGCCAACAATAACCCCTGCAATAAAAGTAGCAGCGATAGCTCCTAATATAGGAAAACCACCACTAACATTACTTTGCTCTTTCTTGGTTAACTCTCTCATAATTAGTCCCTTATTAATTAGCTAAAGCTTTTCCAACTTCGTTACCTACAACACCAGCACCGCCTAAAGCTGTAGCAGCAGCCGTAGCTTTCGTTCCTGCTTTAACTATTTTATAAATTCTATAAGCAATAAGTGCTACAACTATAGGATTACCACCATTTACGTCTTTAATTTCATTTACGTTTAATTCACGCATAATGTTATACTCCATAAATCCGATGCTTTTTAATTAAGTCATCGGGTTGTTAATATGCTCCCCTTCAATAAAGGTGAGCGGTTAATAGGCTAGCTTTAGCTGCTCGCTAAAGTTAACTAAAGCTGGCCGTCTTTTTCGGTTGTTTGCATTTAGCAAACCACCAAAACTTTCAAATTTTTCTTTATTTCATAAAACGCTACACTTAACTTACGCGCCCTTTTAGGCTGTACAGTGGCTCGAGTAACCACTCGATTAATGTGCGCTGCTCCAACATAATATCTGCCTCAAACAACATGCCACTTTTCAGCTCAAACGCCTTACCATAGGCCTGCATTTGCTGTTGGCTGAGTGTTGCTCGCAAACGGTACACAGGCTCTTGCAGGGTAATAGGCAGGCGTATTTCATTTGGGGTAATAAGCGCCTTATCAATCCGACTAATTTTGCTGTTAATAAAACCAAAGCGCTGATAAGGAAAGGCATCAAAGCGTAAGCGAGTGTCATTACCAAGCGCAATAAACCCTGCTGAGCGAGTAGGTAGCAGCAATTCCGCCACTAGCTCTGAACCTTCGGGAATAATATGCAGTAGCGGTTTTGCTTGAGTGAGTGTTTCACCCTCAACCACTTGAATGCCAGTAACAACACCGCTGTTACTGGCTGTTATGGTATATTGATAGTTACTTTTAATTTGTGTGAGCTGGTTTTGAATATCCGCTTGTTGACGTTTAAGACTATTTATACGCAACGTATACTGCTGGGGCACGTTGGCAATATTAAAGCTAAGTTGACTTAATTGGTTTTCTTGCTGCATCAGCAAGCGTGCTAGGTTTTGTTTTTCTTGCTTAGCATCTAACAAAGCTTGCTGTTGTTGCTCACGCTCAATATTTGATAAAAAGCCATTTTTATTAAGCTGGTTGATATTACTTTGTTGGCGGTTAAGTAGTGCGAGTTTTTCATCGGTCAGTGTAAGCTGGTTTTTTAATGCCACTTGCTCATTAGTTAGCGCACGTTTTTGCGCTTGCAAGTTAAGGGATTCTTGTTCTTGTAGGGTATGGCTTTGTGTTATTTCGTTATTTCGTCATTAAGCAATTGTATTTGCATACTTAACTGCTCAACAAGCTGGGTACTTAAGGCAATACCTTGGCTGTTATTTTGCTGCACAATGATGGTCGCCAAAGGCTGACCTTTAGTAACGGCATCACCCTCTCGTACAAATAGCTGCTCAATCATACCACCTTGACTAGCAAAGCTTTGGATTATCCCTTTATTGGGTATTAAAAACCCCCGTACTGTTTCCTTGCGGGAATATTCTGCTGTAAATAAGAAGCTTATCACTACAATCGCAATACATACCAAAACAAATACGGTAAGTTTTATTGATAATGGTTGTGCTAGCGTAATCACGCCAGTTAAACGCTCACTTTGCTGAGCGACAGCTTCCTTTCTAAATAACATCCAGTTGATTCGCTAAGATTGTTCTAATTTATATTACACTAGAATTCAATTAACAATAAATCAACATAGAAAGTTAAAAAATAAAACATTAATGCAAAAAACTAACTTATGTTGTTGGAAAAATAAAAATACTAGCTCGATAAAATAGTCATCGGCAGGCTCAATATTGGATTTTCTGAATCGGCAAAGTGCATCATTACAGCTACATGCCCCGCTACTACAATTGCATACATAACTGCTGAAAAGCCTTGGCCATATTTATCTAGTGGCATTAAGTGTGAATAGTGACGGCCTCGCCATTCAAATACAATTTCCAGCGCACCTACAAACAAAAAGAATACCAGTAACATTAAGCCAAATGTGTAGCTCAGCCATAAACCAAACAGTACACCGAGTAAACATACACTTAGGCCAATCCATGAACGCATTGAAAAGCTAATACTTTTTAATACATGCCCGCCATCAAGCGGCAAAATAGGTAACAAGTTAAATAAATTTAATAACGCACTAAGCACCGCAACACCTGCAAATATTTCCATCTCGGTGGCGTAATATAAAACGACACCCAGTACCGAGGTAATTAAACCAAATGCAGGCCCCATTAATGATATAACTACATCTTGCCAACGGGTTGTTATTTTATCGTCACTTACAGCAAGCCCACCAACAAACGGGATTAAATAAATACCTTTGGTTTTTATGCCAAAGTATTTCATTGCTCGCACATGGCCGTACTCGTGTACAACTAAGCAACCAATTAGCATTAGTGCAAATTCAATACTAAATAACCACGCATAGCCTGCAACAGAAGCCCCTGCAAGCACCACTTTAATTACCTTAGCACTTTTAAAAAGCTTAAAACCTAATGCAGCTAGCCCTAAAAAGCCTTTTTTAGGTGACCCATTTGTAGGTGCTGGTAACGCAAGTTGTGTTGCAAATTGATCATCTACAAAGAGCGAAATGCTTTGCTCTTTCACCGCCGCTGTATCGATACCTATTACTTTGTTGTCGTAAGTAAATTGAAAATAGTTTTCACGAGGGTTATCAAAGGTAATGGCTTGTTGCGCGTGAAATACCTGCACAATTCTTTGCCCAGACACCATAAGCGAAAATGGTTGCTCGGCTAAAGTAAGATCTATTCTTATCATAATTAAGACCGTTTAAAATAATGGCGCTAGTATACCTAATCAGCTTAAAAACACGAGTGAAGGTGCTAGGTAACTATTTTCAAAATAAAAGTATTTGATACTGACAAAATAAAAAAACACTACTACTTTTATAGTAACTCCAAGCGATACATTGAAAGGGATAACAGTGAAGAAGATAGTGCCTAATATTTTAGTTGTTGACGATTCAAAAGCAATTTTGATCGTTATGGAAGCTATACTTAACGAATTGGGTATGTCTAACACTATAACTACGTGCCTGAATGCAAAAGAAGCTCTTGAAAAAGTTAAAGAGGATATCAACTACTTTGATGCTATTTTTACTGATCTCAATATGCCCGAAATGGACGGCATGGAACTAATCCGCCACTTAGGAGAGCTACATTATCAAGGCGGTATTATAATTGTTTCTGAAATGGACCATAAAGTTATTAGCTTAGCTGCCAATCTCGCGAAACAACATAACGCTCACCTCATTGGTAATATTACAAAACCAGTGCAACTGTCTCAGGTTAGTAGGTTACTTATTAAAGTGGCGCAATTAAACAGCCACACTTTATTAAAAGAGTCAGCCATTTCAAAAGATGAGCTTATTGATGCATTAAAAAACGATGAAATAACGCCTTTTTACCAACCAAAAATAAACGCTGATAACAATAAAATTGAAAGCGTTGAAGTCTTAGCACGTATTTTATCAAGTAAAGACGGCAATATTATTTTACCTAACCGTTTTATAAACACTGCCGAACAACACAACTTAATTAATCAAATTACATTTTCTCTTTTTGAAAAGGCCACCAGCGAATTCATAAATATGAAAGCGCAACTAGGTCATGATTTTAAAATGGCATTTAATTTATCGCCAACTCAGCTCGACGACTTAAACTGCCCTAATAAATTACTGCTCATTTTAGAATTAAACCAACTCACGCCTAGTAACATAATTATAGAAATAACAGAACAACATGCACTCTCAAGCCTAATGCAATTAGAAACACTAAACAGATTAAGAATGCATGGCTTTGGTATATCGCTAGACGACTTTGGTGTTGGTTTTACTAATATGAATCAGCTTCGAAATCTTCCTTTTACTGAAATTAAAATAGACCGTTCACTTATTAGCCATATAGAAACAGATTTATTTTCTCAAGTGGTCGTAAGTTCGTTATTTAATATTACGAGTAAAGATAATTTAGACTTAGTAGCAGAAGGCGTTGAACGCCCAGAAGAGCTCGTTTATTTAAGGCATTATAAAAGAAAACTAGCTATACAAGGTTTTTTATTTAGCCGCCCTAAACCACAAGACGAATTTATATCTTGGGCTAAAGATTGGCTAAAAACTGATGGCAGCCCCGCTTAAAGAGGTATTAATATTTAATCGGGGCTGGTTAACTAATTATCACCCCGAGTGTGTTTATCTTCTTCACTGACTATATGCGCACTACTTGCTAAACGTTTGTGCCAACGCTGCCTTGCTACTGCGCGCATATTAGTAGATTGGTCACGCTCATCTACAATCTCTAGCCCCATTAAAGCTTCAATCATATCCTCTAGCGTTACAATACCTTGCACGTCACCGTACTCATCTACAACTAGGCATATATGCGTGCGCTTTGTTAAAAGAGTTTGCAGTAACGACGATACGTTCTGAGAAGTTGGTACGGTATAAATAGGCTTAATCAATTTGCTAATTTTGTAATCGGTGCCTAAGCGGTGAAATGCCAGCATAATATCGTTTTTATGCACAAACCCAACGATATCATCGGCATCTTTATCAAATACCAACACTCTAGAAAACGATGACGACCCATGTTCATTTAAATACTGATTAACTGTTAAATCTTTATGGATTTTGAAAATAACAGTTCGCGGCGTCATTAAATCACATAATTTTGCATGCTTAAAATGCAACAAATTACGGATAATATCAGATTCATCTTGATGTAATGCTCCCGACTCCGTGCCTATATCTGCCATTGCCTCTATCTCTTGACGAATATAATAAGCCTCATCGTGCTTTGGACCCATTAAATTTGTTAGCTTTTGAGCAAACCATACAAAAGGCTTTAGCGATATAACTAAAAAACGCAAAGCGTAGGTAACGCTTGGCGTTAAAGCTCGCCAGTAATTAGCCCCCAAGGTTTTAGGTATAATTTCAGAAAGAATTAATACGAGAAATGTCATAATGGCTGATGCAATACCTACAGCCGCATCGGAAAAAACGACAGCCGCTTGTGCGCCAACTCCCGCTGCACCTGCTGTATGGGCAACTGTATTTAAAGTTAAAATAGCAGCTAAAGGCTGATCTATATTGTTTTTAAGCTTTTCGAGCTGTTTAGCAAGCTCAGGGTGTTTTTTTCTAAGTGATGCAACATAGCTGGGCGAAATACTTAATAACACAGCCTCCATCACAGAACATAAAAACGAAATAACAATCGCCACTACCATATAAACTATCAGTAAAGTCACTTTCTCTCCTCTATATTGGATATGTGAGCATGGTAACAATACATGCTATATTTGGCCAAACTTCCAATAATAATAGGCATAATAATGAAATTTAGCGCACCATGGTGTCATCAAAATAAGCTATTTAAGTACGCAGCAGCTCTTTTAACACTTAGCAGCTTAAGCTTTGCTGCAATAGCTGCACCATTGGATAAATCAAAAATTCAGTTTATCGGCCCACTTGCCGAAGATATGCAGTTAAAGCCTTTTCAGACACCTCATGGCAGTGCGATTATTAACAACCTATTGCCGCAACTACAAGCAGACACCGATAGTTTTTCTATATTTGGGAAAAAACAAAACTGGCAACCGTTTAATAAAATCAATGCGCTCACTTTAGGTGGGTTACAGGCACTAAAATTTAATATTGAAACAACCCGCTTTACGCAAGGTACGCTTACCTTAAAAGGGATTGAGCAAGGGCAGTTATTTATTAATGGCGAACTACAAACAGGCGATAAAAATAGCTATAAGTTAGCTTTAAATAACAGTACTCACACTGTTTTAATAGTAGCCCAGCAAGTAGCTAATTGGCACGATGTAACGCTTGATTTTGCACCTAAAAGCGAGGTTGATAAAATTACGCTCAGCACTTCACAAACAAAACGTTTATCTGCAAAACAACTGTTTGATGCTCCTACAATTAGCCAATTATCACTCGCACCTAATGCCAAGCAGTACGTTACTACCACTCGCACTTATAGTGATAAAACACAAAATCAAGCAAATACAGTTACTATACTTGAAGATTCAGACAATCAAACGCTTTATCGCTTTGAAGCAGGCCAACCAAGTAACATTATTTGGAGTCCAGATAACCAATATTTAGTGTATTTGTTAAATGGTGAGCTTAAACAACTTAACCGTAAAAACTTCTCAATAAAAACATTAGCAAACGATTTAGAAGGAGCTAATAGCTTTACCTTTTATAACAACACCAGCCTTTTGTTTAGCTGGTCTAAATCACCTGAGAGCACTAACAGCTTAACCAAGCACTATAAAGGTCTACAAGATCGCTGGTCGTATGCACGTTCCATCAGCCAAATTTATATGCTTGATACTAAAAGTGGTTTAACAAAAGCACTTAGCCAAGGTCCTCTTTCTTACAGCCTTGAAGATTCAAATAGTAACCGTGGCAAAGTATTAATGAGCCGCCCAGTAATGGCAATGCAAGCATCAACTCACCCTGAAACAGAGCTTGTTGAACTCGATTTAAAATCAAACAAGCTTTCATCGCTTGGTAAATTCAAAACGTTTAATTTAGCCAAATATACAAATAAAGATATTTATGTAGTTGCAGGCCCTGACTTTAAAAATGGCGCAGGCAGAGCATTACCAAAAGCTATGCTCGCTAATAACTACGACGGACAACTTTACCTACTTACTGAAGGCGGTAAAAACGTAAAAGCACTCAGTAAACAGTTCGACCCCGCTATTGGCCAACTGCACGTTTTAGAAAACGGCGATGCGCTTATTAAAGTAACTGAGCAAGACACTCAACCACTTTATCTATTTGATTTAAGTAAACAGCGCTTTAAAAAGTTAAATACAGGATTGGATATTGTTGAACAATTTAGTTACTCACACGACCGTAATACCGATATTTTATTAAGTGGCACTAACGCTTTAACACCACAACAACTAAAGCGCCTGAACGTAAGTAAAAATAAAACAGATTTAATATGGGATTCAAAACCAAGTAGCTATGCAAATACACGACTCCCTACATTAGAAGAGTTTAATTTTAAAAATAAACATGGGGTTGAAATAACGGGCCGTGTTTACATTCCAAGCAATTTAGATAAAACTAAAAAGCACCCAGCGCTCGTGTATTACTACGGCGGTACTTCACCAGTTACGCGTGGTTTTACAGGTCGTTACCCGTTTAACTTATGGGCAGAAAATGGCTACGTTGTTTATGTAGTGCAACCTACTGGCGCAACAGGGTTTGGACAAAAGTTTTCAGCGCAGCATGTTAATGCCTGGGGCGACTACACCGCAGATGATATTATCGAAGGCACACAAGCCTTTTTAAATAAATACAACTATGTTGATAGTAAAAAAGTAGGTAACTTAGGGGCATCGTACGGTGGCTTCATGACCATGTTATTGGCAACTAAAACCGATATATTTAGTGCTTCAATAGCTCATGCGGGTATTTCTAATATTACCTCGTATTGGGGTGAAGGTTGGTGGGGCTACTTATATTCTGGCGAAGCATCAAAAAATAGCTTCCCGTGGAATAACCCTGAGCTTTACAGCCAACATAGCCCTGTATTTCATGCCGACAAAGTAACAACACCTATGCTACTTCTTCATGGTGATAGCGATACCAATGTACCTGTTGGCGAAAGCTTAACAATGTACACTGCACTTAAACTGCTTAATAAGGACGTAGAGTTAATCGAATACAAAGGCGCCGACCATCAAATTTTTGCACGCGATAAACGATTTGATTGGTGGAACACTATGCTCGCATACTTTGATAAAAAGCTAAAAAACGAGCCTCAATGGTGGGACTCGATGTATAAAAATGACTGAGCCTGAACCTTTAAAATAACGACTTAATACAGATTTATTAATAGTAGAATTAATTATTTAGCACCTTTTAATTAGTCTAAAGGTGCTAACCTCATCCTCTAATAACGTCTTATACACCTTTGAAATATTAAGTTACTTAAAACTAATAAACCCCCTTCTCAGCATTTACCTATTGGTGCTACCATACAGAGCTATAAGCATTCAAAATAAAGTACTATGGCTATTAATGTTTTATTGGTTGAAGACGATGAACTACTCGTTAAACGCATCCAAAATCACTTTGCAGATACCGAATTTACAATAGAGGTAGACCCCACTGGCGCTGATGCACTTAACATTGTAAGGCAGCGGGTAAACCTGCGCGGTGCTATATCATTAGCCATAATTGACATTGTCTTACCAAAGCGCGACGGGCTTCAGCTCGCAAAAGAATTAAACACACTGACCGATATTGGCGTTATTGTATTATCGAGTCGTGACTCCCAAGCCGATCGTATTGCAGGTCTTGCACAAGGTGCTGATGACTATATTTGTAAGCCCGTCGATTTACTTGAGTTAGAACTTCGCATGCGCGCGCTCTATAAGCGTGTTGCAGTTAACCTAGAAGACGACGAAAGCGAAGAGTTTATAGAATATGCTGACTTTAAGCTTCATCCTGATAACCGCACATTAATTACTGCTGCGGGCGTTGAGTCACGCTTAACTGAAGCCGAACATAAAGTGCTTATTTGCTTAATTAGTAATGCAGGTAAAGCCACATCCCGTGAAAAAATATCAGAAGAAATAGGCCAGCCCGATTGGAGCCCAAACGATCGTACTGTTGATGTGCTTATTGGTCGTTTACGTAAAAAATTAAATGACGAAAAAGATCAAAAACGCATCGTTACCGTACGCGGTAAAGGCTATATGCTTTCTATTTAATACTTAGTTAATTGCGCAATAAGGCGCTCAAATGCGCGGTAATTAAGTGCTTCTTTAAGCTCATTTAAACTAATGTTTTCAGCGCCTTTTAAATCACTAATAGTCCGCGCCACCTTAATTACTCTATGGTAAGAGCGTGGCGATAAAGACAACTTCTCGCTTGCTCTAGCTAAAAATTGCAACTCTGCAGGCGCAAGTTCACAGTGCACACTCATTTCTTTATTATTAAGTCTCGCATTAACCTTACCTTGGCGTTTTAGCTGCACATAATAAGCAGCCTCAACTCTTGCTCTAACCTCAGCACTGGTTTCCTCTGGTTTGGTACTTTGTAGCTCAACACTCGTTAAACGAGGTAGTTCTATTTGCAAATCAATACGGTCAATAAAAGGCCCTGATACTCGCGATAAATAACGCATAACTTGATCGGGAGTTGCCCGCTTATCAGTATGGCTCCCCGTTGGGCTTGGGTTTAATGCTGTAATAAGCTGAAACTGCGCTGGGAACTCCATTTGCCTAGCTGCACGTGAAATAGTTACTGTGCCGGTCTCCATTGGTTCACGCAGTGAATCAAGCACCTTACGCTCGAATTCCGGTAACTCATCTAAGAAGAGCACACCGTTGTGTGCCAGAGAAATTTCACCAGGCTTGGGATTTGAAGAGCCCCCCACCAAAGCAACAGCTGAGCACGTATGATGCGGATTACGAAATGGCCGCTGTCGCCAATTAGTTAAATCTATGGATTGTCCAATAATAGAGTAAAGCGCAGCTGTTGAAATAGCTTCATCGTCCGACATAGTAGGCATAATTGTAGCCATTCGCTGGGCCAGCATTGATTTACCAGTACCTGGAGGGCCTAAAAATAGTAAATTATGCCCGCCAGCTGCGGCTATTTCTAATACTCGCTTTGCACCGGGCTGACCTTTAACATCGCTTAAATCGAGTAAAAAGTCAGGGGCTTGCGTGCAGTCGGGGTACTCTATATTTAATGGCAAGGGTTGTTGATTAAGTAGGTCGCCCCATACTTCTTGAATAGAGCTTACGGCTTTGCGTTTAACGCCATTAACTAGGCTTGCTAGGCTGTCGTTTGCAAGAGGTAAAAAGCAGCAGCGATCTTCTTCTTTAGCAGCAAGTACCGAAGGTAAAATAGCGTTTACACCACGCACTTCACCATTAAGAGCAAGCTCACCATAAAACTCGTACTTATGAATATCAGGACACACTATTTGCCCAGAGGCGACTAAAATACCCACCGCAATAGCCAGATCAAACCGCCCACCATCTTTTGGTAAGTCGGCTGGAGCTAAGTAATAAACATATAACTGATGGGATTTATTGTGTACTTAATTGAGTTACAATATGTAAAACTGACTTGGGGATTAAATTTTGGCGATTATTGCATATTGTAGAGTGTCTTCATCGAGGCAATTAGAAGGCTTATCGATGAGCTTGCAGAATGATAAAAAACTATTAGAAGAAATTGCTCAGAAATTTAATACAACATTATCCGATAGAATTTATTCCGATAGTGGATTCTCTGCATACCACGGGAAAAACCTAAAAAACGAACTAGGAAACTTAATATCTGACATCGATGAATTAAGGATTAAGCCGAATGATATAATAGTTATGAGACATTTGGATCGCTTAAGCCGACAAAATATCGCTGATGCTATGGAGATTTTCACTAAAATTTTAACATCTGGGGTCAAGATCTACACAACGATGGACTGTCGTCTTTATGAACGCCATGGAGATAATGGTAAATTATCATTCGTATTAGCCTCTTTATCTTTCTCACTGGCAAATGAAGAGTCTGTAAAAAAATCTTTTTTAGTTAACAGCCATGCTATTAATAGAATAAAACAATTTGATAGAGGAGAGAGAGGTGAAAATAATGCACCATATAACATCGGTGTAGGAGGTGTGCCCTTTCACGTAAAAATTATTAATAAAACAGTAACAGCTCATCCAACAAACTTTTCAATCTTACAAGAACTAATAAAGTTTGCATTAAAAGGCAACGGCTTAAGCAAGTGTTTAGAGTTCTTGTCTCAGAGAAATATAGCGCTGACTTCAGCAGGTCTTCGTAATTTACTAAAATCCCACTCTCTTTATGGTCGATTAGTAGTGAAAATAAAAGACCTTGATGCAATAGCTAAAGTTAGAGAAGAAACAAATATAGAAAAGTATATTAGTAAAAAATATGAGCGGAATAACTTCTACCCTGCGGCCTGTAATGAAGATGAATGGTATCAATTGCAGTCCTTATTTAGAGGAAATGTAGATCAAAACTATTGCAGAAAAGAATATACTCTTCTATCAGGAATGAAGAAGCTTCATTGCGGGTGTGGAAGTAGTATGACTGTAATCCGTACAAATACTAAAGGAGCAACTTACTACGCTTGTATTAACGCGAAATGTAATAACTTAGAAAAAATATACACTATTGATAAGATAGTAATCAGTCATCTTGCTGCTTACTTTAGAGGCAATAATTTTAATATTGATAATCCAAAAGAGCTTACAATTTTAAAAGAAAAGTTAAAGTCTAAGTTAGAAGAATTTAATGAGAAGCAACTTTTCTTCTATAACAATCATCTTTTCTACAACAAAGAAATAGAGGTGGATATGTATAGTAGAAAAGAAGAAATTGATAATCTAGAAGCTAAAATTAAGGAGATTCAGTATAAAAGTTCTAAATTAATATTTGGGGCAGATTTTTTTGATAAAAAAAACTATAACGAAGAGTATATCGATAAAATTATTAGCGAAAGCTCTGAGAATAAAAGAGTATTACAAAAAAAGTTATCAACTCTTATAGAGGATATTATTGTACATAAAGATGGGCTTATCGAAATTATAAAAAGTGCTGGTGGTGTTGATTTCTTTTATATACCTGAACAAGTTAAAAAGACAGGTAGACGCCTTGGAGTTCAACTTATGGCCTTGAAAGATAAGCAAGCCCCATATGCTGATTTAAAAGAAGATACTGTTTTTGGTAAAATAGCATTTTCAATTGATGAAATAAGAAGCAAAGCATACTTATCTACAAAACTAGAGCATATTGATCCAACTTTATTGAAATTGTATTCTGAAGATTCAACTAAAGAAACTGCACTTGAGTCATTTCAAAGTTATATTAAAAATAGACTAATAAAGCGAAATTTTTTGATTTACCGGAAAAAGAATATATTAGCTGAGGGTGTTTCAGAAAAAAGGTGGCAAACACATAAAACGAAAGCAAAGAAGCACTTTATTAAACTAGGCCTTGCTCAAGAACTTGAATATATAACTTCTAAAGGTAATCACTCTAAGGTAACTATAATTTCTGAAAAGAGCTTTGAAACGATTAAAGGTGAGTTAATAAATGAGCTTTGTGCTCAGGCTATTTACTTAAAGTAACACTTATATTACAATATATGCAGTGTTAGAAAACACAACAATTTATTTAATTCCCCCTCTACTTGTAGTCGGGGAATTTTTTTCGTTCAAAAAAATACTCTTTAAGGAGAGTCTATAGGTAAAAAAATGATTAAACTAACAAAGACAGAAAAAACTATTCAACTGCTATGTGGCACAGTTGGTTCAGGTAAAACGACCTTAGTACTTGAGAAATCAATAAATCTATTATTGAATGGGGCTAACGTAGTAATTGCCGTACATAGCATTGCAACTATGGAAGAAAAAAAAGAAGAGCTAAAAAATTTAATTAAGTTACATACTACATCTGATAAAAAAGAGCTGCTCGACAATATATACACGGTTAAATCTGACCTTAATAGCAGTTATGTATCAGAATCATTTAAGGCAGTAGTTAAAGAGAAAAATCATAACCACATCGGTAAATGTATCTTTGTTTGCTCAGCATCCCTTATTAAATTTAACTTTGAGGAAATGAACAAAAAAAAAGATATATTATTCATTGATGACGAATCTAATAGCTTCAAAACAGATCTATTAGCTTCAGCAAGAGGTTTTGAGATCGACCGTATTTTAAAATGCTTTAAATACGTAAAATCTAACGAGACTGAGCATGGGGCGGTATTTTCCTTATTAAAAGTAAATCCAGCTTTCAATAGTGCTGTAAATACAGATAGATATGAGCTTCTAAATATTTTTAATCCACTTATTTTGAAAATAAAGAAATGTATGAATAAGGGGACGTCCGCTGATATTCAACTAATTGCACTAAAAGGGAAGGTTAGAGATTCTTACGATCTTTATCTAACTACTTTACTAAGTCCAAAGATAGCTGATAGCTTTGCTTCAGTAGTATGGATAGGTGATGAAGTTGATAACAATCTAAATGTACAGCTATGGAAAAAGAGCGATATCAAATTTAAACGTAACATAGTTAAAAATCATAGATATAATTTTTCTAATCGCGATATCTCATTTTTTTCTATTGGAGGAAGCACGAGAGTTGGAACGACTAAGTTTACTACCAATGATGCGATTAAAAACGACTTAGCTGCAATTATTGTAAAAAAATTTAAAAATCAGCACAAGAACTGTTTAGTCTCTCTTAATACTAAGAATAAAGCTTCTACACTTACTAATAAATTGGAAAAGCATTTTAACCTAAACATATTAAGTACCATAACTAAAGGTTCAAACAAATATACTGAGAACACTCTAATAATATGTGCTGGGTCTAATAGACCTAATGATCATATTCTCAAACTAAATGAATTAATTTATGGTTTAACTACGGAGGAACAACTAGCCCAATCTGAGTACAATAACTATTTTCAGACAGCGATTAGAGGATCTTTGCGAGATACAAACAATAATAGTAAGGCTGTTATTATTTTTCCTGATGACAAAGTAGCGCATTATGTACAGAAACGCTTTAAAGATGAGTTCAATATTTTTATAGAAGTAGAGGCTTTGTGTGCAGAGCTAACAAGCAAAATATTTAATAAAAAACCTGGAAGAAAAGTCAGAATCGTGAAAAAAGACGGCTCATCATTAAGTGTTAATGAAAGACAGAGGCTTAAAAGGCGACGTGCTGATTTTGGTAAAGAAAAAATAAAATCACTAATTGATAAGATAGATGGTGGTATTAATGAATTCTTATTATTGAACAAAAAACAAACGATGGTTATGCTTAAAGATTTTGATCAAAACTAATTATTCATTTGTGACATATTTATCATTAATACTATTTTTATTAGTTACTACAAGCTTTCTACGAAAGCGTTGTGATTTCATGGAATGAAATTAAACTACTCACAATATTAGTGCTGCGCACCACTTCATCAACAAGTTGATTCGTATAAAAATGTCACAAATTACCCAATAACTAATCATTCATTTGTGACATAT
>NZ_JACJFB010000004.1:0-2633 GCF_014164325.1 Pseudoalteromonas sp. SG43-4 | reverse complement strand
TTATTATTAATACTATTTTTATTAGTTACTACAAGCTTTCTACGAAAGCGCTGTGATTTCATGGAATGAAATTAAACTACTCACAATATTAGTGCTGCGCACCACTTCATCAACAAGTTGATTCGAAAATCTAACTTTAGTTTAAAAATAAATTTTTGTTCGCAAGATCTTCTAGTAAATATTTATAGTGCTTAACTAATCTAGATTCAGTATAACCATTAGCTTGCTTCCACCATCTATACCCTATAGAACAACCTGCACACGCTTCGACTTGACCATTTACAGGTTTAGAATATAAATATACTTTAGTTTTCGAATCAGGGGTTTCTTGCCATACCCAAATATACAAATGAGATGAAAAGTTAGTTGTAATAACTCTATCTTTATATGTTGTTGATGAGCCATTAATTAAGTTCGTACCAGAAAATCCAAAAAATGACTCTACATTAGGCACTGATACTGTAGTGTTGAAATTACCCTGTGGTACTTCTACTTTTAAAAACCAACTATCAGCAACATCACTTTTTATAATGTCAAAAAAGCCGCACTGCGGAGAAACTCCATATTTAGAGAAAACTTTCCCTCTATTTAACCCTTTATAAATCGAAAAATCATTCTGTTGATAGGCCAAAAACTCAGTTTTAAAAACATCATTTTGAGCGTTTAAACATGCTTTATAATCAGCTGATTTCCTGTTGAAAAAATCTAATTTTTCTCTTTCTAACACCATATTGTTCTGAGCACGAAATGAATCACTTAGGGCAAAAATCAATGTTTTTGGGTCTATATCAAGCTCTATTATTGCATCATCAACACTCATATGAGCTAGATTAGAGTATTTAAAGTCAACCTTCTCGAAGTTATTGCTTTGACAACCAGATAAAAAAATAGAAAAAATTAATAATGTTATTCGCATGAATGTCCTTTTCAAATAAAAATTACTTTTAGATTGGTTTATATACACGCTTAAATTATAAACCTTAAAGTTTTTTAATTGAATAGATATTCCGTAAATATAGACTTAATCATAATATTCCTGATTTTACCATTTTTGAAACTTTTGCAACTGTAGCTCGACTACAATCTGCATCTTTAATAATACTAGACCATGATTTTCCGTCTTTTAACATAGAAGAAATAATTGACCACTTTTTTTTATCAGGTCTTCGCCCTAAGTAAATACCATTTTCTTTGGCTTTTTTAATACCCTGAGCCTGTCTTTTCTTTCTTGTTTCATACTCATCATGCGCCATAGCCGCTGCTAAATTAAGCATAAATTCGCTCAAAACTTTCCCTATATAACTTTCAGCTTCACAATCTGAAAAAACCCTATGCGTTGTAGGCTGATCTAATACAACTATATTAATTTCTCTATTTTGAAATTCAGTTTCAAGATTCTTCCACTGCTCGTAAGGAAGTCTTGTTAATCTATCCATTTTTTCAATGAGAATAATATCTCCTTTGTTACTATCTTCAAGTAAGCGCCATATTTCAGGCCTATCTATAGATGCCCCTGATGCATTCTCAACATAAAAACCAGCAATTTTATAGCCTTGCTCATCTGCGAACTTAATAAGCTCCTCTCGGCCTCTTAGAGCATCTTGCTGAACGGTACTCGCTCTTAAATATGCACGAATAAACATAAATATAACTTCCAGTCTGTTTTAAGTGGTCTTATATTATAGGTCTGTTTTAAGTTTGTAAACACCACTTAGCAGACCAAATTTAAAAGGTCTATTTGAGGTATGCTTTAACAGACTGCATTATTAATGCTTATAAATATTGGTTTAATAATGAGTATCGGTAATAAAAATGAAAAGAAATAGAAAAAGTTTTCGACTAACAGATCTAGCAGTCCAAGGACTTCAATTCATAATTTCTAAGGACAGTAATTCGAATAGCACAATAAACAAACTTCTAGAGTCAGTTACAGATAAAATAATTTACCTATCCCACGAGGATTTAGCTTTTTTAAAATACGGGAAAGAGCCTTCCTATTGCCCTATAACCTATTACTCACATCTTATATATCAAGACATAAAAGAAGCTCAGATGAAATTAAGCTTATCTACAGGGAATTAAAATGAAAGTAAAAAGTTATAAACGATTCAGAGAGTTCCGAGAGAAATTAATATACCTAAAAAGGTTAGAGAGGGAGTTAGATACTTCAGATACAAGGAGTACTTTCCTTAATCTTCAGAACCAAATAAAGACACTTAAGAAAGTCATATTCCATCAACCATATAACCATGTTAGATAATGAATTATTAGCTTACCGAAGTATCTTGATTTATTACATCCTTGATACAGGGCTGACAAATAAGGCCTTGTTTTTTAATAATTTAAATTACTTATACTCTTTTAGTAGTAAACACTTTACACATATATAGAACTTAACCATTCTTGTGCTTCACTCAGCCGCTAAGGAGAACTAATACTATCTAACTCACTGGTAACACTAACTGTGGTTTTATGAGTTGTGGTAAAGCAGCCCTACCTAAAAGGAATATAGTTATGGGTATTGAACTATTAGTAAATGTCTATCTACAGCTAACATTAAACCTAGATTCAATTACTCGGATTATCTCTAAAATGACATATGAAGATGTCAAAAATATCTGTATAGGTATAGG
>NZ_JACJFB010000049.1:0-981 GCF_014164325.1 Pseudoalteromonas sp. SG43-4 | reverse complement strand
ACTGTGACAGGCACCAGTGATGCACCTAACAGCACCATCACGGTGACGTTTACAGATGCAGCAAATGCTACTCAAAGCATTGATGTACAAACCGATGCCAATGGTAACTGGAGTGCGACACCAACGACTGATTTAGCTGAAGGTAATTACAGTGTTAGCGCCAGCATCACCGATGCAGCGGGCAACACAGGTACAGGTACAGACAGTGGCGAAGTGGATGTAACTCCACCGGCACTTGCCTTTACACCAACGTTTGAACTTGGTTTATTGGTTACCTTAAGTGGTACCTCTGACTTGCCAGCAGGCAGTGAAATTACCATTACCGAGCAACTGGTTGGCGGTGGCATTGGTGCCACCTACACCACCACAACTGATGCCGATGGTAATTGGTCATTAGTCGGATTAGATGTATCGTTACTTGATGTTGGCTCAGTGATCGCCACAGCGACCGATGCAGCAGGTAATACCCGTACAATTAGCTCAGATGACTTTGATAATACACCGCCGACACTCACTGTTGATGTTGCAGCACAAAGCGACAGCAACACGCCAATCATAAGCGGCACAAGTGATGCGGGCGAAGGTGCACAAGTGACGATAGTCATTACCGACAGCAACGGCAACCCACAAACCATCACCGCCCTTGTTGATGCGGATGGTAATTGGAGTGCCACTCCAACCACACCATTAAGTGAAGGTCAAAGCACCATCGAAGTAAGTGTACGCGACAGTGTTGGCAACGAAACTACAGTGAGTGATACCACCACTATCGACACGCAAGCGCCAATACTCACCATTCAAAACGTAGGCGATGTTAGCGACTTAACACCAGAGCTGCAGGGCACCAGTAATGAAATTGGTGGCACTGTTACACTCACCATCACCGACAGCGCAGGCGCTGTGCAAACCATTGAGACCCTAGTTGGCAGCGATGGCCACTGGAACATTGAGATTCCAGGTGCCCTTGCACAAGGTGACTTT
>NZ_JACJFB010000048.1:0-1166 GCF_014164325.1 Pseudoalteromonas sp. SG43-4 | reverse complement strand
ACAGAAACGTTTACTGCAACAGTACAAGCCGATGGCAGCTGGTCAGCAGATGTACCGAACGCGTTAACTGATGGTCCACTCACTATTGAAGCAAGCGTTAGTGATAACGCCGGTAATACCACTACATTAAGTGAAACCGCAACACTCAACACCACGGCCCCAAGCATTAGTATTAATGCACTGGTTGACACCAACGACACCACCCCAACCATTAATGGTACAAGCGATGCGGCAGATAACACCACCATTAGCTTAACGTTTGAAGACAGTGCAGGGAATATTACGACTGTTGATACGACCGTAACGGGTGGAGTATGGAGTGTCGATGCACCAACTGACTTAGCCGAAGGCGAATATACTGTCACCGCACAGGTAGATGATGGTCTAGGTAATATCGGCAGCGCCACCGAGACAGGTCAGATAGACCTTACTGGCCCGAGCCTTGTTATTACAGACAACGGTGTAGGGAACGACACCACGCCAACGATTGCAGGTACCAGTGATGCACCGCAAGGCAGTGAAGTAACCATTGTTGTCACCGACAGCAGCGGCGCAGCGCAAACAATGAGCGCCACCGTACTAGCCAATGGCACGTGGTCAATCCCTGTACCGGTAGCACTTGCAGAAGGTACATACACTATTAGCGCGAGTGTTGAAGATACCGCAGGCAACGACACCACCGCCACAGGCGCAGGTGAAATAGATACCACTGCACCGACACTTGTACTTACCAGCCCAGGCTCAAGTAATGACATCACCCCGACACTCAGTGGAACAAGTGATGCCGTTGAAGGCACGGTTATTAACTTCACGGTAGTGGACGATCAAGGCAATACACAAACGTTTACCACCACTGTGGATGCCGATGGTAACTTCTCTGTAGAAGTACCGACTGCACTGGCAGAAGGGCCGTATAGCATCGAAGCAAGTATTAGCGATGTGGCAGGAAACAGCACCGATATTACCGGCAACGGCACCATTGATACCACAGCACCAAGTGTGAGTGTAGATGCGCCATTATTAACAAATGACAGCACGCCAACTGTGACAGGCACCAGTGATGCACCTAACAGCACCATCACGGTGACGTTTACAGATGCAGCAAATGCTACTCAAAGCATTGATGTACAAACCGATGCCAATGGTAACTGGAGTGCGACACCAAC
>NZ_JACJFB010000047.1:0-1252 GCF_014164325.1 Pseudoalteromonas sp. SG43-4 | reverse complement strand
AAAAGTGGCTATTATTGCCTGTATAAGAAAGCTTATAGTAATCATAAATTCTATGGTGAGGGATGGTGTCATGTGGGATCCTAAAATGGTTTGAAATTAGGAATTGACACCATAGTCACTTGTTATATGGCTACTTACTCTTATGTTTAATTAAATAAACAATGTATCGATAGCTAAACAGCACAGTAAACACTATTAAGCCGAATTGAAAAGGAACCCACTCCATACCTTTTTCAGCAAGACCAACTAAAATACATATTCGGTATAAAGGTTCCCAAACGATACAAACTAAAGAATAGGTAAAAGCATCTGGTGCTAACAAAATAGCAAATTTTAGTTTCTCTTTAAGTGAAATCAGCATCAATTCTCGATAGACATATAACGCCCAAATAAGGGGCTAATTATTGCTGGCAAAATAACGAACGAAGTGAGGCGGCCAGCTGTAATTAGTCCCACTTGATTTGTTTGTTATGAGTTACATTGGTTAACTCAAAACACTACACTAATAGTAAACACCCAATTTGTAAATGAAGGTTAATTTGAGCTACTAACAAAACTAGCCTGAACTAATGAGTTTGCCACAAAAGTCTCTTTAACAAAGGCAAATTCTATTAGTGGCTATTGATAAAATTAGCCTAGCTCAACTCGTATGAAGCAAAAGAGAAATTTACGTTTAGAAAAATCCTTTTAGCTACAAAAAACAATCCTATTTGAATTGACTCATAACGCCGCCAGCAGCGGCCGAGTGAAACGAGGTCCAGCGACCGTAGGGAGCGATGCTGGCTGGCCTTGTTATGAGCTTTTGCTAGTGCCACAACAAATTATTCTTATAGTTCACAGGAGGTTTTCCATCAGTAGTTAACCCTAAGTAGTAATAAAAACTCACCATTTTACCGCCAATGTCGGCGGAACCAACAAAATACCAATGATCTGTATAAGACACTAAACCGAAGTGTGAGCTATGAGAAGCCTCTGAAACTTTAATTTCAGCCCCCTTTAGAAGGGACGCAACATCCATTCCGCGAGGACAGGATTTGAAACCATGGTTTTCATATAGCTCGTTAACGGGTAAGCCTTTCGTAAACATTGCATTATTATCAACAGTGCAAATGAAAGCGTTCTTTTCTAAATACTTTATGCCTATGTCACCTTCAAATTGAGAACTATCTGAAACATTTTTTATGGTTGTGAAACTAACCAACAGAATTATCAGGCTACAAATTAGTAAGTTATTCATATGGCTCATAACGCC
>NZ_JACJFB010000046.1:0-1266 GCF_014164325.1 Pseudoalteromonas sp. SG43-4 | reverse complement strand
TGTAGTGGTACAGTGATTTTAGCCACCCATTAAGAAAGAAATGTTATGCTGATAAGCATACAAATTTGGGTGAAAAAATGACGAAATTAAAACGCGCATCGTATTCTGCAGCAATAAAATTAGAAACAGCTCAGCTTGTAGTTGACCAAAGTTATACTCAAGAAGAAGCAGCCAAAGCAATGGGGGTGGGTAAATCAACCGTCAGTAAGTGGGTTACTCAATTAAAGCAAGAGCGGAGTGGCCAGACACCATCTGCTTCGCCAATGACGCCCGAACAAATTGAAATCCGCGAACTTAAAAAGCAAATCCAACGCATCGAATTAGAAAAGGATATATTAAAAAAGGCTACCGCTCTCTTGATGTCCGACTCCCTGAACAATTCTCGTTAATTGAGAAACTAAATCAACGAGAGCGTTACCCAATTAGCGTGCTGTGTAACGTATTCAATGTGCATCGTAGCAGCTATAAATATTGGGCTATACGGAATACAACGCCGACGCCAGAGCAAGTAAGGCTAGAGGCTGAAGTTAAAGCTATACATGCAATGAGCGGTGGCTCAGCTGGGGCGCGGACAATCGCGGCAATAGCAACGAACAATGATTTTGAATTGAGTCGTTATCGTGCTGCTAAGCTAATGGTTAAATTAAAGCTTGAAAGCTGCCAAGTACCTCAACATTCATATAAACGCGGCGGTAATGAACACCTTGAAATTCCAAACCTGCTTGATAGACAATTTGATGTTGTTGAGCCAGATACCGTGTGGTGCGGTGATGTGACGTATATTTGGGTAGGTAATCGCTGGGCTTATTTAGCCGTTATTATTGATTTATTTGCACGTAAAGTAGTTGGCTGGGCCATGTCGTTGTCGCCAGATACTAATTTAACGCTAAAAGCGCTTGAACTCGCGTATGAAAGCAGAAGAAAACCGACAGGACTGATGTTTCATTCAGACCAGGGTAGTCACTATACCAGTTTAAAATATCGTCAACGTTTATGGCGCTATAAAATCAAACAAAGTATGAGTAGGCGTGGAAACTGTTGGGATAATGCACCAATGGAGCGATTTTTTAGAAGCTTTAAAACGGAATGGATGCCAAAGGTTGGATATGGAAATTTTATAGATGCTAAATATAGCGTTAGTGATTATATCAACGGATATTACAACAACGTTAGGCCGCATCATTATAATGCCGGTTTAGCGCCAAATGAATCTGAGGTTAGATATCAAGATTCTAAAACTGTGGCCAAATTTTATTGACCACTACA
>NZ_JACJFB010000045.1:0-1451 GCF_014164325.1 Pseudoalteromonas sp. SG43-4 | reverse complement strand
TTTAATCGAGAAAGTGGTGCTTATCAGGGTAAACGGATGATACGAGGTGGACGGCCAAAAATTAGAACCGCAATGTATATGGCAATGATGTCAGCTATCCAATGTAACCCTAAATTTAAAGCTATTTATCATCGGCTAGTCGCGGCAGGGAAACCTAAAAAAGTGGCTATTATTGCCTGTATAAGAAAGCTTATAGTAATCATAAATTCTATGGTGAGGGATGGTGTCATGTGGGATCCTAAAATGGTTTGAAATTAGGAATTGACACCATAGTCACTTGTTAGGTAGCGTTCTATCTAAGAGGTACATTTTCAATAAACTCTACTGTTGGTGTATCCCTACAAACAACTTCTAAACATTCGTCGCTAGTTACAACCAGATGAGACCACTCGTTTTCGTTGCCCATAAAAAAGGTTAACGGGCTTTCTTTGTGCCAACCATGTTTCTTTATCATAAATGAATTTGCTCGTTGTCCTTTGCTATTCCAAATTTCGGTTAACCCATGCTCATCTAAGCAACGAAAACCATTGACGCTATTGAAAGATATTTTATATAAAGCTTCTGTTTCCTCATGAAATACTCGCGCAACTAGATCATGATTTCTATGAGCTGATACCCCTGGGATTTCATATTTTGTACCATCGGGCTTTTCCAAAGACCATGATTCAGTTCCCCAAGATAGATCAACCAACCAAACGGTGCCATTTTCAAACGGAGTTGACCAAGTTTCAAATTCCATCAGCTACCTAACGCCGCAATAAGCGGCCAGATAATGGTTGGTTAAACTTGTTGAGGAACGAAACACAACCAACCATTAGAGGTCCGCTCTTCATTGCTTTGTTAGGTTACTAAAACACCAAAATGGTTATGTCACCAGCTATTTTAGGGACTGTTACAAGCTCTACCAACTTACTGTTTGTTTGCTGTTCTGCGATGGAAAAGTTAACTTTAGTCCAAGAATGCTCACCAAGTTCAACTTTATATTGAGCTCCTGCTTGAATGGTTGCTATAAATGAAGCTTCTGCTGAATTTCCACCTTCGCGATAACAAACATTCAATGTGTGCTGGCCAGCTTCTACGATTATTTTTCGATTAACATCTGTAAGCGGAATAGACTCTCCATTAACTTTACATATATGGATTTTCTCGTGACCTTTTCCAAAAATAACCGCCTCACTATCTTCGCCGACAAATGTTGCTGTGTTGTCAGATGTCGCTGGCTCTTTGTATAAAATAATTGGTGTAGATGGTGTGGTTTTACAGCCAGCAATTGTTACCGCCAATAAAACAGAAATAAGAACTTTTTTCACAGACTCTCCTTGTAACCTAACTTCCCGCATAACGGGCAAATATACGTAGGCTAAAATACCGAGCGAAGCGCAGGGAGCCTACGTGTATTTGTCCCTAGCGAGCGCAGCGAGTGTTAATGCGTTTGTTATGTTCGTTCTTTA
>NZ_JACJFB010000044.1:0-1492 GCF_014164325.1 Pseudoalteromonas sp. SG43-4 | reverse complement strand
AGCTGTCTCTTGATCACAAGTCTGACTCAAGAGATTTTGCTAAATCGTAGCCTTCCAGGATGGCTTGTAACTTAAGCCATCCTTGCCATAACACTTTCACAGATGCACGCCCTGTGCGCTTGGTATCTTTCCAGCCTCCTAACTTTGCCAGTTCCTGATACGCCCATGACATATTTGGAGCAGTTTCAGGCAATGGTGTTTTTATTCTCTTTAACCACAATAACTTCCATGCTTTGGGAGATAACAGTTGTTCACAACTTGGAGAATCAGGCTGCTCATTGGTGAACTTTAGTTGCAATATTCGCGTCGCAATAAAGCCATTAATCGTCACCAATCTTTCCATGTTATCTTGGCTTTGAAGGCGTAAACTTTCGATATCCGTGCCATCACTTTTCCAGACTTTATGGTATTCCTCTACAAGCCAACGGTGCTCATAGTAGGTGATGATAGCTAAGGCGTCTTCTTTGCTGGTGACTGGTTCACTGGTTAATAGGTGCCAGCTTAAGCCGTTCTCAGCGTTTCCTCTCTCTGCACTGCCGACATAGTAAACTGGGAGGGAGCGTCCTTTCTTATTGTAAGGCGCTTTGAGTGTCACTGGCGCATAGGTGATATCCAGTGTTGCGCTTCGGGCTTTTCTTCCTCCTTTTTGTGCAATGTGGATGTGTTTGGTGCCTGCACTCATCAGCTCGCTTGCAAACGCATAGAGCTTATCCTCACCTTCTTCAATATGACGACTTTGCATCGAGCGTACGACGAATCGTTGCTGCTCGGTCAGTTTATACTGCAAGTATTCGTAGATGTCCGCTTCGCGGTCACACACCGATATCACGTTCGCCATTTGTCCTTGCAGCCGCTCTGCCATCGCTCGTGACGCTGACTCCCACTTGTAACTTTCTTTTTCTTCGTAAGAAGTCGTCGCGTGTTTTTCTCTTTTTCCAATCGTGTTGATATCACGACTCCAGCGAGACTGTTCAATTAATCCCACAACTTGCTTTGTGTCTGGCGCAAACAGTAATACGCTATGAGCTAACAAGCCTCGTTGTTTTGCTCCTCGTCCGACATGACCCAAATCATCTCGAATGGAGGAATGTTTATAAATTAGTGTGGTCGTGTCTTCTAATGCGAGCAATAAGTTATGACTTTTTGCTTGTTCAACCGTGGCTTTAAAGCCTGACTCTGCTATAGCCGTTGCGTCAATATTCTCGTTGCGAATAAAGCGGTAGGCACCTTCCATATCGGCGGGGGATTGAGTGATGTTTACAAGTGGTTTTCCTGGTTCATTTGCAAGCGTTGATGCTAACTTTACTAGACGCGCTGTTCTTCTTGGATCACCTAAGTCCGATTTACCGAATTGTTGTTTTGCCCAATGAGTATGTTCGTTAATCATAATGTGCCCTCAAACAAGATTTGAAGATCTGATCATGACATTGAGATTTAGTTCAAAAAAATCCCCGCTAATTTCTTAGCAGGGATTTGTGTATAAGAGACAGCT
>NZ_JACJFB010000043.1:0-1568 GCF_014164325.1 Pseudoalteromonas sp. SG43-4 | reverse complement strand
GATTATATCAACGGATATTACAACAACGTTAGGCCGCATCATTATAATGCCGGTTTAGCGCCAAATGAATCTGAGGTTAGATATCAAGATTCTAAAACTGTGGCCAAATTTTATTGACCACTACACTTGCTAGTTTTATATAGGAGCCTAACTCTTCTGGCTTATCTCCAATATTAGGAAAGAAGGTATCTAGTTGTGATATAAGTGAATTTGCAGCAACAGGGAATGAAATTCTATCAATCGTATCTTGGCTAGATAACGAATAATGGTGCCGTATGGTCGGAAATTTTTGTTTCAGCAAATGATCGTTTAAGAATGATAAATAAGTGCTTTTTCCCATTCCTGGGGCACCTGATATAACAAAATTTTCAATGTTAGATATTTTGGTAACTATTTCATTATGAAACTGCTCTGATGGTGGAATATATCCTTTAGGGACCTCAAAGTATTGAGAGATAGATCTAGAAGATTTTACATCTAACATTTCTCGGACATTATCTATATAGATATTTCCTTTCTCATTTGGCTGGTTCTTCCTTGTAGCCCAATGCTTAACTGACTTTTGAAATCTATACCAACCCTCGTCATTAGTGTGGTCAGGAACAACACTATCATGCAATTTGTTTTCTAACCTATCAATACAAGGCAGACTGTGGTGAAACTCAAAATGCTCGAGGAATCGCAATGTAACTTGTCGAGCACCTAACTGCTCATCTATAAGTATAAGAATTTCTTCTGGAACTAGGTTTTTATTCAACAAATAACCATTTAAATATGACTTGAAACTTTCGTCTGGTATTCTATTTGTTTTTAGTGCAGCTAATGATAAATCATTCTGTTTTATATGAGACTCAACGTCCTTTGACCATTTTTGTATTAAAGATGTTCCATTCTTTTTTTTACCTAATAACCAATCAAAGTCTAAGCTCAAATCTTCTCTTGAGGCGTCGATAGTAAACTTTACTTGAAGCAATTCGTATTTATTGTCGGTAGTTAGAGCAACTACATCGTCTAAACTATAAAATTCTGGACTGTCACTTTCTACTCTCACCCATTGGTAAAAGTCTGGGTTGTGGAACCAATCAATTAGAATCTCTAAACAGACTAAATCTTGATAGTTATAACCTAAACGGGTTAGTTGAGTATGTTTGATGTCATGAGCCATATAGTACGTTCCTTGCTCTAATTATGTTTAGCGACTAATGTTGCTTGTTGAATCCTTGGGCTTCCTAGCTTTATTAGACAGCTTCTAACAAACTAGGAAAGTCCACTTTAACCTTCAGAGTAGGTAAGAAAAGGTTTAGAGTTGAATATTTGTCCTTATGCTATATTCTTTTAATAGACATAATAATAGTATTATATTTGGATGATTCATATAGATGGAACTAGAAAAGGAGATCCCTTCCCCAAAAAAAGCGCCAATGTTCTTTTGTCAGCAGTATCTGTAGTGGTCAATAAAATTTGGCCACAGTTTTAGAATCTTGATATCTAACCTCAGATTCATTTGGCGCTAAACCGGCATTATAATGATGCGGCCTAACGTTGTTGTAATATCCGTTGATATAATC
>NZ_JACJFB010000041.1:0-2364 GCF_014164325.1 Pseudoalteromonas sp. SG43-4 | reverse complement strand
AAATACTTTATGCCTATGTCACCTTCAAATTGAGAACTATCTGAAACATTTTTTATGGTTGTGAAACTAACCAACAGAATTATCAGGCTACAAATTAGTAAGTTATTCATATGGCTCATAACGCCCGCTTAAGGGGCAGCCAACGCTACTACTAAGCTTCCGCATAACACCGTAATCACAAAAACCAACGCATAGTAAAATACCGCGCGTTGGCTGTCCCTCTTGAAGCGTTTGTTATGTTTTGGGCCAATTGGTACGATTTAGACCATAAACAGCATGATCTACAACTCGGCCATTCAAATTTTCTGCGCAACTGATTATGCCCTCAAGCGAGAAACCTAAACGTTCACATACATTACGACTTGGAATATTTTCGCTCGCTGCTGATATCTGAACCTTTTCCATATCAAATTCAGTAAAAGCCAAGTCGGTCAGTTTTAAAACTGACTTACTCACGATACCTTTACCTTGGTATTCAGAGCTTAACCAGTAGCCAATCTCTACTTTTTTCAGTTGACGGTTAATACTGTTAAAACTGATATTTCCAACCAACTTATCTTGGTAAATCATCCCACAAACTAAGGATTTTCCATCAGCATAATCATGCAATGAACTTTTGATAAAGCTAAGAAAAAACTCTTCATTGCTTGCATGAGGAGGCCAAGCTAACCATTGACTCAAATATTCTCGCTCTCGACTGACAATTTCAAGATAGGCCGAAGCATACTTGGGAGTAACCAAAGCCAGTTTCAGATCGGTATCAACATCCAATGTAAACATGATTTCCTCTTAAAAACATAACGCCCAGCTAAGCCGCCGGAACGGAGTTGATTGTTTTGTGCGAGCGTAGCGGAAAAGCACAAAACGAGCAACGCAGTGGAGGTCGGATTGAGCTGTTTGTTATGTGCGAGGCTCACGCTTGTTCCATACTAGTGATGGACACACCGTTGACGCATATTTTTGTGCTTCTTCAATTGACGAATATGCTCCTCCCTGAAAAGTAGAAGTATTTGAGTATGCGCCAATATGAAGACCATAAAACTCACCAAAACGATCCTCTCTAACGACAGGTTCATCTTCGTGGTCGCCAGAACCAGGCTTGAAATTAGTTTTAATAATATGAGCCTCCATATCTACAGCTTCATCATAGAGCCATTTCCCGCTAACAATTAGTTCTTCTACTATTTTGACCAATACTAACTCCCTAGCACATAACGCTTACATAAGCGGAAAATTATAGTTGGCTAAAATTTTGAGGAACGAAAAAGAGCCAACTGTAAATTTTCCGTTTGATGTTCTTGTTAGTTGCAAATAGTCAATTTAACCTTTGTCTACTTTTTGCTTTTTCTTGAGAGAAAAACCAAATACTGCACCTACCGCCATACCAAAAAGAACACCTAATAAAATATTCTGGATGATAATTCCTATTGCAACACCTATTGATATGCCAATAGCTAAACCAAACTTTATCGGGTTTTTTACCGCACCTGTTTTATTCCAATTACTCATCAGAGTTCCCTTTGCAACTAACGCTTTGCTAATGGGCAAATAATGGTTGGCTATAATGCGCGAAGCGCAGCCAACTGTTATTTGTCCTGTTGAGCAACTTGTTATATGCAACGGTGGTTGTAGCCAAACACTGCACGAAATTAAGTCACCCGTAATAATAAAACCTAACCGTGAACTTTTACGCTACACGCGAAAGGTTGAACAAAATTAATAGCGTTGCCACCTTTGAAAAAGGTAAAAGAGGCAACGCTTATTAATGCTGATACTTTCTAGTTTTAGTGTGAAACTACGCACTAAAAAGCACTTTACCTAAAGCTTATTTTTATTAGCATATAACGCTTTGCTAATGGGCAAATAATGGTTGGCTATAATGCGCGAAGCGCGAGCCAACTGTTATTTGTCCGTTTGAGCAACTTGTTATATGCAGCGGTGGTTGTAGCCAAACACTGCACGTAATGAAGTCACCCGTAATAATAAAACCTGACTGTGAACTTTTACGCTACACACGAAAGGTTGAACAAAATTAATAGCGTTGCCACCTTTGAAAAAGGTAAAAGAGGCAATGCTTATTAATGCTGATGCTTTCTAGTTTTAGCGAAAAACTACGTACTAGAAAGCACTTTATTTAAAGCTAATTTTTAATAGCATATAACGCCGCATTAAGCGGAAAATTATAGTTGGCTAAAATGTTTGAGGAACGAAAAACAGCCAACTGTAAATTTTCCGTTTAAATGCCTTGTATGGATAATAAACCCATAAATTAATTAATACTTTAACCAAGTTCGGGTAATGTGAGGCCCAAGCTTTGGCTGCAACCAAAGCCTTTTATACAGTAGTTCGATTGATTGAAGGCTC
>NZ_JACJFB010000040.1:0-2691 GCF_014164325.1 Pseudoalteromonas sp. SG43-4 | reverse complement strand
GGCTGTTAGAACTCAATCTGTACGAGTGCCCACACAGATGATTGCTTTATATTGTTAAAGAACGTTTTGAGTCGCTTTAGCGTCTCAAGGGATGCGAATAATACACCCTTTATTTTTCGAGTCAATACTTTGTTTTAAATTTTCTTTTGGAAGATTTAAAACCGAAGTTTTATTTAACTCTCTGAGTAGTTCGTGCCTCGCTATGCGTTGGCGTTTCCCGTCTCAGTGGGGTCGCATTATAGGGAGAACAGATTTTTACGCAAGTACTTTTTTAAAGAAAAAGTAAAAAAAGATGCTGTTCGGTCAGTATCTGAACTAAACCCCCTAAAACTGATAGTTTTGTAACCAAACGGTGCCTGTTATGGTACAAAAAAGACCTTGCTGATACACTCAAAGCTAATAACTATTATCTAAAAGGTACTAAATATGGCAATCCGTTCTTATAAAGGTGTAACTCCTTCGTTTAATTCGTCTGTTTATATTGATGAGTCATCAGTTTTGGTTGGTGATATTACTTTAGGTGATAATAGTAGTGTTTGGCCTTTAGTAGCAGCCCGAGGCGATGTTAACTATATACGTATTGGTAAACGCTCCAATATACAAGATGGCAGTGTATTGCATTTATCTCGTGCAACTAAAAGCAATCCAGATGGTTATCCACTTATTATAGGTGACGATGTAACTGTAGGTCATAAGGTAATGCTGCACGGATGTATATTAGGAAACCGTATACTTGTAGGTATGGGCGCTATTATTATGGATAACGTGGTTGTTGAAGATGATGTAATTATAGGTGGCGGCTCTTTGGTACCACCAAACAAACGCTTAGAGTCTGGTTACTTATATGTAGGGAGTCCGGCTAAGCAAGCCCGCCCTCTAACGGAGCAAGAACTTGCCTTTTTAAAAATATCTGCCGATAACTATGTATCACTTAAAGATGAGTACTTAGCTGAAATAGCTAATTTAAGTTAATAAGCTTACTTCAATTTGGCCTGCCGAGTTATAGCTCTCTTTTTCGATAAGCTCCTCGGCACGTTCTTCGTAATCAAAACGATACTTTTCAAAATACTCTGTTGCGTGACTTTCGTCTGTTAGTTTAAGTGTATTTACTTCTATTACACACTCCACCAGCATGCCACTAACTTGTGCAAAAAATACTAACTGATGATCGGGCTCTCTAAACTCTAGCCTATCTATAAATTGTATTGCCTGATTCATTTAAGCGTTCCTTGTTTGAGCGCATCAACGACGGGAAGTATTTTTGGCATTTTATTACGCCATACATAATATGCTTGAGCAGCTTGACCAACTAACATGCCACTGCCATCTAAAAGCTTAGCGTTAATATTATGCTGTGCAACCCAATTCATAAAAATGGTATTTTGCAGTGAATAAAACATGTCATAAGCGACTTCACAGTTAGTTATGTGTTTTTTATCAAGTGCTGGAAGTTCGTTATTCATACTGCTAGAGGTAGAGTTTATAATTAGTGAGTAATCGCTTACTGGTAAATCATCAAAACCAAAGCCAGATACTGGTCCATATTGGGTAAACAGCTCTGCGAGTTCTTTGGCTTTTTGTGCTGTGCGATTAACTATTATTATTTCCTGAGGGTTATGCTCTAACAAAGGTAAAATAACCCCTCGAGCAGCACCGCCCGCACCTATGATTAAAATGCGTTTATTAGTTATGGCTACTTCATTAGCGAGTAAATCATTTACAAAGCCCACACCATCGGTGTTATCACCGAGTAATGAGCCATCATCTCGTTTTTTTAGTGTATTAACAGCCCCTACTATTTTGGCTAATGGGGTAAGCTCATCAGCCATTGCATAAGCTTGCTCTTTAAATGGCATTGTAACATTAGCACCCACACCGCCTTGCTCAAAAAAAGACAATACTGTTTTTTCAAAGTTATCGATAGGTGCTAATATTGCGCGATAGTCGATTTGCTCACCCAGTGATACAGCAAATTGTTTATGTATCGCGGGGGATTTTGAATGTTTAATTGGATTTCCAAAAACCGCATATTTGTCCATTTTAAAGCAACCTCTTTGCAGCTATAAACTGCCTATTAACAATGATAAGTAATATGATTAAACGACTTTTTTCTAAATCTAAGCCGGCTCCCGAGCAACAGGCTCCTACTCCTGAAAAAACACCGTATGAAATAATAGGTGGAGAGAAAGGGGCGCGAGCTATCTCCAATCGATTCTACGACATAATGGAGTCAGATGAATACGCTAAACCGTTATATGATATGCATCCTCTGCCATTAGATCGAATTCGCCAAGTATTTTTTGAATTTTTATCTGGTTGGTTAGGCGGGCCAAACCTATTTACTGAAAAACATGGCCAGCCAATGCTACGTAAAAGACATATGCCTTTTACTGTAGATAAAGCATTGCGCGATCAGTGGATGTACTGCATGAATAAAACGCTGGATATAGAAATAGACAATCCGTTGTTACGTGAAGGCTTAAAGCAATCATTCTCTCAACTAGCAACGCACATGATCAATCAGCATTAAATTTATATTTAGCCATAATGCAAAAAGGCGCTAATTAGCTGTCTCTTGATCACAAGTCTGACTCAAGAGATTTTGCTAAATCGTAGCCTTCCAGGATGGCTTGTAACTTAAGCCATCCTTGCCATAACACTTTCACAGATGCACGCCCTGTGCGCTTGGTA
>NZ_JACJFB010000003.1:208124-298060 GCF_014164325.1 Pseudoalteromonas sp. SG43-4 | reverse complement strand
GGCTGTTAGAACTCAATCTGTACGAGTGCCCACACAGATGATTGCTTTATATTGTTAAAGAACGTTTTGAGTCGCTTTAGCGTCTCAAGGGATGCGAATAATACACCCTTTATTTTTCGAGTCAACACTTTGTTTTAAACTTTCTTTTTAGAAGATTTAAAACCGAAGTTTTATTTAACTCTGTGAGTAGTTCGTGCCTCGCTATGAGTTGTCCGCTGCGCGTCGCCATATCCCGTCTCAGTGGGGTCGCATTATAGGGAGAACAGATTTTTACGCAAGCGTTTTATTGACAAAACTTTAAATAAAGCACTGTTCGCTGAGAATTTAAGCTAAACGCATTAAAAACACAACATAACCAGCATTTTATTAACATTTAACGCTTATTAAAGTGTTTGTTATGGCCTGCGCTATCAAAAAAAAACTGTCTACAGACCTGCTATTAAGTCATTTAGCTAAAAGCTATAGTTAAAGCCCGCGTAAAAACGACGACCTGAGTAGCTAGTATTGAGTAATCGCGCATCGGTGTCATTTCCTAAACGCGTTACTGATTCAGATTTAGTTAAATTAATAACCGCTGCGGTAAAGCTAAGCCCGTCGTATAAATTTACGGATGCATTTACATCGAGTTGCTCGTAAGGGTCTTGGTATACATTTAATCCGCTATTTAAACCGAGTACTGTTTCGCCGCGCTTATTATAAGAAGCACGTACATTAAAATAATCTCCTTCATAATAAACAGAGGTGTTGTACTGATACTTTGCACTACCTATTAAGGCCGACTGACCAAATTCTTTACCATTAATTGTTACATCTGCTTTATTGGTTTTGTTATAAGTGTAATTTGCGTAAAAGCCAAAACCATTATCAAAGGCATGCTGAATAAATACTTCCGCGCCTTTTGATACTGCATCGGTGCCATTACCTACAGTGCTGTAAGGGGCTATATTAATAGTCCCTGCATCCACTATATTATTTTTACCAGCAAAGTTTTGCTCTACGTCGATCACCAGTGGCACAACAAAGTTATCTACTTTTTTATGAAAAAGTGCCAACCCAACAGCAGAACCTTCGCCATAATAATACTCAATAGATAAATCAGCTTGAACTGATTCAAATGGTTTCAAGTTTTTATTTCCGCCACTACCGCTAAAACCAGGAAGCTCGTTAAATGCGGCTCTATCTTCTGCCCATTCACCTGATACATAGGTAATGCGCTGCTGCGCACCTAAATCACTATAGTCAGAACGAGATATTACTTTAGCTATTGCCCCACGAATAACTAAATCGTCGGTTGCATCCCACGCTATATTAAAGCTTGGCAAAACTTGAGTGTCTTTGTTTTGCTGAGTGACTAATTGATAGTCTTCTACAAAACGAGCGTCACCTGTTACTGGCTCACCTGTTTCATCATTTGTGTGATCTAATTGGTAGGTATATAAGTCAGTAGATGAAGTAAGTGTTTTTGTTTGCACAACACGCACACCCAAATTACCTCTGACTTCACTAAATTCAAAATCACCTTGTATATAAAAAGCCGATATTTTTTCTTCTATATCGTAAACAAAATTATCTTCAATGCGCGTATAAGGTACATAACTAGCAGTGACAATATCGCGGTATTTATTCCAGTCGATACTTGGCATTTGGTTTATATCAAAACCACCTGCAATATTATTCTCACTAGTAAATACATTTTGAGCTAATGGCATTCCACCATTCCATTGGTAGCTATCAAAACGGGTAATACCTTGTTCACTTGCTTCCCCTGCAGCAATATCAAAATTTGGATCTAAAAAGAAGGTGTTGCCGGTTTCACGGTGAAGAATTGAGTTGCGGTACTTAACACCGGTTCTAATTGTTTTTAAAAAGCCCCAATCTACATAAAAATCCACATCAGCTTGGTAGTAATCTTCTTCTAGCTCACTGCGTACAAAGCTTGAGTTTGAAGAGCCCGCATCACGACCGCCTCCAACTCCATTTTGTAAATTAACTAATGTATTAGGGTCGATATTAAGTGACACATTATTTTGATTGAGCGACCAGCCAGCCGTTTGAGCTGCGTTTTGAATAGTGGCTGCGTTTTCGCCCGCGTTAGAACTTTTATACGCCGCTTCCCAGCTTTCTTCTGGGCCGCCCTCTGATTGTGTATTACCAATTACAAAGCGCGCTTTAAAATTATCACCTTCATAGGTTAAATTAAAATCAAAGGTATGGGAGGTAGATTCCTCACGTACGTAGCTGCCACGCATCCACGGAAATTGCATATCATTTTCGACACCACTTGCCATTGCATCGTATTGCATACCAGTAACAATAGTGCCCGACTCATCAAGATTTACATCCGTCAAAAAATCAGGACTTAAAGACCACTCTGGTATATCAATCACAGATTCTGTTCTGTCTTGCCCAAGTGTAAAACCAAAATAATTAAAGCCAAGCTCTAAACGATTTGTTGGTCGCCACTGGGAACTAAATTGAATCCCTTCGCGCTCACGTTTTTCGTTAAGAACAGAACCTCGAACAACTTGCGGAAACCAAACGCCATCGTAACTGTTGCCGTTTGCATCATTAATAGTATCCCAACCGTTATTGTTATCAACTGTATTACCATGTATATCTGTTGCTTGCCCAGTGCCAGTATAGCGCCATACATTAGCATCAGTACCGCCCGAAAGCGTTCTGTTTGTCCGTTCCTGATAGGTATAGCCAACTAATACACCAAAGTTTTCGTTGTCATTTTTCCATGAATATAAACCCGTAAACTGCGGTTCGTACTCTTTTGTAACATCAGCGTAAGTACTCTCTACATTAAATACACCTGAGTTTGCATCCATACTCAGAGGTTTTCGGCTATGCATTAATACAGTACCACCAACCCCACCTTCATCTAAGCGTGCTTCTGGCGATTTATAAACCTCGACGCTTTCAATCATTGAAGACGGTAACAAAGCATAATCAAACGAACGCGAAGGCTCCCCCGGGGAAGACGCAATAAAATTACCATTAAGTTGTGTAAAGGTAAGTTCTGACGATAAACCACGAATACTAACCGATGAACCTTCCCCGCCGTCACGCTCAATTACCACACCGGGTACCCGCTGAAGTGAGTCTGCAACGTTTTTATCAGGGAACTTTCCAATGTCTTCCGCGGTAATGGCATCAACTACAGATCCCGACATACGTTTTACATCTAAGTTTTCGGCCATACTTGAACGGATACCACGTACTTCTATTACTTCCATATCTTTTGCGTGCTGCGAGTTTTCTTGCACTGCAAAAGCACACGTAGAACCCAAAGCAGAAAAAATTGATACATACAGTGACGACTTACAAAACGTTGAAAAAGGGAAAGGGTATATGCTTGCTACTATCATGTGAGGAGCTGTTCCATTTAAATCTGCTTATATAAAACTAAAGCGAGAAGTTAATCCTTTTACGTAAATTATTTACGAAATGGCAAAAATTTTTCCAAATTCTACACAGCCAAACTTAACCGTTTGTTAATAAAAAATATTAAATTAAATCAACCTCTCATATAACTGTATTAATTACCTATTAAATGAAAGTTAAAATCCAGCCCACACATCAGAGCAGCTCTCAATTAAAAAACTAAGAGCGGCTTTGTGATATTTAATAGCTCAATAAAATAACTACAGCGCACAAATCATCATTAAGAGTATACAAAAAACGAAGGGGGTAATTTGATGTGGTAGTCGGCAGTTTATACTTTAAAAAGAAAAACTGCCGGATAATATTTGAAAAGTGACAATGCTAAATAGCGTTGGATTTATTAAGCGAAGCAATAACCTCTGAAAGTTCTAAGAGTGTAGGCTTTCCTCCTAGATAATTGGTATCTATATGGTAACTATTGCCCACCCAAAAAGGTGCTTTAGTTGAGTTATGTCCATGTATTGAAAAGTCGACTCCATGACTTTTAACTACCTGATTTTGTTTAACTACTTCGCGATCCCACAATAAAGATTGCACAATTAGCGATTTATCATCAGGGTAATTTTCCCAATCCCACGATTGTGCAAATGTATGAGACAACCCAATTTTACAACCACGATACTCAAGTACTATTGAAAGCGGTTTAGTTAGTAACTCATCGCACATAACACTGAGCTTTTCACTTGATACCGACTTGTGCCAATTGCCACCATTGTCAGTCCATAATTTAAAAGCCGCTTTATCATTACTTAATAATGATTCCAACATTAAATGCTCATGATTACCTAATATCATACATGCCCTAATGGCTTGTAAGTATGTAAATAAGTCATATGTTTTATCCCCGCGATCAACAAAATCGCCTAGGCAAAACAAAGTATCTCTTTCAGGGTTAAAATTTACGTTATTAAGTGCGTTTTTTAAGGCAGGTAAATCACCATCAAGATCGCCAATTACAAATACTCGGCACTCATCATTAATAAATATTGTTCGTTTTGAAGATACAGCCTGAATAGCGTTAATACCTATATCCAAAATAGACTCCTATAGAATGCAATCTAAAACTTAGATTAATACTTGAGTTTATAAAGCCTTAAGGTAACACAATATAGTTGATAATTAATGAAGGTAATGAGATTTGATTGAAACTAAAAATGCATGACAGCGGGCTTTAGCTACAAGCTAAATAAGTAATGTAGGTAGTGCTTTTAACCTATAGTAAAAGCGGCTTAGCAAAATACCTGAACAAGTTATAAGTTAGTCAACAGCACAAACTTATCAGCCAGCTCATCTAAACTTTCACGCTTATTAGGATCGGGCTTTATGCAGTCAATTGGGCATACACTTACACAAGTAGGTTTATCGTAATGCCCCACACACTCAGTACATTTGTTTGCATCTATTTGGTATATTTTAGCGCCCATATAAATAGCCTCATTAGGGCATTCTGGGTCACACATATCGCAGTTAATGCACTTACTATTTATGAGTAAAGCCACTAATAAGCCCCTTCAATTAAAATCATTATTAAACATATACATAGATTTAAATGAAATGTTTTTTGACTACTTTTCATACAATCCAAGTTCAATAAAAAACCTTTGTTTTTCATTAAATCGTAGCACACATTCGTAACTCACCATTTTATTTTTAGGTGTAAATTCAGCCATAAATTATGCCTATTTTTCTCTGTTGCTTTGTTGATCCTAATCAATAAAAATAGCTGCACTTTTACTAAGTTTGATACTATTATTTTAACTTTTCTATGTCATTTTTTAAGTTAATATAAAACTAGCTGATCTGCCGAAAAGCGCTTAAGCCCTCTAGTCATACGCTAATCTCGCCAAAAGAACATTCAAATAAGTGATAACAAGGGAATATAGTACCTCCAAAAATTTAGTCTTTCTCAAAACGTTATTTGCTCAAATACTCTATGCCTAAAATTAAACCCTATTTAAAGCGTTAAGATGCTCTAAATGATAATTTATTCTTCGTATCATTACTTCAATTTACTTAATCGCCCAAGCGTACCTGTAATCAATTGGTCATATTATTCACTTAGTATTTATTTAAAATAAAATTCTAGACTGAGTAATGAAGACTTTTAAAAGCCCCCTGCCATCGAATTTAAATATTTCTTCTGAACAAAGCGATGTAAAAAACGTTATCAGCCATATTCGTAAGTTCATTAGTCGTCGAACAAATAATACCGATGACGTAGACAACCTTGTGCAAGAAGCTTTGCTGAGAACTTTAAATAGAAATGACACATTAGAAATTGAAAACTTTCAGGCGTACATAAATCAAGTCGCAAAGTCTGTTATGTATAGTGATTGGCAAAAAAATAAAAGCCAACCAAATAATGCAGAAGATATTGAGCTTTTTACAGATGATAATAGCGATCCAGAGGCGCAGTCAATTACAGAGCAAAAGCTCGAGCTTGTTAAAAGTGCGTTGGAAGAGTTGCCACCTTTAAGAAGAAAAGTATTTAAGCTTCGACGTATTAACGGATTAAGTCGCGAAGAAATTAGTCTGCAATTAAATATGAGCCAAGAATCTGTAAAAAAACATATTACGCGCGCAATGATACAAATAACGCTTCACATAGAAAAAAATCAATAAAAATGTCCCCTTTATTACACTTTTACGCTCTTTATATTTAATCAACGCAGGTTAGGTTTTTTAATGAACGAACAACGCTTAGAACAGGCAGCAGATTGGGTAGATCGGATTAATGATTTAAATGATCATGACCGTAAAGAACTATCGCTTTGGTTAAAATGCACAGAAAATAAGGCTGCATTTGAGAAAATAGCCAATGTATTTGGCGATCCTGCTGTTAAACAGGCTCTACACATTTACACTAAACAATATAGTTTACCGACTCCAATAATTACGCCTAATGCTAAACGTTCTAGGGCTTTCCCTATGCTCGCCTTAGCAGCTAGTTTTAGCGCTATTGCTTTTGCAGTGTACTGGCTTTCTATATCTCAACAAGCGTTTACACCAACACCTATTGCAAAAACAGCAGTTGAAACTAACCTACCTCAGCTTTTAGAAGCACGTTTAGGCAAACGTGTATCTAAGTTATTAGATGACGGTTCATATTTACACTTAAATGCAGATAGTGAGTTGACTGCGCACTTACTACCACACTCTAGGCAAATCGAATTAAAAAAAGGACAGGTTTTTTTTGATGTAGCCAAAGATAAAACACGGCCATTTATAATAAATTCCGGACAAGCAAGCATTAAAGTACTAGGTACTTCTTTTGATGTAGAGCGCAATAAGGATGAAGTAGTGGTAACAGTGTACGAAGGCAGGGTAGAAGTCTCGGCCTTAGATAAAGTGATATTAACTCCCTCTCAACAAGCTGTTATAAAAAATGGACATATAGCTGTAGATTATAGCCAGCAGTTGACACAACTCCCTGCTTGGCGAATGGGTTGGATTGATGCAAAAAAAGAACCTCTAACCACTGTTATTAAGCAATTGCAGCGTTATAGCCCTATGGTAATTAAAGTAGATAACGCACTAAATAATACTTTAATTAGCGGACGATTTAATCTCGAAACGCCGCAACAAAGCCTTATGCTAATAGCATCTACTTACAACTGGAATGTAGAAAAAAAGAGCAACGAACTTCATTTAACGCGACCTTAAATGAAGTATGTTGATTAAACTCTTATGCTAAAACATGTATGTACATTAGATAAACGTATTTTAGTGTACTTTTTTATTGCTGTTAGTTGCTTAACAGCAATGCCAAGTGCCGCAAAAAACATACATACGTTTGTTTATATACCTGCCGGTTCTCTCAGTGACAGCTTAAGAGAAGTAGCAAATGCATATGCAGTCTCTTTTAGTAGTAACCCTTCACTTATCGACGACAAAACTACATCCACCTTAATTGGCGATCATACACTTGCTCAAGCACTAGATTTTTTATTAATAGGCAGCGAGTTAACATATAAAATTCAAGACAAGGGTTTTGTTATTTTTCAACAAAAAATAACGACCAATAACGAAACACTTGAAGAAATAACAGTAAAGGGTATCCGCTATTCGTTGGCTCGCTCACGAAACTTAAAACACAATAATAAAACGATTAGCGAAGCAATTTCAGCACAAGATATTACCGATATACCAAATACTAACTTGGCTGAAGCCTTACAGTATATTTCGGGTGTAGCCATTACTCGCGAAGCTGGCGAAGGACGCCAAGTATCAATACGTGGCAGTTATCCTGATTTTAGTTTGGTAACACTTAACGGCATGCCTGTATTAGCAAATAACGATTCACCGATGGATAGCCGAGTGCAAAAACAGCGCGATCGTTCTTTCGATTTCAATATATTACCTGCCGAACTATTTAAACAAATTCATGTAATTAAAGCCTATTCAGCCGACAAAATAGCAGGTGGAATATCTGGTACTATGGCACTGCAAACTATAAACCCCTTAGATAATGAGGGGTTTAAATTTATTATTACCCCTGAGCTTGGCTACAACGACTATACAGGTACTGGCGCAACGCGTTATTCAAGCTTAATTTCTAACACCTGGAATAATTGGGGGGTACTTGCAAGCGTTGCGTACACAAACAGAGAATCGTTAGAGCAAGGCGCTAATACATTTCGCTGGCGAAATATTGCCATAGAAGGCGCTGATCTCTCGGCGTTAACTCAATCACAAGCTCAGCATTTAACTCAAGGCGATTATATAATCCCTCGCGGTAATCGCTACTCGGTATGGCAAGCAACCCAGCAGCGATTTGGGGCAAACCTATCTGTAGAGTACAAAAATGAAACCACGCATTTTGATTTTGATATGCTCTCAGGTTTTTTAAAAGGAGAGCGGCATGAATATCATTTATACCCTAGAGGGGATCAGTCAACGCCTATAATTAAAGGACTAACAACAATTAAAGACATTCAAGCTAATGAAAATAATGAGCTTGAGTATGCACGTTATGAAAATGCACGCGTGGCAACCGAAAGCCGAACTCAAAAAATAAATACGGCATATCAGCAAGGCGTGCTGTCACTTTCCCAGCAACTAGATAAAAATTGGAAAATAAACGCCATATTAGGAAACGAGCGCTCAAAGTATGACATTCCTTACAGCAATAAAATTTATACTCAAGGTGTAAGTGACGTTACAATTGATTATCGTAAAACGCCATTTTATGCAGATATTAAGTACAGCGAAAACTTGAAAAATCCGACGATGTGGCAAATGCATCATGGTGATATAGAGCAATACAATTCAAATAGTGAGTACACCTTCGCAAAATTAGATTTTCAATATGACGTTAATAGTTTAATAACTCTTCAATTTGGGGCTGACTGGACTCTGTTTGAAAATAAAATGAATAACGCACAGCAAAACGATATTTTTTTTAATGAAATATCCGATACACCACAACAATTAATTGACCTTCCTGCATCGTATGTTTCATCGCAAAATGCACATAAAAAACAGCAGTGGTTAAAAATAAACACTAATGAGGCACTTAAGCTTTATGGCATTGACCCATTTAATGTACAAGCCAATAATTTTTTAATCACGACTAAAGCTGAACATATAAAGGAATATAGCAGAGGTGCTTATACTCTATTAAGTACAGAGCAAGAAAAATGGGAGGCTCATATAGGTGTACGTTACCAATCAGAATCTATAACATCTTACACTCAAGCGCCTTACTCTCCGATTTTGTATAGTCTATGGCTTCCAACTTTTAATGGCTCATATTTTATTAACGATAATTGGCGATTTCGTGCAGGACTTTCTAAAAACTATTCAAAACCATTACTAAATTCACTCAATTTTGATGGCTCAAACGATACCCCCAATAGTACAAAATACATATTTAACTCAAATCTAAAACCTTACTTATCTTATAATAGCGATATTTCCTTAGAGGCTGATTTTAGTAGTCGCAGTTCGTTTAACATATCACTTTTTTATAAAGATCTAGAGGATTACATAGTCACAACACAAGCGCCTTTATTTGAAGATTCGCCGCCTACAACCTCCGATAGTCAATTACTTTGGCTAAGTAATGCAGAAACGGCCTATCAGTGGGGAGCCGAGGTAAGTTTAAACTACTTAATACATAATTCTGATTGGGGCATTAATATACAAGCGGCTTATAATAAAGGTAAAGTCACCTATTATGACTCAAATAGTGGCACTGCTTTATTTAAAAAAAACCTGCCTTTTTTATCTAAAATTACCGCATCAAGTATGATTTTTTACGACCACCCTAAATTCAATTTTAAACTCGGCGCTATTTTTAGAGATAAATATTTAGTGCGTGCTGGCAGCCTTTTACTCGATGAAAACGAAACCGGATTTATGCCGACCACCTATTGGGATGCAAGTGTAAATTATTATTTTTCTAATTATTGGAAACTTAAATTTAGCGCATTTAATCTCAGTAATGAACAAGAGCGACAATACAGTAATTCAACCCTCAGAGCTTACAACTCAACCACAAGTGGACGTACCTTTTACTTAGGGTTGAGTTATCAGTATTAAATGATTTTTCCTGTTTTTAAATCAACGCGGAAATTCTCCCCCTGGGTATGTTGACTAAATTTTGCCATTACTTTTATTAACAGGGCTAAGTATTGCTGTATTTGCGTATCTGTTTTACATGTCGATTGTGCTAAAAAAGTATTTAGTTGTTGATAAGTAATACGTTTTTTAGCTGTTATATCTGCTGTTACATCACCATTTCTTAATAAATAAAAATCTTGAAGCCATTCTTTTGTCGATACAGCTTCAAGCTGAGAGAGCAAATTAGGCGGTGCTTCATTTAAACATTGCATATTTGTAAACCAATCGGCTAAATGATGATTGTCATTTAACCATGCCACTAAATTTTTAGGCCAATCGCGTTTTAAAAAACGCTGTTTAATCAGCCCAAATAAATGTTGCTTGGTAAAATCACCATAACTCTTTGAGCTCAAAATAGTGCGGTCAAAATTATGAAGATTATGCAGGTTACGGTATTGCCATTCCTTTTCATATAAACTAAATAAGTTATTAAACCCCGGCACATCGTCTAATGTATGAGTACTGATAAGCGCGGTTTGCTTAGCTAAATTTAGCTCTACAACTTTATAAGCCGCTTTGTAAGCCGCTAAACTTGGCACTTGCACATTAACTAACTGGGAGTGCTGATTACTGGTTATCAGCGCCGTATCATTTAAATGCATATGCCCTGCAAAATGGAGCGTTAACCCTGTATCTGCCAGTATTTTTGCTGTACGTGGTGTTGGCACTCTTGGTAGAGAAAAATGACCACGGCTAAACACTTTATGTAATTCGTCATTTGCATTGTCGTAAAACTCCCCCATTGGAAAGTGACTAAATGCAACCAGTGTTTTATTTTGCGTTTTGGCTCTTTTTACAACCGTTTTTATCCACTTTAACAATAGACGCTTTGCATCAATTAAAGCATTATAGCCAGCACCAGACGACCCTTTAAAAGTGAGCGGTGAGTTTTGCCATTGCGGTGCATAAACATTGGCATCAATTGCCATTAACCAAACCCCTTTTATAGGCTCAACTAAATAACTCGCATCGGGCATGGTGATACAGTGTTTTTTGTTATTGGGGTTACACCATATAAACTCTCGGTTTTTATAAGGCGTTTCATATAGCACATCACCTTTATGTTTACTAAACCCAAAGTCATTGAGTGTGCTTAGTATTTCAGCGTATCCCCAGTTTTTTAAACCATCATCACATACAGACTGCTTAGCCATACACTTTTCATGTTGATAACTATAAACACCAAACTCTTTACCTTGCGCCATTAAAAAGTCCGCTTTACCTGCCGGTGTTGTATATGGTTTTACGGGATCGTGATTACCCGGTATGGCAAAGAAACGCATTCCATATTTCTTTTCATAATGACCTAAAATACGCGCCAGTGCCCGCACATTAATAGGTTGACCATCATCAGTAAAATCGCCAGGTAAGGCGACTAGTTTTATTTTTTTTTCGGCTAATTCATCTAATACATGTAAAAAAACAAAATAATTTTCATTAAAAAGACGTGTTGAATGAAGCTGGGCAAGCATACTACGCACTAGTAATGGTTGCTTTGAGGTAACATCCTTTGGTAGTTCTATATTATCTACGTCATGTAAATTAGCAAAAATATCATGTAGATGAATATCAGCTAAAAATGCCACTTTAACCGTCTCCATCTGCGACGCACTTTTAACCTCAAAGTACTCAATAGCACTTACTTTGCATGTAATACATAACCCAATCCATAGTGCTAACCATAGTACTTTGACTCTAATCATGATGGCTTTATCCCGTTTTTATTTCACTCATTATTTAGAGCGAGGTAATGGATAAAAGGGGACATAAAATTTTATAAACATGCTTTTCTATTATGAAACTTTTATTAAATGCATATTTTTGTGTCCCCTAATTTATAAATGCTCGCTCTTAGATAGCAAACTCAACAATTGAGACGTGCTATGCCATTTTTTATTTTTATTATTTTTGCAGGTTATGTAAGCAGTGTTAGCGCTAAGCCATTAAACACCCTGCAAATGATTGGCTCACATAACAGCTATAAAAAAACATTAAACGTAAGCGTTAAACATAAATTAAATGATTTAAGCCCCAAGCTAATGGCCCGTATTGATTACGGTCATTCATCTATTATTAAACAGTTAAATAGCGGTGTTCGCCATTTAGAAATTGACGTTTTAAAAGACCCTAATGGGGGTTTATACATAAAACCTTGGGCTAATACTTTTGCAACAACGCCTTTGTTTAATGAGTTAGAAAAAAAGCAATTAGCTACTCCTGGATTTAAAGTAATGCACATTCCCGACATTGATGTGCAAAGCCATTGTGTGTTGTTTAGTGGCTGTTTGAATACATTGAAAGCATGGTCAGAGGCAAATCCGCAGCACTTTCCAATTGTTGTAATGCTCAATGTAAAAGAAACACGCTCTGATTTAATTTTAGGAACCCAGCCACTTAAATTTACATCGAAAGATTATTATTTACTCGATGAGTTAATTCAAAAATCGTTACCTAACTTATTATTCACGCCAGATGATTTACGCAAAACGCCATTATCTTTAAACCAAACCGTCGTTAAGTTTGGGTGGCCAAGTACACGTGCTTTAGTAGGTAAATTCATATTCTTATTTGATGGCAATACACAGCAATCCGCACTTTATAAACAAAATAGACCTTCGTTAAAGGGGGCTAGCATGTTTGCCCATTATGATGAAAACCACCCCGAAGCTGCTTTTATGATTGTGAACAACCCTATACGCGACTTTTATAAAATTCAGCAACTTGTATTAAAAGGCTACATGGTGCGTACCCGCGCAGATGCAAATTTAAGTGCCACTAATTCGCAACGAACAATGCAGTTTAATGCTGCAAAAAATAGCGGCGCACAAGTAATTTCAACCGATTTTATACCCGGCTCGCCACAGCAGGCGCGCTTTAACTATGTGGTGCAATTTGACGAAGGTCATTTAGTGCGCACAAACCCTTTTATTAATAATCAACTTTAAATTAAAAACCAAGGAAGCATTATGTTGAACAAACCATCTCGTACGCTTTTAGCAACGGCTATAATGAGCTCATTAGGCGCGTCTAATTATGTGTATGCAGAACAATCTGCTCAAACAGAAGTAGAAGAAATAGTTGTACAGGGTTATCGCAACAGTTTGTTAAAAGCAAAAGATTTAAAGCGAAATGCTGTGGGCGCACAAGATTCTATTGTGGCTGAAGATATTGCAGATTTTCCCGATCTAAATCTAGCAGACTCACTACAACGAGTGCCTGGCATTGCGATTACCCGAGAAGGTGGCGAAGGCCGACAAATTTCATTACGAGGTTTAGGACCAAACTTTACACAAGTACAACTTAACGGTATGGAGGCTTTGGGTACGTCTTCTTCGGCAATGGATAGCCGAGGCTCAGTGAGCAGATCACGCGCTTTTGATTTTAACATATTTGCTTCTGAGTTATTTCAGCGCGTTGATGTGAAAAAATCCTTCTCAGCCGAAATGGATGAAGGTGGTATAGGTGGAACTGTTGGGCTTCATACAGCTAAACCATTTGATTTTGATGGTTTTAATACTGCAATATCAGGTCAACTTGGCGACAACTCACAAACCGATGATGTTAGTCCACGTTTTGCAGCTCTGATCTCAGATACTTGGGATGATAAATTTGGCGCATTATTTTCAATTGCATACAGCAAACGTGATGTAAATGAGCAAGGTTACAATACATATCGCTGGCGCAAAAAAAATGCTTCAGGCTCAGATATATCCGAGCTATCAGATGAATTACAAGATAAAATTAACAACGAAGAAGTGAGCTTTTCACGTGGTAGCCGCTATTCATTATTTGAAAACGAACAGGAACGTTTAGGGACGACCCTTGCTCTGCAATATCGCCCAAATAATAACCTTGAATTTAGTTTTGATGCTTTATATGGTGAACTGAATAATGATCGCAGTGAATTCCACTTGCAAAACCGAGGCTCAAGCTCAACAGCTCTTGGCTGTACAGGCCCTGCTTATAACAACGAGCAAGTATGTTCAAAGCTCACAGCACTTGAAATAAATGAAAATAACGACGCTATTTACTCAGTATACGAAGATGCCGCAATACACTCAGAAAGCCGCAGCCAATATGCAGACACTAAAATAAGTCAATTTGTATTAAAAAGTGACTGGCAAATTACAAACGATTTAAATATGACCGCTCTCGTGGGGCGCTCAGAAACCAAATTTAATACAGGGAGTGTTAAAGTTTATCTAGAAACATTTGGCGATGAAACAATTGATTACCGCCAAGATGCTTATTATGGTGAAAACACATACGGGTTTGAGCCTACAGACAGTAGTTTATTTCGTTATCACGAAATTGATATATCTGAAGAAGAAATAACTAATACATTCGACTCTATGAAATTAGATTTTAATTACACACTAAACAATGCTTCAAATATAAAGTTTGGTGTATCTAATAAAAAGTTTGAAAGTGAAAACGGTGAAAGTAAATCTGATAATATTAATCGCAGTGATTGGGAAGATGGCGTACTGGATGACACGGTAGATTCAAGCCTTACATTTACCAATACCGCACACAATAAACAACAATGGGTAAGTGTTGATGTACTAGGCACTCTAGCGAGTATGAATATCGACCCTAACTTAGATAACCCTGATTTTACCGATAACGTACAAGAAAAAACCTTTGGCGCTTATTTGCAGTACGAAGCTGAATGGGAACTAGGCTCAGGTTACTTAATGGGTAATGCGGGTGTGCGCCATTACGATACTACTACCAATGCTATAGGGTTAATAAATGGAGAAGTAGTTGACGTTGAAAATACCTATTCAGGGTTGCTACCCGCTATAAATTTAGTGTGGGATAGTAATAACAGTTTAGTGCTACGTGCAAGTTATGGCGAAAACCTCACCCGCCCTTCACTCGCTGCATTAGTGCCAACAGGTGTAGTACAAAATGATGCCACATCAACCAATGGCCTAAGTATCAGTTCAGGAAACCCAAACCTTAAACCATACGAGTCAGTTAATTTCGACTTTTCAGTTGAATATTACTTTGAAAATATAGGGTATGCAGCCGTAAGTTACTTCCATAAATCTATTGATAATTTCATTATCACCGAAACATATGACATTCCATACAGCCAGACTGGCTACCCAGTTAGTTTATTAGGCGACGTAGACGAAAACGGCAACCCACAAACAGCAAGTACTGTTTTTACCGTTATTCAACCACAAAATTTAGATGAAAGTGATATTAGTGGCTGGGAACTGGCCTTTCAACGAGATCTCGACTTTTTACCTGCTCCTTTTAATAACTTAGGTGTTATTGCGAATTATACCTTTGCTGATGGTGAAGCGCTGTACCGTAATGTGGGTAACTCAGGTGTTGATCAATATAAATCGTTCCCAGGACTTTCAGAACACTCTGGTAACTTTACAGTATATTACGATTCTGACTCATGGGGCGCACGTGTTGCAGCCGCTTATAGAAGTGACTATATTGCAGCGGTACAAGCGGGTAACGGCGATGAAGACGAAAACGGTTTTCATGCCAGCACATACATAGATGCATCCGCCTTTTATCAGGTTAATGAAAAGCTAAAGCTCACTATAGAAGCCAGTAATTTGACTAATGAACGAGAAGAGCAATATTCAGACTCCAATGATCGTTTATACAATACGACGGTTAATGGGCGTACTGTTTATTTAGGTGCCAGTTATCGCTTCTAAATTATAAAAATGAGGCTCTATTTTTGTGTAGAGCCTCTAATTATTTTTTAGGGATTCATCAAAAAAGACGACTTATAAAAATGATCACTTAATTAAGCGAATTTATATAGAGCACTCGATGTAAATCACTATTTGTAAATCTACTTTCAACGGCTCTAACAAGAACGATTTAAAACTACTTTTAATTTATTTAGATGAACAGATTGAGTTACGTTATTTACCAGTCCCCCTTATTTAAGAGTTATTAAATTAAAATCACATAAAATTTGATTGCCTAATTTCAGTTCTCCCCCCTTTAATCTCTAATGAAATTTTAAAGCGTCGCTTTTAATATTGCCTACATCCTAAACAATAAAGTAGTTCTGATGGCAGCTAGTTATTCTCTCGATGATTTACGTTACTTTTGCACCATAGTAAAACTAGGTAGCTTTAAAAAAGCATCAGCAAATCTTGATATGTCACTATCAACCTTAAGCCGCAGAATACGTCTATTAGAGCAAGCTCTTCAATTAACGCTACTCAATCGAGATGCCCATCGAGTAACGCTAACGCATACTGGCGAGTTATATTACGACCGCTATCGCAAGTTATTTGAGGAAGTAGAGTGTATCGAGCAAGCACTTTGTGATGAAAAAGACCAACCTAAAGGGAAAATTAGGATCTGTGCCCCCATTTACATGGGTAAACATTTTTTAAGTCCTATTTTTTGTGATTTTTTACTGCAGTATCCCGATATTCAACTAGATTTACGCTTTTCAAATAACCTTATTGATATTGAAAAAGAAGCGATTGATATAGCATTTAGAGTAAGAAACCCTGCCATTGATAATTGGGTTATTAGAGAGCTTAAACTTATTCATAATGTGCTTTGTGCTCACCCAGACCATGATTATCAATCCATCACTCATCCTAAACAATTAGAGCTGCACCCAAAAATTGCGTGCGTTGGGTTGGTTCCGTGGCAATTAAACAATCAGCAAACGAGCGAAGAGTACAGTTTTAATCCAAACACACATGTTCGATTGGAGGTTGATGAAATTCAAATGATGAAACAAGCAGTTGAGTCTGGTGTGGGTATTAGCTACATCCATGATTATATAGCATTACCACTTATTAAAGCCGGAAAGCTTAAACGCATTCTTCCTGATTGGCAAAGCAAAGGGCAGCCATTTTCTATGCTTTATCGCGACAGAAAACAAATCCCTTATCGAGTGCGTTTACTCATAGAGCATACACTGCAACACTTTACTAATATGTAGCAGTGTATGCTTTTTACAGCAAAGTGATTAAGCTCATTCGTCTTTTAAAAACTAAGCCTTAGTACAATTACACCTAAAAATGCCGTTGTTAATCCTATAACTTCTTGGCGTGTAAAAGACTCTTTTAGGATGATGCGTGAGTACAACAAAATAATTAAAATATTCATACCTGAAATCGCTGAAACTAGCCCTGTATTACCAATAGCAAAAGCCGATATTATTGCAACCATGCCAGCCACATTAGTTAAACCAATAAGTAACCCGCACGAAAATGTTTTACCGGCAGACCAATACGCTTGAGAAGCGCCTTGCTCTGCTAACATTTTTTTGCGCTTTACTAACCAACTAACAGCAAAAAGAAAACTACCAAAACCAAACATAGACGTTAGCGTTGCAAAGGTATCGGCCTCAAGAAGTGTTGATTGCTTACCCATTAAATCATTAAATGCAAAGGCAAGTGCAGCGAGTAATCCCCATTGCGCACCTTGTAGGTTGTTCAACGAAATATCGCTTGAATAACGAATGATATAAAGGCCACCAAAAATAATGAAAAAGCCAATTAATTGAATTGTTGTTAAGGTCTCCTGCCACAATAAAAAAGCAAATAAAAGGACAAACAAAGGCGTCAATCCCGATAAAATACTAATTAAAGACGCTTTACCAACCGAAAACCCCTTATGCAACAAACCATTAGCAGCAAAAGAGCCAAAACCTAACGCTAGCCCAACCGTAATGTCTGCCCAGCCATACCATGTATGTTCAAATACCACAGTACCTAGCGCACTAATAACAAATCCTACAAAAAATACACCGAATAATAATAAGTTACGGTTAATCTTTTTCTGCGACGTCCATTGATACAACACTCCTCGGGCACCAAAAAAAACGGTTGCGAGTAATGCAAAAATTATCCACATACAAAAATGATTCCTTTAAAAAGTAATGGGGTAACAGTGAGGAGCGATTTAACAACACGTGTTAAGTACGAATATCCATTATATTCGCTTTTAAAATTTTATAAATAAGCATTAATGATAAGATAAATTCCATAAATGGTATTTAAAAAATAGCAGATGAAGATATAACTGCTCAGCGTCACTCTATTTAATAAAATAGCTTTGAGCAGTTATTAGAGTGGATCCTAACTCACCTTTTTGAACGGATTACGGGTATCTTGGTGCGCGTCTAGATTACGCATTAAAATAGCGTGATCTAAGTTAATGCCCTCATCTAGCTGGATTTTTACAATGTGACCAGAACCTTTAGCATCGCTAATACTTTTGCCTCTTTTGTTTTCCATATATTCAAGCGTAAAAGTAATGTTGCCTTGTGGTGTCATAAGCTCTAAAGATTGACCAGTACAAAATTTATTTTTAACGTCTATTTCAACTAATCCATTTTCGCAGCGCCCAAATACTTCACCCACAAATTGCTGCTTAGTTGATACAGAGTGACCGTATTCATAGTTTTGATAATCTTGGTGGGCATGGCGTTTTAAAAAGCCTTCGGTATAACCACGATGCGCCAAGTTTTCTAATGTTTTAAATAAGCTAGTATCAAATGGTTTACCCGAAGCCGCATCGTCTATTGCTTTACGATAAACTTGTGCAGTGCGCGCCACATAATAAAATGACTTAGTACGCCCTTCTATTTTTAAACTATGTACACCCATTTTTGTTAACTGCTCTACGTATTGCACAGCGCGTAAATCTTTTGAGTTCATAATATACGTGCCGTGTTCATCCTCAAATGCAGGCATATACTCACCAGGGCGACCTTGTTCCTCTAGCATAAATACATCGTTGCTTGGTGCGCCTTCACCTAATGTAGGAATCACCTGTTTGGGGTCAATTTTATGCACCATTTCGCCGGTTTCGTTCTCAACACCAGGTTTTACATCGTAATCCCAACGACATGCATTAGTACACGTCCCTTGATTTGGATCGCGCTTATTTATGTAACCAGAGAGCAAACAACGCCCCGAATACGCCATACACAGTGCGCCATGTACAAATACTTCAAGTTCGGTGTCTGGGCAGAGTGTGCGTATTTCGGTTATTTCTTCGAGCGACAGCTCTCTTGATAAAATAACGCGTTCAATTCCCTGCTTTGCCCAAAATTGTACACTCGCGTAATTTACCGCATTTGCCTGTACTGATAAGTGAATGGGCATCGCAGGCCATTTTTCACGAACAAGCATAATTAAACCAGGGTCCGACATAATCAGCGCATCGGGCTGCATCGCAATAACTGGCTCTATATCACGTAAATACGATTTTACTTTCGCGTTATGCGGCGCAATATTAGACACCACATAAAACTTTTTATTTTGCGCATGCGCTTCACTAATACCAATTTGCAGCGTGTCTAAGTCAAATTCATTATTGCGCACACGCAAGCTATAACGAGGCTGCCCCGCATAAACCGCATCTGCGCCATAAGCAAACGCGTAGCGCATGTTTTTTAAACTGCCTGCGGGGCATAATAATTCAGGAATAAAAGGCATTGAAGAAATAACGGGTAACATGTGCGCTCCATACATCGAACTGGGTTTAAACCAGTTGCATGAGTTTTACCAATTTGATTGAAAAATTAAGCATTAATCCAGTGAAATTGGTGTTATTGAAAAATACATAAACACAAGCGCAGCAGTATAAATATGGCTAATAATTTAAATTTGATCGAGATCATAAAACAGCAATCAAACTGGTTTTTAATAAAATTAGGATTTTTCACTTAAAACGCGTATAATTCGCGCCCGTTAATATTCACACTTTTACTTAAAATTATTGGAGCATAAAGATGGCTTTAGAGCGTACTTTCTCAATCGTAAAACCTGATGCAGTTGCTAAAAACCACATTGGCGCTATCTACAACCGTTTCGAAACTGCTGGCCTTAAAATCGTTGCAGCTAAAATGGTTCACCTTTCACAAGAGAAAGCTGAAGGTTTCTACGCAGAACATAGCGAACGTCCTTTCTTTGGCGCTTTAGTATCTTTCATGACATCTGGTCCAGTAATGGTTACAGTTCTTGAAGGCGAAAACGCTGTTCTTAAAAACCGTGAAATCATGGGTGCTACTAACCCTGCTGAAGCACTAGCTGGCACTTTACGTGCAGACTACGCTGATAGCATCGACGAAAACGCTGTTCACGGTTCTGATGCTGTTGAATCTGCTGCTCGTGAAATCGCGTACTTCTTCGCTGACGAAGAGCTTTGTTCACGTACTCGTTAATTCGAATTCGTTAACAAAATGAAAAGGGCTTTCGGGCCCTTTTTTAGTCATTACGCAAAGTATTCATAAGTGCATTTTTTGATATTTTACTTAATGATTAAAGTGAGTGAATTGTGTACAATTCGTCCTCGTAAATTTTTATCTCCACCGTCACCGATTGAGGTTGTTTCATGACCGAGCAAAAAAAGATTAACTTATTAGATTTAAACCGAGATGCAATGCGCGAGCTATTTGCATCGTTCGGTGAAAAGCCGTTTCGTAGTGACCAGGTGATGAAATGGATTTATCATTTTGGCGTAGATAACTTCGACGAAATGACTAACGTAAATAAAAAGCTTAAAGAAAAGCTTAAAGCTGAGTGCGAAATTGTAGCGCCAGAAATAACAGTTCGCCAACAAGCAAGCGACGGTACTATTAAGTACGCGCTTATTCTTGAAGGCGGCCAAGAAGTAGAAGCCGTTTGGATCCCTGAAAAAGAGCGCGCTACGTTATGTGTATCATCACAAGTGGGTTGTGCGCTTGAATGTACTTTTTGTTCTACTGCTCAACAAGGCTTTAACCGTAACTTAAAAGTATCTGAAATTATTGGCCAAGTTTGGCGTGTAGCTAAAGATATAGGCCTTGATGGTCATAGCGAAAAGCGCCCAGTGACTAATGTTGTGATGATGGGTATGGGCGAGCCTTTACTTAATCTTAAAAACGTAGTGCCAGCAATGGAACTAATGATGGACGATTGGGGCTTTGGTTTATCTAAGCGCCGCGTAACATTAAGTACTTCAGGCGTTGTACCTGCTCTTGATTTACTAAAAGAAAAAATTGACGTAGCACTGGCTATATCACTTCACGCACCAGATAACGCACTGCGTGATATTTTAGTGCCTGTTAATAAAAAGTACCCTATTGAAGAGTTTTTAGCGGCGTGTCGTCGTTATATCGACGGTTCAAAAGCTAATAAAGACGTAACTGTTGAATACGTTATGCTTAATGGCATTAACGACAGCACTGATCAAGCGCATGCATTAGTACAAACGTTAAAAGGCACACCGTCTAAGGTAAACCTTATTCCGTTTAACCCGTTCCCGGGTAACGAGTACACACGCTCAAGTAATAGCCGTATCGACCGCTTTTCAAAAGTACTACAAGCTGCAGGTGTAACCTGTATTGTGCGCCGTACTCGCGGTGATGATATTGACGCAGCTTGCGGTCAGTTAGTCGGTGACGTAGTTGACCGTACTAAACGTTTAGCTAAAAAGAAAATCCGCGACGATAACGCGATTGCCGTTAATATCCACCAAGCATAATCTGTAACAGCCTTATATGAATAAACCATATAAGGCTGTTAAGTTGTTTATTTTTAAATAAATGATGCAAGAGTAAAGCTTTTAGGTAAGATAGGCGACATGGACTAAAAATAAAGAGATAAGGTAATGCGATCTATACTTGCTATAACACTATCAACACTTGCCCTAAGTGGCTGTGTGAGCGAAAGTAGTTATAACGGCAGTAATAAACCCGTCGTCGAAAATAAGGTTAATAATACTGGCGCAGCACGAACACGAATTGCTTTAGCCCTACAGTATTTAAAAACGGGTAATAATTCTCAAGCCAAATACAATTTAGAACGTGCAGCAGCATTTGCTCCTGACCTACCTGAAGTACATTACTCTCTTGCTTATTACTACCAACAAGTGGGCGAAAACCCGCTAGCTGATAAAGCCTACCAAAAAGCACTTGAAATCAAGCCAGACGATCCTAACACCCTCAATAACTACGGTGTGTTTTTATGTGGTATTGATGAATACGATCGTGCAACTGATCAATTTTTAAAAGCCATTGAAGTACCAAGTTATATTCGCGTTGCCGAAAGCTACGAAAATTTAGCCCTGTGTGCTATTGAATTTGATGATTTTGAAAATGCAGAAAGCTACTTTCAACAGGCACTTAATCACAGCTCTCAGCGAACATCTACATTAATTAGCTTAGCCGCACTGTATTACGCTAAAAGTGACTTGTACAAAGCCAGTGAACTTTTAAAACGCTATGAAAGTACGGGTCGAGTATCTTCTCGCGCATTAATGCTTAGCTATCTTGTAAAAAACCGAATGGGCAGAATTGAAGAAGCTGAAAAAATTTCCAACACTATTTTGCAAACTTACTCTACCAGCAACGAAGCCTATGCGTTAAAAGAGAAAAGAACACGTTTTAATGAGTTTGAAATACTGCGAGAAAAATACCGTAAAGCGCAGTTAAAAGAACTAAAAAATGACGCAAGCGGCGCGCACGTTAGTTCAAAACCAAAAATAAAAGTTATTAGAAAGAAACGTTCGCCAGAGGACGGTTCAACAAGCTTGGTAACAAACAACGAGCAAAAAACAGATAAAAATCTCGCAACAGCAAATAACCAAGATGTAAATCCAGTTATAGCAAGAGAAGAGCAAGCTCAAGCATTGCCAAATACGCTCAGTACGCAAGCCGACGAAGCAACCGTAATAGCAAAACAAGTAACGACCCAAAAAGAAGAGGCTCCTAAAGTCGTCGCGCCAAGCAATCCTACCGATACATCGGCTGTTATGCTTGCACTTACTACTGAGCACGACTCTGCAGATTCTATAGTAGCAGCGCCTGAAAAAGCGCAACCCGTTTTAGAACTTCAAAAAGAAGTTATAGCAACAAAACAACCGGCTAAAGCCGATGACGAGGTAACAATAATCTCGTTTGGCGCACCTAAAACAGGCCAGTTTAATTCGCAGCAAACTAGTAACTACAGTAATTCTGCACCTGCAGTTACTAATCAAAAAAACAGTAGTGACGTGGTATTCTACGAAGCGACTAAAAATACAACCGTTTTTGAAAACAGCAACTATCAAAATAATGCTGATATTGAATTTAAAAGCTACGAAGCAGTGCAAAAAGCTGAGCTTCCAATGCTTAATCCTAAAGTATCGCCTTTACGCGTGCCATTTCATGTAATTGCTGTTGGCGAAAACCTATTTAGCATTTCGGTGCGATACAATGTTAAACTACAAAAACTCCTGCAATGGAATGGTTTAAAAGAGTCGGATCGGGTAATGAATGGAAGTAAAATATACCTAAACGATCCTAATATTTATTACGAAATTAAAGCTGGTGATTCCCTTTACGATATAGCTACCCAGCGGCATGTATTAATTGACGAATTAATGCGATGGAATAAATTAAGTCCTGATATAGCATTAAAACCAGGGCACAGACTTTTACTAGTGGATCCAGACTCATACACATTATGAATGAAGAAAATACGCAAACACAGAGCGAACAGCCAACTGTAGGCCAAATACTAAAAAATCATAGAGAGCAAGCAAACGTTAGCATCGCAACTATCGCTGCACCGTTAAAGCTGTCTGAACTTCAAATTAAACGCCTTGAAAATGATGAATTTGCGTTACTAGGCCCTATCACTTTTGTTAAAGGCTATATAAAAAATTATTGCCGTGAATTAAAAGTCGATAGCGCACCTATATTAGCAATGATGCCGGCCCCACCAGAGCCGACCAAGCCCGCTAATATGCAAAGCTTTTCGCGCCGAACAGAAAAAGAAGCAAGCGACAGCCGTTTGATGTTTTTTAGTTATTTAATTTTAGCGATTGTTATTGGCTCATCTGCTTTATGGTTTTGGCAAAACGCCACCCCCATTGAAGAGCAAACCAGTAAAATAAACGTTGCCAACTCAATAATGAGTGAACGACAAGCAGCTCAACCCAGTATTTTACAGCAACAGCAACAAGCCGAAATTAACGACGAATCACTATTAGAATCAAAAGATACGCTTGAAACATCAACAAGCTCAGAAGCCGTTACAGAAACGGCTCCTATTACATCTAACAACGAAAGCCAAGAAGATGCTAGCAGTACAATTGTTATGAACTTTAACGGCGAAAGTTGGGTTGAAATTTACGATGGCGAAGGCGAAAAAATAGCATTCGGCGTTAAAAAAGCAGGCTACATTATGACCGTAAGCGGAACGCCTCCTTTTTCAGTTGTGCTTGGTAAGCATGACGCTGTAGACATTACTTTAAACGGCGAACCTGTAGATGTTTCTGCATTTCCTAAAAACCGTTTAGCCAAATTTACATTACCACTAGCAGAGTAGTCGCTATGTTTTCAGAATCCCCAATTAAACGCAGAAAATCCACCCGTATCAATGTAGGTAACGTCCCTATTGGTGACGGCGCCCCTATTGCTGTGCAATCAATGACCAACACCGACACCATGGATGTTGATGCAACCGTTGCACAAATTCAGGCAATACAAGATGCCGGTGCCGACATAGTGCGTGTATCAGTACCGACTATGGACGCAGCTGAAGCGTTTAAAAGTATTAAAGAACAAGTGACTATTCCGCTAGTAGCCGATATTCACTTTGATTACCGTATAGCCTTAAAAGTGGCAAAGTACGGCGTAGATTGTCTGCGCATAAACCCAGGTAATATAGGTAGCGAAGAGCGTATAAGAGCTGTGGTCGATTCTGCTCGCGAGTATAACATTCCTATTCGTATTGGTGTAAATGGCGGCTCACTTGAGCGCGACTTACAAGAAAAATACGGCGAGCCTACACCTGAAGCCTTATTAGAATCAGCAATGCGCCATGTAGATATATTACGCCGCCTTGATTTTGACCAATTTAAAATATCGGTAAAAGCATCAGACGTATTTTTAGCGGTAGGCGCCTATCGCTTACTCGCTAAAGAAATAGACCAACCACTTCATTTAGGTATTACCGAAGCGGGCGGCATGCGATCTGGCTCGGTTAAATCAGCCGTAGGTTTAGGTATGCTACTTGCCGAAGGTATTGGCGATACACTGCGAGTGTCGCTTGCAGCTGACCCTGTTCAAGAAATTAAAGTAGGTTTTGATATTTTAAAATCGCTGCGCATACGTTCGCGCGGTATTAACTTTATTGCCTGCCCAAGCTGTTCTCGTCAAGAGTTTGATGTAGTAAGCACCATGAACCAGCTAGAAGAGCGCCTTGAAGATATTATTGAGCCTGTATCGGTTTCGGTAATTGGTTGTGTTGTAAACGGCCCAGGTGAAGCCCTTGTGAGTGATATTGGCCTTGCCGGTGCAAACCGTCGCTCAGGTTTATATATTAATGGTGAGCGCCAAAAAGCGCGTATTGACAACAACAACATTGTTGACCAGCTCGAAGGCTACGTGCGCGACTTTATTGCTCAAAAAGAGCAGCAAACACCTATCGATATTAAAATAGTCGAATAAATACCGTATAAAGCGCCAAACAGCGGTGTTTGGCGTTTACCTTTATGACCAGAACGCTATAATAGCGGGTCAATTTTTAGCATTCTTGTTGTGTAAGCATTTTTTATTACACATAAACAGCATTTAGGATTTATCAGTGGCAAAACAAATTCAGGCAGTTCGCGGTATGAACGATTGTCTGCCGGGCGATACACAAGTTTGGCAGAAAGTAGAAAGCATTTTACGCGAGACAGTAGCATCGTTCGGTTATCAAGAAATTCGTTTTCCTATTGTAGAATCAACCGACTTATTTAAACGCTCTATTGGTGAAGTTACCGATATAGTAGAAAAAGAAATGTACACCTTTGCCGATCGCAATGGCGACTTATTAACACTTCGCCCAGAAGGCACCGCAGTATGCGTACGTGCTGGCAACCAAAATGGCTTACTATATAACCAAGAACAACGCCTTTGGTACATGGGTCCAATGTTTCGTCACGAGCGTCCGCAAAAAGGTCGTTACCGTCAGTTTCACCAATTTGGTTTAGAAACATTTGGTATTGCCACAGCCGACATAGACGCAGAAGTTATTTTATTAACAGCGCAACTATGGGAAGCCTTTGGTATTACTGACCACGTTCGTTTAGAGCTAAATTCTTTAGGCTCTAACGAAGCGCGTGCAGATTACCGTGATGCGTTAGTAGCCTACCTTGAGCAACACATTGATGTGCTTGATGAAGACTCAAAACGTCGTATGTATTCAAACCCATTACGCGTACTTGATAGCAAAAACCCAGACGTACAAGCAATTTTAACTGATGCGCCTAAATTGTCTGAAAACTTAGACGCTGAATCAAAAGAACATTTTGAAAATTTATGTGAACGTTTAGACGCTGCTGGCGTCTCATATACGGTTAATGAAAAGTTAGTACGTGGTTTAGACTACTACAACCGTACCGTATTTGAATGGGTAACCGACAGCTTAGGCGCACAAGGCACAGTATGTGCTGGTGGTCGTTACGACGGCTTAGTTGAACAGCTTGGCGGCAAAGCAACGCCAGCAGTTGGTTTTGCAATGGGTCTAGAGCGATTAGTGTTATTACTACAAGCGCTTGAGTGTGTAGGTGACATTCGTCGTAATGCTGATGTATATTTAGCAGCAATGGGCGACAAAGCAAGCATTCAAGCTCCTGCAATTGCAGCGCAACTACGTAAAGACGTACCAGGTTTACGCGTTATGGTGCATGCGGGCGGCGGCAACTTTAAAAAACAATTAAAACGTGCTGATAAAAGCGATGCACTTGTTGCAGTGATTATTGGTGAAGATGAATTAGAAAAAGGCGTTGTGACCATCAAGTATTTACGCGAGCGTAAAGAACAAGTCACATTAGAATTAGAACAAGCTAAAGCGCTATTAGCTGAGCTTATTAACGGCTAAGCGAACATTAGAGGTAAGAATGGATATTTATTCAACAGAAGAACAACAAGCAGAAGCCATTAAACGCTTTTTCCGTGAAAACGGCATTTCACTTGCACTAGGCATACTTGTTGGCCTTGGTGGCTTATATGGCTGGAAAGCATATAACCAAAACCAAATTACTACCGCTGAAAAAGCATCAGATTCATATACAGCGCTTGTTGAAAGTGATGATGTATTATCTTCAGCTGATGCGTTTATTAGCGAAAATAAAGATACAAACTACGCAACACTTGCTGCATTTGTTGCTGCAAAAGACGCTGTAGAAGCAAAAAAATTAGACGTAGCAAGCGAAAAGCTAAGCTGGATAGTGTCTAATACTGAAAATACAGAATTAAAAGCAATTGCGATTACACGTTTAGCGCGAATTCAAATTGCACAAACTAACTATGACGACGCATTAACTACATTAAATGCACCATTACCTGAAGCATTCAATGCAAACGTTGCCGAGCTTAAAGGCGACATTTACACACAGCAAGGTAACAAAGATCAAGCACGTACTGCATACCAAGCAGCAATAGATGCGGGTGGATTAACAAGTAACCCACTATTACAAATTAAGTTAGATGACCTAGCAGTAACTAGCCCAGCGGCATAAGGTTTTAGGCATGAAAAAATTTACAACAGCAGCCCTTGCCCTATGTATGGCAACACTGATGGGTTGTTCATCAAGTGATGATGAAGATGAACTAGTACTTCCTGAAATTGTAAACCAATTTGAAACTGACGTTGTTTGGCAAGAATCTGTAGGTGATGGCGTAGAGCATTACTTTTCTCGTTTAACACCAGCTGTTTACAAAGATACTGTATATGTTGCTAGCCGCGAAGGCCAAGTAGAAGCGCTTTCGCTTACTAACGGCGATACCAAGTGGGAAACCGATGTACGCCAAGATTTATCGTTTTGGCCATGGGCTGACAACGGTAATGCAAAATTATCAGGTGGTATTTTGCAAGCCTATGGTAAAATTTATATAGGTTCTGAACACGGCTTTATTATTGCTCTTGATCGCGAAACCGGTGAAGAAGTTTGGCGTAAAAATGTACCAGGCGAATCACTGTCTAAACCGACAGCAGGCGATGGCTTAATATTTGTAAATTTAGGCTCTGGTAAATTGTTAGCCCTTCACCCAGATACGGGCGAAGAGCGTTGGAGTTTTGAACAAGAAGTTCCACCACTAACATTACGCGGACAAAGCTCGCCAACTGTTGCTAACGGTGGTGTATTAGTAGGCCTTGAAACAGGCAAGCTAAGCGTTTTAATTTCAGACAGTGGTTACTCAGCATGGAGCGCAGAAATTGCGGTTGCTAAAGGCGCATCAGAATTTGAACGCCTAGTTGACGTAGACACTCAACCGCTTATTAGCGGTCCATACGCTTACGCTATAGCTTACAACGGCAACTTAGCTGCTGTAGATATTCGCTCTGGCAACGTAGTTTGGAAACGTGAGTACAGCAGCTACCGCGAAATTGCGATGGATGCACAAACAATTTATTTAGTAGATAGCGATGGTGTTATTTACGCATTAGATAAAAATTCAGGTATTGAACGTTGGAGCCAACCCGCTCTACGTGGTTGGTACCTAACAGGCCCTGCAGTTGCAGGTAGCCACTTAGCTTTAGGCGACCAAGAAGGTAACCTACATTGGCTAAATAAAGAAACTGGCGAGCTAGTATCTCGAGAAGACTTTGACAGCTCAGGCTTTTTTGTTGAGCCAGTTGTTGCCGACGATAAGCTAATTTTATACACCCGTGATGGTGAAGTTAGTATGGTAAAAATACCAAACTAACTGACTGCTATTAGTATAACCTGCTAATAGTTAATTGTTTTTTGTAAGGCTTCGCACTGCGAAGCCTTTTGTTGTTTTTTAAAGAGGTAGTTTATGCTTCCCGTGATCGCTCTAGTTGGGCGACCCAATGTGGGCAAGTCCACATTATTTAACCGTTTAACACGTACTCGTGATGCACTCGTAGCCGATTTTCCAGGTTTAACACGAGATAGAAAATATGGCCAAGCTAGTTACGATGGCTATGAATTTATCGTGGTAGACACGGGCGGTATTGATGGCTCAGAAGAAGGCATCGAAATCGAAATGGCAGATCAATCTCTGCTAGCCATTGAAGAAGCCGACATTGTTCTGTTTTTAGTAGATGCTCGTGTAGGTATGACCGTAGCTGACCAAGCCATTGCTAATCACTTGCGTAAACAAGAGAAAAAGTGCTTTGTTGTTGCCAATAAAACCGACGGCATTGATGCAGATTCAAACTGTGCTGAATTTTACCAATTATCATTAGGTGAAATACATCACATTGCAGCTGCACATGGCCGTGGTATTACCCTATTACTTGAACAAACACTTCAGCCGCTTATTGCTGAACTAGCTGCTCAAGATGAAGAAGTAACAGGTGATGACGAAGAATTAATCGATCTTTACGAAGAAGGCGAAGGTGGTGATACCGATCATCAAGCGTTTGCTGACAAACCTGTAAAGCTTGCTATTATTGGTCGCCCTAATGTTGGTAAGTCAACACTTACAAACCGTATATTGGGTGAAGATCGTGTAATTGTATATGATATGCCAGGTACAACGCGCGATTCTATTTATATTCCAATGACGCGTAACGACAAAGAGTATGTGTTAATTGACACAGCCGGTGTTCGTAAGCGTAAAAAAGTAAGTGACGTAGTTGAAAAGTTCTCAGTAATTAAAACACTACAAGCAATCGAAGATTGTAACGTGGTTTTACTTGTTGTGGATGCGCGCGATGGTATTTCTGATCAAGACTTAAGCTTATTAGGTTTTGCGCTTAACTCAGGTCGTTCGCTGGTTATTGCCGTTAATAAATGGGATGGCCTTGACGACTACGTTAAAGATCGTATTAAAACAGAGCTTGATCGCCGTTTAGGCTTTATTGACTTTGCACGCTTACACTTTATATCTGCACTTCACGGTACAGGTGTTGGTCATTTATTTGAATCGGTTGATGAAGCGTACGAGTCAGCAACTAAGCGTATTAGCACCGCAATGCTTCGCCGTATTATGGACATGGCTCAAGCCGATCACCAGCCGCCACTTGTTCGTGGTCGTCGTGTTAAGCTTAAATATGCGCATGCCGGTGGTTATAACCCGCCACGTATTGTAATTCATGGTAACCAAGTTCACGATTTACCAGATAGCTACAAACGCTACCTTATGAACTACTACCGTAAAGCACTTAAAATTATGGGCACCCCAATCAAAATTGAATTTAGAGAAGGTGATAACCCATTTGCAGGGCGTACTAATAAAGTAACGCTTTCGCAAAAACGTAAAATACGTGCGTTTGCAAAAGAAAACCGTAATAAATAAACTGCATAAGCGTTAATCTATTACAGAAAAACGGCGTACTTTTTAGTGCGCCGTTTTTTATTACTGAAAATTAAGTAATGCTAATTGCACCAACCGTTCAACTGTCGTGTCTTGAACATTTTTAGGCGCTTTGGGGTAATACTTTGATTTTGGCGGCTTAATAGTTATAAACCCATTATTGGTCGCCATTTCGTGGGCTAACAGCTTACGCTCTCGGGGGGTTAAATGGTTTTCGTGTATTTTTGCCAGCTCGCCGCTATCAAGCCATATGCCTGCACAACCAGGGCATTCGTCTATCTCAACCACTTTGAGCGGCGAAAAATACCGGCGCATCATCACAATACTTGGGCATTTAGGGCAATTTACTCGCGATGAGACTTCGCCCTCACCTTCGGTATAATTACTCAAATACTTAAGTAAAACCTGACCATGCTTTAACTCCGGCGAGCTAAACTTAAAAATTTGGCTGTTATCAAAAAATACGCCGCCTTGCGCTGACGTAAAAACAGTAATCCCGCCAACAAGTAAAGGTTCAAGTGGCGTATTACTACGAGGACAATACATTTAAAATTCCTTTTTATTTATTTTCTTTTACTCAAGTGCTTTATGAATAAGCCCAACAAGCGGGCCGGGCAATGTAATATTACCTGCAAGTACAAACTCATGGGCTTCATCTGACATTTTTTGCCATGTACGGCGAATAATACCAATCCATTTTTCTTCATTGTAATCTGGTTTTGCATTGGCAAACCCAAGCATATAATGTTCAATAAATACAAGGCTTGCTACATCTTCTACTAATTGGCTGTCTGGGTTACGTTTAATATTTTTTTTAGCGACCGCATCGTACACTCGGTTTTGCTCAGCTTCACCGTAACCAGCTTGCTTCATGAGCGCAACCACGCTGCTAGCATGAAATATATAAAGTGCACTGCGCCACTGATGATAGCCCTGTTTGTTCATTTCAAAATCACTACGTGGCGACTTCCAACGCTGAATATGCTGTGCACGCACTGCAATTTGCATGAGATCATCGGCATCTGGTTTAAAACGAGTTAACATTTCGCTCATGCGCAAGGCGTATAAACTTTCTTTTGGAAAGCTTTGTCCATTGTGCTGCTCAGTATTAGGGTCTTGGTCGTTTGCTTCATCAATTAAGGTAATTACTTTATTAAACATGACGATCATTTTTTATAATAAGTTTTAGTCATTCTAAACGCTGATAAAACAATAAACTAGTACGCCAATCAGTTACGCAGTGAAATTTGTTCAATCAAAAAGTAAAACCAAGAGTTACAGGTTATAAAAGTAAGCGCATTGATTAAGTTAACTTGGTACTATATTGAGCACAAATTAAAATAAAAAAGCGCGATAAATAATAACTAACTCGCCAATAACGGATGACTATGTTTAAAAAAAGTATTCTAGCTATATGCTTAGCGGTTGCATCGCTACCAAGCTTAGCCGACACTAACACTGATTTAAAAACCATTATTGATAACCACTGGCAAAACGCCAAAGCTGAAAAAATATTTTTTCGTACCGACCCAGACGGCTGGAAGCCAAACGGTACTTTGCCAAATTGGAGCGAGCAAGCCATTGCAAAGCGCCAAGCTTATAACAACAACGTACTAAAAAACTTAGCCAGCATTGACCCAAAAACGCTCAACAACGAGCAGCTAATGAACTACCGCTTATTTAAATATGAGCGAGAAACCGAGCAGCAAAGTTACCTTTATCAAGATAAGTATTTTCCGGTTAATTTTTTAAGTGGCTGGCATACTTACTTTGCCGAAGCACCGGCTAACATGGCATTTTTAACACCCGACGATTACAACGCATTTTTAATCAGCCTTGCCGACTACCCTCGATTTAATCAGCAAAATATTGATTTAATGAAAGAAGGTATAAAAACAGGCTTTACTCATTACTGCAAAACCTTTGAAAATTACAGCCAAAGCATTAGCGCGCATATTGTTAAGCAACCTGAAAACAGTGCCCTTTACGAGCCCTTTACACGTATACCAAACACGTTTACAGCAGAGCAAAAAGCCACATACCAAAACAAAGCAAAGGCCTTAATCAGCTCAAAAGTAGTCCCTGCTTATCAGCACTTTTACGACTTTTTTGAAAACGATTACATGCCTAACTGTAGAGCGCAGCCGGGTATTGCAAGCGTTAAAGGCGGGCTTGAGTATTACAAATATGCAGTTAATTACTACACCACAACAGACGCCACGCCAAAGCAAATACACGAACTAGGCTTAAAAGAAGTCGCGCGTATAAAAACGCAAATGCAAAACATTATTGATGAAGTAGGTTTTGATGGCACATACAGCGATTTTTTAGAATTTTTAGCGACCGATAAGCAATTTTACGCAACAGACGCGCAAGACCTGCTAGAAAAAACCGCTTTTATTACGCAAAAAATGTATGGCAAGTTACCAACCTACTTTAATCATTTACCGCGTAATACCTTTACTATTAAAGGCTCAGCGAGTCGCGGCGCGTTTTATATGCCACCTGCTGATAACCGTTCCCCCGGCACTTATTTTTTAGCCTCAACACCTAAACTACAGCCTTTATATAATTTAGAAGCACTTAGCTTACATGAGGCAATACCAGGGCATCATTTACAAAACGCTATTGCTATGGAGTTAAATGTACCCGAATTTAGACGCACACTTAGCCACTCTGCATTTGGCGAAGGTTGGGCACTATACACAGAGCGCTTAGGTAAAGAAGCCGGCTTTTATCAAAACCCATACAGCGACTTTGGTCGTTTAGGTTACGAAATGTGGCGCGCAGTGCGTTTAGTGGTTGATACAGGTATTCATGCATTTGGTTGGAGCCGCCAAAAGGCTATTGACTACTTGGCAGATCACACTGCTTTGCCACAAAGCGCGGTGGAGGATCAAATAGATCGTTACATATCATGGCCAGGCCAAGCGCTTTCGTACAAAATGGGCGAAATAAAAATACGCGAACTGCGTGCAAAAGCTGAAAAAGAACTCGGGGCTAAGTTTGATATTCGCAGCTTTCACGACACCGTTATCGGCCAAGGCTCGCTGCCTATGGAAGTATTAGAAGACGTAATAAACGATTGGATAGCAAAACAAAAATCGGCTATTTAACATTCAAGGAGGCGGTATTATTTGCCGCCTCTTTTTAAAACCCTCTTAAACACCTCAAAACTAATCCCTACCCGCTTTTGCTTCGTAAAGTTAATGATTACAAAAACCTGAGTAAACCTATGAGCAAACGCATTTTATATTGGCTACAAAACGATTTACGAATAGACGACAACCCTATTTTAAGCGAACTTGCTACTGAGCAATGCGCGCTCGATATTGTATTTGTTATAAACCCGCACTGGTTTAAAAATAATAACTATCAACAAAAGCCGTATGGCGTGCATAAACAGCAGTTTTTAATGCAAAGCTTGTATGAACTCCAACAAGAGCTTATTGAGCGCGGGCAAACCCTGCATGTGCTTGAAGGCGAACCTGTATCGCTTTTGAAAGCGCGTATTAATGAGCAAAATATAGATGAAGTTGTATACAGCGAGCAATTTGGCCTGTACGAGCAACGCCAAATAAACTTACTCAAAGCACATTGCCCAAATACACAATTTACAGGAACGCAGCAAGACACACTCTATAAACAAAGTGACCTACCGTTTGATGTAAGCGAATTACCTAAACACTTTACCCCGTTTCGTAAAAAGGTAGAGGCCGCCACTAGCCCCATTTCACTTTCAACATTACCAAACGGTTTGCTCCCTCAGCCAATAACCTTGTGCGCTAAAAAACCTTTAGAGCGTATAGCAAATAATGGCGTAATGCATGGCGGGTTTAAAAGTGCGCAAACACATTTAAAGCAATACTTTTCAGGTTTACTACCAAGTACTTATAAAATAACTCGAAACGAGCTTGATGGCTTTAATAACACCACAAAATTTAGTACCTGGCTTGCTTTTGGGTGTGTAAGTGCGCGGCAAGTTTATAAAGCAGTTGAGGCGTACGAACATAGTCAAATAACAAACGAGTCTACCTACTGGATTAAATTTGAATTGCTATGGCGAGAATATTTTAAATGGCATGCACTTAAGGCAGGTAAAAGCCTGTTTAATTTTAAAGGCCAAAAGCAAACCAAACCCCTTACTACATTTATGCCAAACCGATTTGCTGCATGGTGTAATGGCTCAACACCCTACCCATTAGTCAATGCCATTATAAATGAGCTTAACGCTACGGGTTATATATCAAATAGAGCAAGGCAAATTGCAGCAAGCTGCTTAGTGAACGAGCTTGGCCTTGATTGGCGATACGGCGCAGCTTATTTTGAACAGCAACTGATTGATTACGATGTAGCCGCTAATTGGGGTAATTGGCAATATATAGCAGGTGTAGGCGTAGATCCGCGTGGTGGTAGGCACTTCAATATTGAAAAACAAACGTTACAGTTTGACCCGCACGCTGTTTACACTAATAAATGGCAAGGCAATAAAAATACCAGCACGCAGCTGGATACTTTAAACGAAGTTGATTGGCCAATTTAAGCCGCCAATCAACTTTTACAAAGTAACGTTTAAAACAGCTCAGCAATGCCTATATTAATAGCGTAACCACCCAATGTTAAAAACAAAAATAAACACAGCGCCAGTAACAGCGGTTTAATACCCGCTTGGCGAATTGCCCCTACATGTGTGCGTAAGCCTAAAGCCACCATCGCAATGGTGAGTAATATATTATCAAACCAAACAACTGCGCTTGTAGCGACTTGAGGAATAACTGATAGCGAATGTACACCACTTGCCACAATAAATAACACAGCAAACCAAGGGATTGTAATACCCGCTTTTTGCTCGCCGCCAGGCGCGTTTATATTTGCATGCTTTTTACTTTGCCAAAACGATAAGCCCACTAAAAATGGCGCAAGCATCATCACCCTTAGCATTTTTTCTATAACGGCGGTATCTGCAGCATTGGCGCTTACAGCTGTGCCCGCTGCAACCACTTGCGCTACTTCATGAATAGTTGAGCCTACAAAAAGACCGTAAGCGTGCTCGCTCAATCCCATGTAATCAAACATAATTGGGTAGGCAAACATGCTTAACGTGCCAAACACCACCACCGTTGCTACAGCTACCGATACTTTATGCGCCTGCGCTTTTATTACAGGCTCGGTTGCCATTACAGCTGCTGCGCCACAAATAGAGCTACCTGCGCCAATTAATATGGTTGTTTGTTCATCAAGCTTAAATACGCGCTTACCTAACTGCACTGCCAAAATAAATGTGCCTAACAGCATTACAACATCGGTTAATAAGCCTTCCCAACCTACGCCCGCTACTTGCGCAAAAGTAATTCTAAACCCAAACAACACAACCCCCGCTTTAAGCAATATACTTTTAGCGTAATCAACACCTATATCGGTTTGCGTAGCAATACGCGAAAACACACTGTTACCCACAATAATGCCAAGCACTATACCAATAGTTAAAGAGCTAAATTGCGCACTTTGCATTATGGGTAACTTACTTAATGCAACAGATGCCCCCGCCAAAACAACCACCAGCAGCATACCTAACCACCAGCGCGTATCGCCATATTGCTTAGTATTAATACCCAAAGGCTGAAACCCATTTTTAATAGCGCTAAGCATAATATTCCCTCAATTGAACAACGTTAAACTGTTGACTTCATTTTATGAAAGCGCAAAATATAACTCCAATACATTAAAATCATGATTCGATAACTTAAAGTTATGTAATTTGAGAGGCACAATGAACTTGCATGCACTTCGGGTGTTTTATACGGTAGCAAAGCTTGGTAGTTTTTCAGGCGCAGCTGAAGCGCTTTTTATAAGCCAACCGGCTGTATCTAAAGCGCTAAAAGAGCTTGAGCACCAATTAAATATTCAACTTATAGAGCGTGCATCTAAAGGCAAAAAACTTACCTTAAGCGAGGGCGGCCAAGCCTTGTATGATCATGCACGTAGCATTTTTGCTATTGAAAAGGCAGCCATTGAAGATATTAAATCACGCACAGGGCTTAAGCGTGGCACGCTCGTTATAGGCACTAGTACAACCATTGCCAGCTATTGGCTACCGCCCTACTTAGCTAAATTTTGCGCGCAGTACCCTGATATAAAAGTAGAAGTACAAGTGGCTAATACAGCGCAAATTGAGCACGCCCTACTTGAATGCACTATCGATTTAGCACTGGTTGAAGGCACACCAACCGAGCCGCATATTATAAGTAAGCACTGGCAAAACGATTTAATGAGTGTTGTTATACCGAGTAACTTTAAGCCCACGAAAGACTTAAAAGCATGGTTAAACAATCAATTTTGGCTACTGCGCGAGCCGGGCTCGGGTACTTTAGAAATGTCGGTAAAGTTATTAGCCCAACATGGCGTAATAGCAGAGCGCAGTATGCAATTAGGCAGCAACGAAGCCATAGCAAGGGCCGTCGCTCAAGGTATGGGGGTCGCTTTATTGCCAAATGTAGTTACTGAGGATTTAGTGCAGCTAGGTAAATTAACACGCCTGAGCCAAAAAAATAACGAGCAACTTTCTAGGCCACTTTATCAACTGCATTATAAAGACAGACCGTCTTCACATGCTGCGCAAGCGTTCGAAAAAAACCTGTTTAGTGAATAATGTTTGATCTGAGCTGTAAGCCGAGTAAGAAAACGGTTGTGTAACATTAATCGCTTATTGTGGTGTTACCTTAATTTATTATATGTAAGCCAACTAGTTAAACCCATTGAAAGTACTAATAAATGAAGAACCAATGTTTCACGATTAAATTCACTAAATAGACTAAATAAAAAAACTGGAAGTATGCTTAAGATTAAAACTACCGGTAATGTAAATAAATTTAACTTTTGGAGTAATAAGCTAATAGGTAATCCGTAAATGAGCATTAAAGGATAAAAATAAAATAAACTTCCCACCCCTATTGATACACCAAAGCCAACACCTGAAATTAATGAACTAACAGAAGTATAGTTTTCGATACCCGCATAAAAATAACAAAAACCAAGGACTGGTAATGCAATTAATGGACTAAGAATCGCAGCAATCAAATTTTTACGTAGATCCTTAGACATATTAAGAAATACCACAACGAGCTTGTAGATTAATTCGTTTTTTATTTGTTTTAATTGATATGCAAACCATAACTGAATTCCTATTTTTGCTCAGCCAAATGGATCAAACCCGACTTCACGCATTGTAATTTTAAGAGATCACTCATAGCAGTTCACCAGCTACCCATAAATCTATTAGCAAAATCCGTAAGCTCTTATATCCCCAAGCTGAATTCACAAACCCTTAGTTAAATCTTGTGCCAATGTGCCCGATGGCTTTTCAATTACGCGTACTAACTCTTTGCCATTTTGCTTAACAATAAACGTAGGGGTGTATTGCAAGTCGTTAGCCAGTGCAATACCTGCATCGTCTTGCTTGTTGTAACCTACGGCAACATATTTAATGCTTGCAAGTTGTACTTTTGATTCATCTAGTAACTTAATTAAACGCGGCACTTCGCGCTCACTGTCGTGGCACCATGTGCCAAATAATACAATTAGCTCTTTACCTTCTAGCTTTTGCATTAACGCAATGTCTTGTGCTGTTGGCGTAAATGCTTTGTATTGCTCGTTAAATTTGTCGTAGTCGCTTAGCAGTACATCAGTTGTAATACCCCCCGAAAATGGTGCGTCAGCAGCACAGCTTAATAACGGCATGCTTAAAGCACACAATAAAATTAATTGTTTAAACATAAGGTTGCTCTTAATTAGATATTAAATTAGGTATTAAAGTTAGGTATTAAATAAAGCATTTAACGACTATACCCAATATTGAGTGTGGAGTGAACAACTCTAAAGCGTTACTTTTTATCCATAAAAAAGTTAACTTGCGATAAGTTAGTTAAATATTCTCGCCTTACGTCTTTATTCTCGGCTAACTTATCTAAGTCACCAATTAAGGTAACAAGCTTGGTGTGTGAGTGACGGTTTGTTTCTATAAAATCATCTTGCTTGTCATCACTCTCATCGCGCTCTTTTTTATGCATTGAGTAGCTGTTTTCGTTTTCTTCAAGCCAAATATCGTCAATTAAGCGAATGTCGCTTTTACTAACTGTTTGCTCTTGCATCGCCATTTGCAGCTCATATTGGTTAGTTTGCGGGTTAAACGCATACATTTTTGTATCAACATCAACCTCGTGAGACTGATCGAGCCCCACAAGTTCTTTATTTTTAACCGCAGACCCTACGTTATAACTCTCTTCTTTGTTGTAGTAATCAGGGCGACTGTATTGATAATCAAAATGGCTACTTACATTTTTACTTTGCGTTACACCGCTAAGATCCCCTAATTGGGTTTGATCAGTCGCTTGGCTTAGCTCAATGGTACTTTTAGGCTGATAGTCGCCGTTATCCAGCGCATAAGAAAATGTAGCATCAAAATCAGCGAGCTTAGAAATCCCCGCTCCTAATGTATTCGGTGCTTTATTACCTAGCCCTTGGTAACGGCTATCGTTTGCGACCATGTTATCAACTAAATCGGCTACCATAGGGCGCCCGTCATTAAAGTGCTGATCTGCAAGCAACTCCAAATTGCTATAACGCTCAGCCGCCGACGACATACTCGCAAAAGCGTCTTTAAATAATGCAAAGCCTTGCTGCATTGCCTCATCGCCTTTTCGCCCAAATGCCGACTCTTTATCGTCTTTGGTACTGTTTACTCGGCTATCTTCTAAGCTTTGATCGAGCGACGCTAAATACTGCTGCATTTGCTGCGTGTCTTTAGCGCCAATGGTTGACATATCAAGTGCAAAATCAATGTCGTTTTGCCCACCTGTGGCTTTAAACACAAGTGCTTGCTGGTTTGATGCTTCATCAATGGAGTAACTTAAATCAAGCGTGTTCTCTTTCGAATCAAGATCTTTATTTTGCGTTGTTGAAAACGACACATCAAAGCCTGTTAGCTGCTTACTATTAAACCCTGCTAAAAAATCTAAACTCATGTCTGTTTGGTTTGGCACTATAAGAGGATTAAATGAGTTATCACTCACTTTAAAAAATTCATCGGCCATTTCGCCAACACCCGCCATAACCTGCGTTAAAGCGCCATGTTCAGCCTCAGATAAATTACCATTAACTTCGTAACTTATGCCAAAGCCATCTATCGCTTCACCTGTTTCTTCGTCATAACCTTGCGATGAGTTAAAGGTAATGTTTATAACACCACCCTCTTTAGTTTTTACCGAGAGCTCAAACAGGTAGTTATCGTCATCCTCGTATTTTGCGCGATTAAGGCTTTCCATGTATGGATTAAGTGAGCGCTCAACACGTTGCTGGCTTGAGGCTAAAAACGTTTTTTGCTCATGCCCAAGCTGACCTAAACTCGATAAAATATCGCTGGTATTAGCATAAGCACCCTGAATATTTTTAACTGATGTATTTAATCGCTCAATTAATTGGGTGCTGTTTTCGTTTTTTAATAACCCCTCATGCTGAGAGCTTATTACGGTGCGCAGGGCGAGTTCTTCATCGGAGAGTTTATAGTTAAGCGTGCTCGGCGTGCTTGAAATAGTAAATAACGAGGTAAGTTGCTGCTTTAACACGTCCTCTACCTTTTGATTACTGGCTAGTGCTTCATCAAGAGTTTCATTATTTAACTGGCTTAATAACCCATCGGTTATTTTTGACTCGTTAGTTTGTAAATCATTAATAGCTTGAAGGTCGCTGCTGGTGTGTAGCGAAGGACTCACAGAGCTTTGGTTAGCGTTATTAACTGATTGGGCAAGTAAAGTGCTTAAATTAGCCTGGCTGGCGAGTGTATTATTAACCATGATTATCCTTAACCGCTTAACCCTATTAAGTAATTTATCGGACGCAGCATTAAAAGCTTTAGCTTAAGGAGACGTTTTTTACCTATTATTTATACAAACAACCCATTAATAAATTAAATAAGCATAAATCTAAATCGAATAAGCGTAGGTCGGATAAGCGCAGCGCCATCCGACAATTCACCAATTCACCACTCTATTTATCTACTACCCACCTGACTATTAAGGGCTATTCTGTTCGCTCATTACTCTTCATTTGTTTCTTTTATTCTTTGTACTAAAAAGTCGACCGCCGCTTTTACCTTTGGTACTAAATAGCGCTGCTTTTGATACAACAAATAAACCGCCATAGTCGCATTTTGGCTTATCGCTAATTCATGCTCAAACTTAAGCTCTTGCAACTGGCCAGACTCAAGGTATGAGTCGAGCGCCCACCGAGTTGACATTAAAATGCCCTCGCCATTACACGCTTTTTTAGCCAGCCACGATCCGTTATTTGAAATAGCGACCGCAGGCCCAGAAACGTCGTGCCATTGCTCATCCACTTTACATAACCAAGGCGTTGGCCCCGCTGGCGTTTTAAAATAAAGACCACTGTGGCCCTTTAATTCCATAGCATTAGTAGGTACACCGTATTTTTGTAAATAGCAGGGTGACGCAACAGGAATAAAGCCGTTATCCATTAGTTTTATTGCCAACACGCGTTCATTTGGCGCATAGCCACCGCGAATAGCAATATCAACATCGTCACGCCCAAGTGTCGACAGTTCATCACTTAAGCTAACATCTAATATAATTTCGGGGTATAGCGCGCTAAATTCATCAAGCAGAGGCAGTAATATTTTGTCACCAAAACTTACCATTGAGCTTATACATAATCGCCCCATTGGTGTTGTTTGATAACTGCGTACAGTTTCGTGGCTTTGCTCTAGCTGATTTAATATTTGCTGAACATCGTTATAGTAAATTTGCCCAACTTCGGTCAATTTAACTATGCGGGTCGAACGCTTTAAAAGCGTAGCCCCTAGGCTTTTTTCTAAATCAGCAACTCGCCTCGACAACGACGAAGGCGGCACATCAAAAGCTTTGGCGGCTTTGGTAAAACTGCCCGTTTCAACCACCTTAATAAAATACCGTATGGCTTTTAGTTGATCCAAGTTGCCTCTCCATTAAATAAAATGCTTTATTGTCTTAAAGACAAAAGTGATTCGCATTTCCCCCTATATATAAGCAAATTAAAACAAGTAATAATGTACTCAACCTAAAGACAGGGACTTAAATTGCATTTTTTGGCAATGAGTATCTTCACGTTAATGATGGAAAGCTGACTTATGATTACTTTGCACGGTTTTGCTGCTAGCAACTATTACAACCTAGTTAAACATGTACTTTTACACAAACAACTGTCATTTAAAGAACACCTTGTTTACGGCGGTAGCGAAGAGTTATTAGCAATCAGCCCTGCAGGCAAAGTGCCTGCAATCACAACAGCTAATGGCCTTAATATTTCTGAGTCGAGTGTTATTTGCGACTTTATTGAAGAGTCGTACCCACAAACCCCGCTATATCCTAAAGATGCAGGTGAGCGCGCAGTTGTACGTCAAATTATGAAAATGGCAGAGCTCTATTTTGAACTGCCAAGCAGACGGTTTATCCCTTATGTATTTTCAGGCGCTGAAGTAACCGACACAACTAAAGGCGAAGTACGCCAAGTATTAACGCGTGGCGTAACCGCTTTGAGTAGCGTGTGTAAGTTTTCGCCTTGGATTGCAGGCGAGCAATTTACAATGGCAGACATTTACGTTTATTACGTAAACACCATAGTTAGCGCCTTTGGCTCAAGCCAGCTTGATTGGGATGTACTTGCACAAGTACACGGCATGAAAGAGTGGAACGAAACAATGAGCCAATTAGCTATTACCCAAAGCATAGAGGCCGATCGCCAATCAAATATGGCTGAATTTATGCAAAAAGTGAAAGCGCAAATACAGGCAGCTCAAAGCAAGTAATTACGCTATACGCTAACCATTCTCAATTTATAGGAACAGTCTTATGACAGATACAAATACACAACTTACTTCAACAATTAGCAACGACAACACCCTAACACTTGCTTTAAAAAACATCGAGATGCCAAAGCCAAATGCTGATGAAGTGGTTATTCGTATTGAAGCTGCACCATTAAACCCATCAGACTTAGGCGTTTTATTCAGCGCAGCTGATATGTCTACTGCAAAGCAATCGGGTACTGATGAAGACCCAGTAATTACTGCCGATGTTCCAGCGCAATTTATGCCATCACTTAAAACCCGTGTAGGTAAAGCAACACCCGTAGGTAATGAAGGCGCGGGCACCGTAGTGGCAGCAGGCTCATCGCCAGCCGCACAGGCATTAATGGGCAAAACAGTGGCTGTTATTGGTGGCGGTACGTATCGTCAATTTATATGTGCCAATGTACAAAGTTGCCTAGAGCTAAAAGAAGGGACTACCGCAAAAGAAGGTGCATCATCTTTTGTTAACCCACTCACCGCACTAGCAATGGTAGAAACCATGCGCGCCGAAGGCCATAAAGCCATTATTCACGCCGCAGCGGCCTCTAACCTTGGCCAAATGCTAAACCGTATTTGCATTGCCGATGGCGTTGATTTAATTAATATTGTTCGCAAACCAGAACAAGAAAAATTACTGCGCGATATGGGTGCAAAATATATTGTTAACTCAAGCAGCGACACTTTTCTTGCTGACCTAACAGCTGCAATAATCGAAACCGGTGCAACTATAGCGTTTGACCCTATTGGTGGCGGCCAACTAACAAGTGACATTCTTAACTGTATGGAAGTTGCAGCTGCGCGCGATATGAAAGAGCACACAATTTATGGCTCTGATACATTTAAACAAGTGTACATTTATGGCGCACTAGACCGCGGCCCTATTACATTAAACCGTAACTTTGGCTTTGCTTGGGCTGTAAACGGGTTCTTGTTATTTAATGCTTTAGGTAAATTAGGCACAGATACAGTAATGAAAATGCGCAAACGCGTTGCTGATGAAATCACCACTACATTTGCGAGTAACTACACGCACGAAGTGTCATTAGCTGAGGTATTACATTTACAGTCAATCGCGGCTTATTCTAAACAAGCCACCGGCGAAAAGTACTTAATTAAACCTCAAGCTTAATTAAATATTCTTCGTTAAAAATTAAAAAGCAGATGCTAATTAGGTATCTGCTTTTTTACGTTTAAATATACGCACTCTACTATTGCTAGGTTTGCAGTTAACGCGTCCTTAAAAGCCTGTCATAAAACCATCACAAAAACGTAATTTACTGAATGTTTACACATTGTTTGCACCTTTTATTCTTATAGTTTATCCACTTTAATAAAATAATAAGCGTGCCTACATGAATATAAAACCTTTTATATTTTATTCAGTTATTGCCTCTACTACATTATTGTATGGCTGCGGCGGTGCTGAGCAAACTACCGACACTAGCACAGAGCAAAGTACTGATTCATCATCAACAATCACGTCAACTGGCTTAGTTATAAATGAAATTGTCGCAAGCCCAAGTGATACCTCCTACGATTGGATTGAGCTATATGCCACTGAAGATATAGCCGATTTGTCGGTATTTTCACTTGTTGATGATAACGCCGACAGAGAGCCTCAAGCATTACCCGCAGTAGCGCTTTCGCAAGGAGAGTTTATTGTTATTCAAGCCATTGATGAAACCGACACACCGCCCGATAATGGTTATTACGTTACCTTTAAACTAGGTAGCGACGACGCTGTTACGCTTTATGAAAATAGCACTGCGGTGTCTGTACTTGATTGGGAAGAAGGCGAAGCCGCTGAAGGTTTTAGCTACGGCTTATACACCGACGGCACCGGCACCGCGCAAACATTAACACCAACACAGGGCGCAGCTAACCAAACAGCCGACACCTCAACACTTGTTACCACGCTAATTGCTGAAGATGCCCCACTGCGTATAAACGAAGTAGTAGCAAAAGACAGCAGCGGCTCCGAGGACTGGATAGAGCTTTATGTAACAAGCAGTAGCGATGTTTATTTAGCTGACTACACACTAAGTGATGACAATAACGAGCAATTTTCCCTACCCGACATTACTTTAGCGCCCGGTGAGTTTTATCGTATTTACGCCAGCACCGATGATTTAGGCGACCTCCCAAGCGTAGCGTTTAAATTAGGCTCAAGCGATACCGTAAGCCTTTACAGTAACAATGTAATTATAGAGCAGTTATCGTGGAAAAAAGGCCAAGCCTTGAGTGGTTACAGCTATGGCCGCTACCCAGATGGCAGCGATGCAACAGCGGTATTAACTCCAACAGAGCTTAGTCAAAATAGCAAAGCAACTCACGGACCACTCGTTATTAACGAAGTGGTGGCAAGCGCTGCAGACGATGGCAACGACTGGTTTGAGCTATACAATAACAGCGAAAATACTATTAACTTAGCCAACTACCACGTTATTGATGAAAGCGACGACATAGACCCAGTAACCCTGCCCGACATAGATTTATACGCAGGCCAATACATTACTATTTATGCCACCGATGAAGATCCAGGTACTTACTACGTCCCGTTTAAACTAGGTAAAGAAGACGAGTTAAGCTTAATACTCAACGATGAAGTAATTGACTACATTGATTGGGACGAAAGCGATGTAGCCACAGGCTTTAGTTACGGCCTAAGTAACAGCACCGACTTTACTCATGCGTTTTTAACCCCTACTCCAGGTAGCGAGAATACCGTTGCAACCGCATTTACACCTACAGCTGTTAATACGCTTTCTATTACAATTACCGACGAAAACTGGCAAGACATTCTAGATAACCCACTTGATGAGGAATATCACGAAACTGCTATTACTTTTAACGGTGTAACACTCGATAGCGTGGCTATTCGCACTAAAGGCGGCTCAAGCTTAAGCAGTGTTGCCAACTCTAGCAGTGACCGATACAGCTTTAAGGTCGACATTAACGAATACGTGTCGGGCCAAAAGTTTTTTGGGCTAAAAAAATTCACACTGCAAAACTCGTTTAACGACCCGTCGTACATGCGTGAAGTAATTGCCTACGACCTAATGGACGAAATGGGCGTACCAACGCCTGAGCATGCTTACGTTAACTTTTATGTAAACGGCGAACTATTTGGTTTGTACTTAATGGTAGAAGCCATAGATGGAGAATTTGTAGAAAAACACTTTGCCAACAGTAACGGCGATTTATACAAGCCTGATGGCACAGGCAGCGATTTATTATGGCTAGGTGACGACATACAAAGCTACACCGACATAAACTTACAAACCAACGAAGACACCACCGATAACGGCGCATTTATTAACTTTGTAGAATCGCTCGATGACGGCGAAACCAGCGCCATAGAGGTAGATACACTTTTACGATATATGTCGGTTAGCACTTCGCTTTCTAATTTAGATAGCTACCACGGTACGCTTGCTCATAACTATTATATTTACGATGACGATGGCGTATTTAGCATTTTGCCATGGGATTTTAATGAGTCATTTGGCACCTTTAACATGAATTGTAATGGCGTAGATGTAAGAGAGCTCTACATTGATGAGCCAGTAAGCGGCGCATTAAATGAGCGCCCGTTAATTGCTAATGTATTTGCCGAGCAAAGCAACCTTGATGTGTACCACAGTTACTTAACGCAACTTATTAATGGTTCACTTTCAAGCGACACATTTAGTGCCCGCGTAAATGAAATAGCCGACTTAATCCGTGAGCACGTACAAAACGACCCCACTAGTTTTTACGGCTCAGATTACTTTGAGCAAAACCTAACCTCTACTACGGGGCAGTTTTACGGTTTAACGTCGTTTATGCAGTACCGCGTAGCAAATATGGCCGCGCAGCTTGATGGCACATTGCCCTCAGCCGGCGACGGCAGCGGCTTTTGCTCTAGATAAACAACCCATCCTTCATGCAGTGCCAGCACGCTGGCACTGCACTCTGTAACTTTGCAATTTAATAGTCTGAGAAAATTATGACAATTCAAGCACGTTTAAAGGATGAATTTTTTGAAAAGGATACTTCAATCTCACCAGTAGCAATTACTGCAATAAACACTAAAAATAAGCAGGCCCAACCTGAAAAGCCAACCGCTGATAGCCCATTATCAACATTAATTAACGAGCTACTCACCCCGTTTGAAGGCTACGGATTAAAAGATCTTAATAACGCCAACTTAATGAACCGTGTAGACAGCAAGTTTATGCTGCCACTGTCTTTTTTACCTGAGCTACTAACTCACTTACAAGGCCAGTACCGTGTGCTTGATATACAAGGTAAGCGTTTATTTTCTTACTATAATCAGTACTTTGATACGCCCGAGCTTGATTTATACAAAGCCCACCATAACGGTAAGCTTAATCGATACAAAGTGCGCCAAAGACGCTACGTTGATACCGCCACCGAATACCTAGAAGTAAAACTAAAAAACAATCAAAGCCGTACGGTTAAAACACGTATCAAGCTCGAAAAAAACAACGAGCAAGCTCATTGTACTGCGTTTATGAAAGAACAAATGAAAAACAGCTTTGCACATTTAAACGTAACCCAACAAAGCGGCTATAACCGTATAGCTTTAGCCAACGAAGAAAAAGCCGAACGCTTAACGCTTGATTTTAACCTGTGGTACAACACCCCAAAAGGCGATAACAAAATAACCCTACCGGGCTTTTTTATTGCCGAACTTAAGCAACGTAAAAAAACAAAACACTCGCCATTTTATAAGCTGATGAGCAAACACCACATATTCCCTGCCTCGTTTAGTAAATACTGCATTGGCTGTGCTTTGCTCTACCCCGAGCGCTTAAAAGTAAACCGCTTTAAACCCGTTTTAGCCCGTTTAAAACACCTTAACCGCACTAACCCGCTTTTACCTTTAGAGAATAATTAAAATGACAAAATTAGATCTTATTTTTCTTTCCCGTTTTTTAGTAAACATCCTATCGCTGGCTGTACTTTGCTATGGCTGTTACTTTCGCATAAGTAAAAATGCAGTGGTGGCAGGCTCGTTTATTTTATTTGGCGTAGGCGTTTTTATTATTACCTTTTTGCTGCATGGCGTTGATATGTCAATGGAATTTGCATTTGGTCTATTTGCCGTATTTACCATGCTAAGGTACCGCACTGAGTCTATTTCGATTAAAGAAATGACTTACTTATTCCTTGTTACTGCTATTGCTTTACTTACCTCTGTAGGGCAAATGAGCTTAATTGAGCTAAGTATTCTTAACGGCATAATTTGCTTAATTGCCTTTGTAATTGACTCAAGCATATTTGTAAAACGCTACGAAGTACAAAGCGTTTGCTACGAGCGCATAGAAAACATAACCCCGCAAAACCAAGCCACACTCATCAACGATTTAAAACTGCGCACAGGCCTAAACGTAGTTGCTGTAGACATAGAGCACATCGACTTTTTAAAAGATGTAGCCCAACTAAAAGTGAGCTACTTAGCCGAAAAACAAACAAAGGTAGCCTAACATGACCTCTAAACTAACTATTTCTACCGTGGCGCTTTCAACACTTTGTTGTTTTGTTAGTAACGCAAGCTTTGCCAAAATTAACGATGATATAGACCTAAGCGGCTATATCATGCTCGACTACAACAAGTTTGATACCTCATTATTAGAGGAGCAATACGACAGCAGCAGCTCAGAAAGTACCTCAGAAATACGCCGCGCTCGCCTAAGTTTTAAATCAGACATAAGCAAAGACTGGAAAAGTAAATTTCAGCTTGGCTTTGCCGATGGCGAAACCGAAATAAAAGACGCCTACCTAGAATACTCAGGCTGGAGATATGCTGATTTAACCATAGGCCAGCAAAAAGAAGGTTTTGGCCTAGAAAAACTAACCAGCTCTCGTAATTTATTAATGCTTGAACGCAGCATGATAAGCGAAGCGTTTTCGCCAGGGCGAAGTTTAGGTATTAGCCTTTCAGGAGAGATAGCCTCAGTAAATTGGCAACTTGGTTATTATCAGCCCGACGAAGACGAAGCAACATCAGCTATTACAGGGCGGGTAGCCTGGGTGCCATGGCAGCAAGATACCAACCTATTACACTTAGGCGTCGCATTTAGTGAGAGGCAGTACGACGGTAACGAATTTAGAGTAAATGAGCCACTTGAAGTTTATACCGCCGACTCATTAATAGAAGGCGATAAAATTAATGCCGATAACCTCTCGCAGCAAGGTATAGAGCTGTTATGGCTTAAAGACAGATTGACCATGATGGCCGAGTGGCAACAAGCACAAGTAACCAGTATTGAAGAGTCAACCAATGATTACGAAGGCGGCTATTTGCAATTTGGTTATCAACTAACGGGCGGATACCGCAAGTATAAAAACGCAAAACTAGGCGCAAGCTCAGAGCCAGGCTGGGAGCTCACTGGCCGCTATAGCTTACTTAAGCTCAAGCAAGAAAACCAAGACGCAAAAACCTACTCCCTTGGTGTTAACTACACCGTAAACAAAAACATAAAGTTTATGGCCGACTACATTAAAGCCGACTACTTTGAGGCAGGCGGTACTATCACATCGGGCAATGCAATCTCATTAAGGCTGCAATATTCGTTTTAATGCGCTTGGTGTTTAGTCGTTTAGCCTAAAACTATAAAGCCCCTGTGTTAAACGTTACGTTTAACACAGGGGCTTTATAGTTACTTAGTAAATAATATTTAAGTTAGTTTTTAAATACTAATTACCAGCGCCTGCAAATTGTATTGGGTAATCCATATCGCCGCTGCGGTTAATACTGTTACACAGGTTTTTATTAAAACTGGTCAGTGATGGGTCGATGGTGTGCTCATTCACTACAATACCGTCACTTCGCCTTTTAACCTCAATAGATCCGATTGTTTTAATCGCTGATAAATTATCGCCTACGTTTTTAAATATAAAATACTCTATGTGTTCAGTAATAGACACCGCGTTTTCGATATCTCCCTTAACGGCAGGCACTTGGTAGTTAACACCATTACACGTTAAATCATAAACTTTTACTAATTCTAGCTCGTCAGCTCCTTGCACATCAGCAATAACTTTAATCGTGGGCTGCGCTGCTGTTTCAAGTAAGTATTGTGTTTCACTCATTTCGCTTAAAGAAAACGAATCAACGCTTTTAGCTATAGAACAGCCCGATAATAAAGTAAAAACTAAAAACACTGCCCTATTAAAAAACACCTATAAATACCTTATTTCTAAAATTTATTTGCTTAGTATTACCATAACACTAAGAGAGGTTCTAAATATAACCTCTAAACAGCTAAAACAACCTCACTTATATTCTTTCTCATTCAAGCTTGAAACAGGGCTTTATATAAGGCGAGGCTTTGATAAGTGAATTTCCAATGGGAATTTGGAATATTTCCCATTCAATGCTGGAATTGAGCTTATTTCTCAATTAACGCTGGAAGGGATCACCCGTACGTTGCTAGCCACTCAAGTACATTAAAGGTTTAAGGATATAGTTAATTTGATAGGCGTACTCTGGCAAACTTCGCTAGTGCGACATCAGCAGGCACTGGCAAACCTTGATGTATGAAGTCAAAATTTGACTCTTTTGACCCAAAAATTGTTGGCTAAAATAGGCGACGCAGGAGCAAAAGCCCACTGTTTTTAGTCCTTGTTGATTTTCTTGTTAGTGTTCTTTGCTTTAATAATAAATTTCATAGCGCCTAAGTGAAAAAAGGGCAACATAACATATGCGAGTAAAAGAGAATCAAAAAACAGTATCCAATGAAAAATTACAGCTTTATCTTCGGAGTTACAGAGATCGCGAGATAATATCTCAAAGCAAACTCCATCAGGTGAACCTAGAATATAAACTCCGATTCCAAAAAGTACTAAAGCGATCAAAACTCTTTTGAACATTTCAGCTTTTAACTTTTTGCTAGCCTTGACTCTCAGCTGAAACCTCCTTGAACACTACCACCCCGCTTAGGGGCAATAACACGTGGGCTAAAATTTGGAGCGAAGCGACTGAGTCCACGTATTACTGTCCCAGGGAGCTTGCGACCGACTTAATGTGATTTTTCAACGTTTAATTACCAATCAGCTGCATACTGTTTATTTGCTTTAAAAGCCTCGACTTCTAAAGGTGCTTTGTCATAACCAAATTCAGCTATGTCAGAGAAGTGCTGAGTTATCACTTGGTCAAGACTAGATCTTTCGATTTGTAGCACATGAACCAATTCATGAGCCAATTTTGGCCTATTGAGCTCATATCCATTATGAACATAAATAGAATATCTGAAAGCCTGAGCGTTATTGGTAATACCTTCACCAATAAAACCTAGTGCTTCACCTAGTGTTTTTAGAGCGAAGTTTTCGAATGGAAAGGGTACTTCTTCAACATGTACAATCCTGACTTTCTCTGGTTTTTGAATTCCTATATCAGCTGCCAAAGCTAATTCTCGTGAATTTAGCGGAATTCCTGACTCCGAGCCTTTTCTTTCAGTTTCATAAGCCCAGTCAACATACTGTGGTATCAATATGTCTGAGATGATTTTCTGGTATGACAGTGCTGCACCAATAATTAAAGCAAATAATATTATCACTGTAAGTTTGAAAAATTTCATTCAATTCAAATCCCTTTAAAAATTCCTACTAACTTGCAAAACAACATAACGCCGCGCTAAGTAGTGAGCGACGCCTACGTCTAACCTTAACCATTACACCGTAAACACAAAACTCATTTGAACCAAGAATGCCATGCGTTGCGAATCTGCCTTAAACGCTTTGTTATGCGTTCATTCCATGTGCAGGGCTGATTCTGGACATGATAACCATATCTATATACCGTCCACTTTTGAATGTACTCAAACGCTTAATGCCCTCAGTTTCAAAGCCTACCTTTTCATACAGAGCTTTGGCTGAAAGATTATCAGCATGAACCTCTAATTCAACACGAACTAAATTAAGCCAATTATCAGCTTGATTGATTGCTTCATGCATCAAGGCTTTTCCGACACCTTGTCCGTGACTTTCAGGGTGAACAGCGATGGCAATAGAAGCAGTATGCTTATCCCGAACTTTATCCGTTAGGAATAGCGTCACGTGTCCAACCACCTTACCATCAACTTCTGCGACTAACGTGTATTGATTTGATGCTGAAAAGAGATTTGAAACTTGCGAAGAGCTCAAAAAAGGAAGTTGTGATGTATTTGCCATTACTTCCTTAAAGCTATAAATATTATGAAGATCTTTATGATCAAATTCTTCTAAGTGTCTAATTTTCAAGTTATATCCCTAGTGTAAGATCTGCCGAACACCTAGCAATTTAATAGTGCGCTCATCGCGCATATTTTTGCCGACGCTACGCTCATTTTTCTGCATGATATAGTTTTAACAAATAACCTAAGGTATTACTATAACTAAGTTTTCTAAAGTTTTTAGGTGAAGTTAATAATCCAATTTGCGCGCAGCGCGCATTTTCATGAATATATGCGCAAAAAGCAGTTTGACCAATCAATTAACTACTATATTTAGCCAATCTCAATAACTGGTTTTCGCTCATAACCGCCTTAGAACATTTGCATTGCGACATTTATCTTGGCCGCTAACACCGCTCTATTAATATGAGGTACAACAATAAACCGCTATCCATACAGTAATAAACCAAAAAAGATAAAGTATAGAATTTTAGTTGGGAATCTCTGTTTAATTAGTTTAAGCCTAAAAACAAAATTCTGTCCCCTATGAAAAGAACCCAAATAAGGAACGGAAGCACCATCGCTACAAGCACTGCCACATATGGCTCTTCATTCCAGATGTGTGATAAAACATTCCAAAGTTGGATGAGAAAGAACAAAAAGATCCTCTTTGATCAAACTACTCAATAATTGTACTAAATAATGCAATTAGTCATAAATCTGTAACTTTGATCCGCGATAATCTCTATCCGATAAATGAATAGACTCAAGAAGATTAAGTAAGATGAGTACACCCTTAGTGCAACTAACATTTGCACTGCAATCATTTGATGATTCTATGTCTGCGGCGATGAGCCACGCTATGGAATATGAAAAGCTATCGCTAAAAGCCAATGCTGCGCATAACATTACGCTGCAGTGTGTGTTGCCTGATGGCGCAAATGAGAGCGATGTTATTTCACTAAGTGCAACGCAGCCCAGTGCGCGTGGGGCGCAGTATTTTACTGAAAAAACGCTGAGCAATGCAGACCTTGAATCTGGTACTGTAAATCTTACTTTAAGTAACATTACACAAAGCCAGTGTTTTGTAGTGCAAATGATGCTGCACGGAAAAAACACGACCTTAAAAGAAAGCCAGCAACTCGATGTGTACATTAAAGCATTTGAGCAAGGCTATATTCCTGAGCAAATAAAAACTGAACATACCAAGTCACAGGGCGTTCGTAGCTACTTTGCAAGTATGGGCTCTACGTTTTTATCGCTGTTTTAATGCAAACTGCACTTAAATTACGCGACACTACTTATAAGTTGTTAGGGCGTGTTGAACTTTGGTGGGTGAATTTACAGCAGTATGTTTGGTTTTTAGGCAAGGCAGAGCCTATGTAGTGTGGTTACTCCCCATAAATAGGCGATAACGCAGCATAAATACCAAACATGCACTGCCCTTTGGGTTCTTTCTAGGGACGATTAACTCTTTGTTGCCTACATGGATGTAGGTAAGGGGCGTGAGCAGGACGCGGAAGCTTTGCTCGGTTTTTACTTAGCCCACTAGGTTACAAACCTCGCGCCGCGATTTAATCGCCTCTAGATTGAACAAATTTCAATCCACAAAGACCAACACGCCCTAGTCTGCAAAACTCACTTTACCCATAGTAACTCCCGCAATACCTTGTGCGGTGTTACTTAGGTGTTGCTGCTCTCCGGCTAGGCATTCGTTTGCTAAAATAGCAAATAACACAGCCTCTTTTGCATCAGGGTTAATACCTAAATCGTCGGTATTTTTAAAAGCCTTAATACGTGGGCAAAGCGTTGTAAGTTGCGCCATTAGTAATGGGTTATGAATACCCCCACCACTTGCATACACCACACAATTTTGTGCGCGCTCTGCACACTCGTTTAATGCATTTGCTATAGCGGTTGCAGTAAAGGTATTTAAGGTGGCCATTACATCTTCATGGCTTAAGTGGTGAGTATTTGTAAGTTGCTGTGCGGTGTTTAAATACGCTAAGTTAAATACCTCAGGCCCTGTGGTTTTAGGCATTGGGAGTTTAAAAAATGCGTTATTACACAATGCATTTAATAATGGTGTATTTACCTTGCCTGCTTTAGCTATTTTTGCGCCATCGTCATAATGCATATCTTTAAAATGTTGCTGTACGTAGGCATCCATAATGGTATTACCGGGGCCAATGTCGGAGCTAAACACACCGTTTGCATCACCATTTTTGGGTAAAAACGTTAAGTTAGCTATGCCGCCCATATTTAGCAAAATCCGACTCTCCACAGCGCTCGAAAAATACAAATAATCGCCATACACAGCAAGTGGTGCGCCCTCGCCTCCTGCGGCTATGTGTTTTTGCCTAAAATCACCAATGGTTGTAATACCCGTAGTAACGGCTATTTGGTCGCTATCGCCAATTTGTAAGGTGCCATTAGTAAAGCTTTTGTGATTATGCTGCGACTGCGGGCAGTGGTAAATGGTTTGCCCGTGACTTGCTATTACATCAATACTTGCCGGGTCTATTTGCCAAGTATGTAAGCACTGGTTAACCATATCGCCATGGAGTTTACCTACCCACGGGTGCAGTAAAGTTACAAGCTCTAAATCGCACTCTCGTTTGGCAAATACCTGCTTTATTTTAGTTTTATAATCGTCGTTGTAGTCAACGGTGGTAAAATTTAAAACCTCAATGTGAGTATTTAAGCCCGCGCCCGTTATTTTACACAGTGCAACATCAAGCCCATCCAACGAGGTGCCGCTCATTAAACCAATAATTAAACGGCTTGGTTTTAGGGCGCTGTTATAAAGCGCTTTAATGTGAGGGTGCATAATGGCATCTAAAATAGGTGTAATATTTTGCTTATATTAGAGGACTTTAAAACAAAGTAATAGCCGTAAAGCGTTTAATTTAGGTTCTGATTGTTTAACTCTTAAATGATTGTTAAGTTAGTGTGCATACTAAAAATTTATGAAAAAATATGATCACCCTCAGAGAGTTTAAAGCCCAAGACGCGCCTTTTATTATTAACACCTTAAATGATGAACAGGTAACGCGTTATTTATCGTCAAAAATTCCGTTTCCGTATACGCAAGCCGATGCAAACTGGTGGATAAGCCAAGGCTCAAAAAACGGCATTATTAAGGCCATTGTTGTAAATGGGCAATTTGCGGGCTGTATTGGTATAACTCCCGGCGAATTTGAATACAAACGCAGTGGCGAAATTGGTTATTGGCTTAATAAAGCCTATTGGGGGCAAGGTATTATTACTCGCGCTATTGAACTTATATGCAATGAAGCGTTTGCAAGCTCACACTTAAACAGAATTTTTGGTGCCGTGTTTGCTGGTAATACCGGCTCTATGAAAGCACTTACTAAGAGCGGCTTTGAGCAAGAGGCTGTGCTTAAACAGGCCATTTATAAAAACGGGGTACTTTACAACAATCATATATTTAGTAAGCTCAAAGCAGACTAATTACTCTAATTAAATCTGCGCAAAGGTTGAATTATCAACCACCCGCCCAAAACTCCTTTATTAAGGTACGCATTGTACATATTCATACTGCTTAGCCGCGCATTATTGTTTAGCTGAACACGATTTTTAAAGCGTAAACATTCGGTAAGTAGTTTATTTATATTAATAGGAGATCTTTTATGTCTACGACTAGTCGCCAACTTACTCTTGAATCACGCCCTAATGGCGCTCCAACAGATGAAAACTTTAAATTAAAAACGGTAGAGCTTCCGGCTTTAAAAGACGGTGAAGTTTTACTACGTACTATTTACCTATCGCTAGACCCGTATATGCGTGGTCGTATGAGCGATGCTAAGTCGTACGCAGATCCAGTTAATATTGGCGATGTAATGGTTGGCGCAACCGTGTGCCAAGTAGAAGAGTCTAAAAACGATAAGTTTAACGAAGGCGAATGGGTACTTGCCTACACAGGTTGGCAAGACTACGCCATTACCGACGGCGAAGGCTTAATGCAGTTAGGTAAAGAGCCTGCAAACCCTTCATACGCATTAGGTATTATGGGTATGCCTGGCTTTACTGCTTACATGGGTTTACTTGATATTGGCCAGCCTAAAGAAGGCGAAACCGTAGTTGTTGCAGCAGCAACAGGCCCTGTAGGCGCAACCGTTGGTCAAATAGCTAAAATTAAAGGCTGTAAAGTAGTGGGTGTTGCTGGTGGTAGCGAAAAATGTGCACACGCAGTTGAAAAACTAGGGTTTGATGCCTGTATCGATCACAAAGCTGATGACTTTGCGGAGCAGCTAGAAAAAGCCTGCGATAAAGGCATTGATGTTTACTACGAAAATGTGGGCGGAAAAGTATTCGACGCCGTACTGCCACTATTAAATACCGCAGCGCGCGTACCACTGTGTGGTTTAGTATCGCAATACAACGCTACTAGCTTGCCAGAAGGCCCAGACCGCTTAGGTATGCTAATGGGTCAATTGCTTACTAAGCGTATTAAAATGCAAGGTTTTATCATTTTTGATGATTACGGTGACCGTTACGACGAGTTTGCACAAGACATGCAAAAATGGCTACAAGACGGAAAAATTCAATACCGTGAGCACATGGTAGAAGGCATCGAAAATACAGTAGACGCGTTCAACGATATGATTTGCGGCAAAAACTTTGGTAAAACAGTGGTTAAAATTAATAACCCACTTTAATTTTAAACGACTTGTAAGGCCAAGCCCTTACAAGCCATAAAAGGACTGACATGATTAAACTACACCATTTAAATAAATCCCGTTCTAAACGTATAATTTGGCTTTTAGAAGAGCTAGATGTTGACTACGAAATTGTGGCTTATCAGCGTAATAAAGACACATTCCTAGCCCCTGACGAATTAAAACATATTCATCAACTTGGTAAGTCGCCGGTAATTGAAGACGGCGGTTTAATTATTGCTGAATCAGGCGCTATTACCGACTACCTTATTTCTAAATACGGCAACGGTAAATTTGCTCCAAAAGTAGATACCGCTGAATATGTTGACTACCAGCAATGGCTGCACTTTGCAGAAAGTTCAGCAATTTTACCGCTTTTACTTAAAATGTTTGTACTAAAAGACGGCGCTAAAACACAGTTTTTAGAAGGCTATGCCGACGCTGAAACAGCTAAAGTAATTAGCTACTTTAACGACCGCCTAGAAGGTAAACGTTATTTAGTGGGCGATACCCTAACGGGCGCTGACTTTATGATGTCGTTTATTGTTGAAATAGTTAAAAACTCAGGTCAATTAGCGCACTTTAAAAACCTCGTTAAATACGACGAGCAATTACAAAGCCATGAGAAGTTTCATACAGCTAATGAGCTAGAAGCAAAGTACGACTAAACCTTTATATAATATTTTTATATAACACTAAGGAGCATTTTGCTCCTTTTTTAATACCTGTAAAATATGCCCCGCCAAAGTTACGCTTGTAAACTAAATTAACAATCACCTACCTTATTGCTAATAAAACTTTAATTAATAAGGCATAATGCTGCTATTGTTTAAGTATTTTCACTAATAATACAAGCTGCTCTTGCGCGTATTGACTCACCCTTGGGATCAACCATGACCATAAACATGCGTTTAACGACCGGCTTTGGCGTAATTTTATCAATGATGATTATTTTAACCATTATTGGAATTTCGCGCGTTAGCCTTATTAATAATAACATTACCCACATGACCGACGTAAATTCGGTAAAGCAACGTTACGCAATTAACTTCAGAGGCAGCGTACACGACAGAGCAATAGCCGTGCGCGACGTAGTGCTAATTACCGAGCAAAGCAGTTTAAGTACCGTGTTAAATAACATACAAGAGCTAAACGCATTTTACCAAACGTCAAGCCGCGCTATGGCTAAGCTAATGGGTGATATGAATAGTGAAGAGCGCGCTTTAATTAATAAAATAAATCAAATAGAGCAGCGCACTCAGCCTTTCATTCAAGGTATAATAAACGCTAAAAATGCAGGAAACCTAAACGAAGCTAAACGCATTTTATTAACCGATGCGCGCCCTGCGTTTACCCAGTGGCTAAATGTTATAAACCAATTTATAAACCTGCAAGAGCAAGCAAATCAAACCACTACTATTAATACTCTCGATATTGCCAGTTCATTTGAAATTTGGATGATTTCGCTCACCGCGCTTGCAATTTTAATAGGTGCAAGCGTTGCGTATGTTATTAGCCAACTGATCAGAAAGTCAGTAGGTGGCGAACCACAAGAAGCCGCCGAAGTAATTGCCCTTATTGCCCAAGGCGATTTAAGAGGTGATGTACAGTCGTGTTGCCCAAATAGCATGATGGCTTCTGTAGGGGTTATGCAATCTAAATTAAAAGCCATTGTAGATAGCATTATTAACTCATCTGAAGAGCTTTCTACTCACTCTGCAAGCGTAGCGTCTGGCTCGCAGCAAGCACTTAGTGCCGCTGACGCACAAGTAACCTATACAAACTCGGCAGTAAGCAGCTTAGAAGAAATGAGCCGCAGTATAAATGCAGTTGCTGGCTCTGTTAAACAAACAGAAGATAACTCAAAAATAACTGCGCAATTATCGCAGCAAGGTAGTATTGCAGTGCAAAAAGTAGCGGCCGAAATTGAGCAAATTTCTGTAACCGTAAAAGCCACAGTTACCCAAGTAAACGTGCTGCAAGAACATGTAAAACACATTGGCGATATTTTAAGTGTGATCCGCAGCATTTCTGATCAAACAAACTTGCTTGCACTAAATGCGGCAATAGAAGCTGCAAGAGCAGGCGAAACTGGCCGAGGTTTTGCTGTTGTAGCTGACGAGGTAAGGCAACTTGCCCAGCGTACTGGTGATGCAACAGGCGACATTGAAAAGATGATTTTGCAAGTGCAAGAAAACACGCAAGCGTCGGTAACAGCTATGGAAACCACAGTACCGCAAGTAGAAAATGGCCTAACGCTTACCCATGAGGCAAACGAGTTACTGCATCAAATACAGCAACAAGCTAACGACTCATTAAGTAACGTGCTTGAAATTGTTGAATCAACATCAAACCAAGTAGCCACCGTGGCGCAAATTAGTACCGGCGTGGAAGAAATTGCTAATATGTCGAAAGAAACCAGTATGTCGTTAAATAGTAACGCACAAGAAGCGGTGGCATTAGCGGATCTGTCGGGCACACTCAAAAAGTATATTAGTTACTTTAAAGTTTAAGTGTTTAGCGTTTTACAGCAATTTAAAAAGGGGCTTTAAGCCCCTTTTTTGTAGGTAGTAATAGTTATATGTAGGGATAACCTAGTTAACTAACCTAAACGATATAACTATATACCCGCTAAATCACGCTCGGTAATACACTCATCTGAGGCCATTTCAAACTCGCGGCACACTAATGGGCGGTTTTCGTAAATGGAGCACATAAGCGTATTACGATCGAGTGCTTGGCACCAGCCATCGTCAGCGCGTTTCATTACTTCGCTGCCCCATTTATCGTATTCTATATAGTTAAAAGGCACGCCGGTGTCGGTTACTATGCGCACTTCTAATTGGCAACAACAGGCTTGGCAGTTAGCACACGTAACGGGCTCTGGGGTAGTCGTAATATTTTCAACGGGAATAACAATATGCGGCATAGTGGCTTACTTTTTTGAATAAGCCACTAGGATACAGTAACTAGTTTAACGCGCTAGTAGTTTTGCTTTAATATCGCCGTAACGCATCTGCTCGCACAATGCAAAGCCACTCAATTGGCGCACTTTATTACGCGCAAATAATGGCACACTCATCCCAGCTAAAAAGCGGCATTGGGTTTCAATACCCACATTATGATTACCTTTGTCTGCCATATGCGCTAAAAACTCATCCACCTTTTGATAAATAAGTTGCTCCTCAACATATGCAGGCTCTATAGAGTATTCAAGCTTAACCGCATGACCTCTACACACACTACAATGCCCACATTGCTGTGGTGCATTTTGATCGTCAAAATAGCGCGCTAAGTTATAGCTTAAGCAACTTTGTAGCTCAAAAAAGCGTACCAGTGCAGCTATACGTTTAATTTCGGCTTGTTCTTTATCACTAAAGTAGTCGTGTAGTTGCTGGGCAAGTTCTGGGTTATTTATAACCTCCCCATGCACTTTGTATACTTGGGTAATACGTTTGGTTTCGAGCGTTATTAGGTTTTTTTCGGCTAGGTAATCAAGGGCTGCCACTACGCGTTTTCGATCAACCTGCGCGGCTTGCGTAAGGGAGTCAAAATTTAGCGTGCCCCATATTTTTTTAAAATCGGTATGGCTAAATATTTGCGTTAAAAAAGCTTGGCGCTGCTGGTCAAACTGGCTTAGTAGCTCGTTTTTATCAACCAAAAATTTATATTTAAAATCAGCGTAGTAGGCATATTGCGGTGTTATAGCGCCTTGCATTTCTAGTTGTACTAGCAAGGTTTTAAGTGCCAGTTGCCTAATATTACTTTCGCTTGATAAGCTGTATTCTTGCATTTCCCATTGCTGGTGGCTTTGGCGAATATCGTTAATTACGTATTCAATACCGCTAAGCTCTGGGGTGTCGCCATATACAAAGTTTTCAACCGTATTTAGCCCATCTAAATTGGCAAGGGTGTAGCAGTTTGATGGATTGCCATCGCGCCCTGCTCGGCCAATTTCTTGGCTATAGTTTTCAATCGATTTTGGTAAATCGTAATGTATAACAAAACGAATATCTGACTTATCAACGCCCATACCAAAGGCAATGGTAGCCACCACTACGTTAATTTTACCCGCCATAAAGTCATCTTGAATTTGCCAGCGTAGCGTATCTTCAAGCCCCGCATGATACGCCACCGAGTGCACACCTTGTGCACTTAGCACATTAGCAACTTGCTCGGCGCTTTGCTGTAGCGTTACATACACAATACCAGGGCCATTTTGCGCGCGCACAATGTTGGTAAGCTCGGTATTTTTATCGGCGGTTTTAACGCTCAACACACTTAAATCTAAATTAGCGCGGTAAAAGCCCGTTTGCACAATACACTCAGGTGATATAGCAAATCGCTCTGCCATATCGCGTTTAACTTTTTTAGTCGCCGTTGCCGTAAGCAGCAATACTAAAGGAATATTAAGCTCTTCGCGGTAACGCGGTAGTTTAAGGTAGTCGGGTCTAAAGTTATGGCCCCATTCAGATATACAGTGCGCTTCGTCTACCACTAACATCGAAAGCTTAACTTGGCTTATAAACTCTCTAAAACGCTCGTTTTTAAAACGCTCAACCGACACCATTAATACTTTAATTTTACCATTTCGCACATCATTCATTACGGTGCTGCTTTGCATTTGATCTTGGCTCGAATCAAGGCTAGCCGCGTAAATACCTTTGCTATTTAAAAAGCTAATTTGATCTTTCATCAATGCAAGCAAAGGCGAAACCACTAACGTTAAATTTGGTAAATGCAACGCAGTTAATTGATAGCACAACGATTTACCCGAACCGGTCGGAAATATAGCCAACGACGATTGACCATTTAAAAGCTGCTCTATAGTTTGTTGTTGCCCTGTTCTAAATTGGCTAAAACCAAAGTGTTGTTCAAGTGACTGAATTAATGGCGTGGTCATAAATACCCTTTTCGTTGTTTTTCAAACAGCGATTTAACTGCACAGCTAAGCGATAAAAAAGTGAGTATAACTTATATGCCTTTAATCATCATTTTTTGCTGACATATCCTTTATTTAAGCGCAAAATAACCTCACTAAAGAGTATGTTATTACGTTTGCCAAAAATAATTTTCATAATACCCAAATAACCTCAAAACACTAAAAATAATACAGATTATTTGGGTATATTATTTTTAAGGGCAACGTTATGAGTATTACAATACCTAAAATCGTCGTTATTGGCGGTGGTGCTGGCGGGCTAGAGCTTGCAACCCAACTAGGGCATAAACTAGGGAAAAAAAACCAAGCAGATATACTGTTAATAGACAAAAACCGTACCCACATATGGAAGCCGTTACTGCACGAAGTAGCGACAGGCTCTATTGACCCCGATTTAGATGGCGTTGTGTACTCAGCCCATGCCGCAAAACATCATTACCGTTTTCAACTTGGTACTTTTTGCAATATAGACCAAAGCAATAAAACAATTACTCTCTCCCCGCTCAACGACGAGTTAGGCCACACCATTTTACCTGGGCGCACGGTACGCTACGATCACCTTGTTATTGCCATTGGCAGCGTAAGTAACGACTTTAATACCCCAGGTATAAAAGAGCATTGTTACTTTTTAGACTCAAGCCAACAAGCAGAACGCTTTCAGCATTCATTACTCGACAGCTTTACGCGCCTTCATCAGGACGACAATCAACAACAATCGCTTAATATCGCCATTGTAGGCGGCGGTGCTACCGGTGTTGAACTCTCAGCTGAGCTTTATCATGTGTCTGAACTATTAAAGCTTTATGGCTTAACAAATATGTCGTCTAAGCGTTTGCATATTCATTTAATAGAAGCCGGACCACGAATTTTACCAGCACTACCAGAGCGTATTGCCGTAAGTGCCAAACGCGAGCTATTAAAGCTTGGCGTAAACGTGCGCGAGCAAACACAAGTAAAAGAAGGCACCGCACAAGGCTTTATCACCAAAGATGAAGAACACATTGATGCCGATATTATGGTGTGGGCAGCAGGCGTAAAAGCACCTGATTTTATAAAAGACTTAGGTATTTTTGAGCTGACGCGTAGCAACCAAATTCAAGTAAACGAGTTCTTACAAAGCACCGTAGACGAAAGCATTTTTGTATTAGGTGATTGCTGCGCATTTACCCAAGCGGATGGCAAGCAAGTACCGCCACGCGCACAATCGGCGCATCAAATGGCGCAGTGCGTCGAAAAAAATCTTATCGCAACGCTAAAGCAGCAACCACTACGCGGCTTTAAATACAGCGACCATGGCTCGTTGGTTAACTTATCGAGCTACAGCACCGTGGGTAACTTAATGGGTAACCTAACCAGCAATACCTTTTTTATTGAAGGTAAAATTGCCCGCTTTATGTATATATCTTTATACCGTATGCACCAACGCGCTATACACGGTAGCGCAAAAACCTTTGCATTATGGATAAGCGAAAAAGTGCTGCGTGTAGTGCGCCCTAAAATGAAGTTGCACTAATAAATTAAGTACGCTCACAAAACCACAAAAAAGCTTTAAGAGTTAATAAGTATTATCTCTTAAAGCTTTTTTGCACTTTGCGTACCTAAAGTAGTACGATGTGAGAATATTTTAATAACATCAAAGGATTGGCGGTTATGAAAAAGCTACTTCTCGGACTTATAATTATAGCGGCTTTGGCAGTATATCTATTTAAAACCCAGCCTAACACAGCCTCTGTAGAGCAGCCCAACGTGGCTGCACCAAATGCCACTGAGCCTAACTTAGTTAATAAAAAGCAGCCTGCAGAAGGCACCCCGCTACGAATAGTCACAGATCTAAAAAAAGATATTCGCCTTTGCAGAGATCAATCACAGCAACAACACATAAAAATAAATAATTTAAACCAATCGCTTGTTTCATTTTTTGTGAGTGAGCTTAAAAAAGGGACGTCGGTCCCTACGATTTTAAAGTATGCAAACCTATCAGAAATCAATAAGCGTCAATACATTGCCTTTTTAAGAGATGCCATAGTTACTGAGCAAAAACAGCAGCTTAATATTACTAGCTCTTTAAACGAATTAGCTAATTGGCAAGGCATTGAGGCAATTAAAGGCTTCACCAATGATAAAGTAAAAGAAATGATTCAACAGCTTGGAGATAATAAGCATAGCCCTCCAGGACTTACTCTGAGTGTACCCCTTGATGAAAATGTACAAAAAGAAACCCTTTATGCTTTATTAAACAACACAGATACATTTACCACTTATTCTAAAACGTTTATTAAACTTGAAGGCAGTGAGGTTATTTCCCCGGCTACATTGTTTGTGCTTAATGCAAATAAATTTACGCCAAAAGAGTTTGAGCAGGCAATTTCATCTAACCAATTCACAGTAAATGAAGTAGCTACTGCGATTAAAAACAACATTCCTAATGAGTATATTTTTGCGCTTATGAAGCAGGTGCCGGCACTGGATGCTATGCCGCTGTACGAAGAAAATTCTGTTTTATATAACATGGCTGATATTGCCGTAAGCCAGTTTAATTTACCGCTTGTAAAAGCACTGCAGCAACTAGCCGTAACACCAACCAATCAGCCAGGCTTATTTACGGGTTTAGACGTTGCAATAGTAAGCCTGCCTAAAAGCGGTAACTTAACGCCAGCCCCTTTAGATGCAAAGCATACTCAAATGTTGGACTACCTCACAGAGCAGGGCTATAAAGCTCATAGCGGCAATGCTAATGACGACCTAAATGGCAAAGGCGTTTCTTTTGTAAGTGACTTTATTTACCAGCAAGGCGCCTATATTAATGGGCAGGAAAACCCTGAGCAATATGCTTACTTTAGCCCTATTGGTAAAATAGACAACGCCACATTGCCACAAGTGAGTGAGCCCGATGATTCTGATGTTGCACGTTTTTTAGTAGATTTGAAGCAACAAAAGGAAGATCTAGATAATAAAAGACAAAACTGTGAACTATTACAGCAGCAGTTAAGCGCTACTGAACAATTACACTCTACTATGCGAGCATATAATACGGTGCTAGAGATAAAAAAAGAGCAAGGTAATAACTTCGAATATATTTTACAAGAACAAGACCCCGTATTAGTTAATTACTGGTGGAGTATACTAAGCAATCAGCTTTCAAACGATAGAAGCCATAGCGCGTTCAGCGAATATTTGTCTAAAAAAGATTACCAAAAAGCTTATGAGTACAGCCTTAGTACACCATTAACTCAAACAGAAACCGATACACTTTTTGCATTCCTACTATTAGAGCCTCATGACTTTATAACGATCTGGCAAAGCCGAGTTGAACCTAAGCCACCTAGTGATTTAGCAAGATTAAGTCGTTTTCCTCTTAGTCAATGGCAAAAGCTTAAACAAGCTGGTTTTGATTTTTCGATTACCGATACGTATGGGCGCGACGTTTATGTACAAGCTGTATCGTCTTCTGTCGAGGTAGTACAATTTCTAATTGATAATAAAATACCCGCTGATTCAGAAAAATTAGGCGTAGATATACTCGACCTAGCGCTTGAGCAAAGCTACACCAAAGGGGAGTTAAGCCCAATGATTCCTTTAGCCCTTCAGCTTGTTGAAAAAATTGAACCGAATCACCTTTCTCGCGCAGCACGATTAAAAACGTTTTATCCTGAGGTTTACGAGCAATTAATTAAGTTAAACCCCGCATTAAAACCCGCAGAGGGCACGCAGCTAAATCACTATACTTTTAATAGCCTATAACCCGCACTTTTAATACGCCAACAAATTAGTTGGCGTATTTGTTACTAACCAAAATATTGTCTTTAATATTTAACATTGTCTGTGTAGAGTATTTAAAACAACTAAGGAAATTGGGTTATGACGGGTAAAACGCTAATTTTTAATTTTGACGGCACAGGAAACGAGCCCCGTGATGCAGAGCAATTTAGCTCAGAGCATTTTAAAGAAGACTCTAATATTACCAACATTCTAAAATTGCATTTACTGCTTGGCGGTAAATTAGAAGACTCCCCCATTACTCCTTTTGCTAACCAACTCAGTTTTTATTATCAAGGTATTGGCACTAAAGGCAGCCGCCTTAAACGCATTTTAAACCAAACCCTTGCACCTCGTGGTGACGACGTAGCCAGTATTTTAAATCAAGCATTAAGCGACTTTAAAGCTCACTACCTAATAGGCGATGCCATACTGCTAACGGGTTTTAGCCGAGGCGGTGCACTTGCTAGGCGTTTTGCTAAAATCCTAGAGCCTTTAATTGCTGATAATGTTTACGTATGTGTATTTGATACCGTCGCCTCTATTGGCTTATCAAAAGTAAGTAAAGCCACACGCGGCGCAGAGCACGTTATTTTTGAAAACCACACCATTGCCAACAACATTACTCACGCGCTGCACTGCGTAGCCCTTGATGAAAAACGCCGCGCGTTTGAACCCACACTCATGAACCATCAAAGCAATATTACCGAGCTATGGTTTGCAGGAGCGCATTCAGACATTGGCGGCGGTTACTACCGCGATGGCCTAGCCGATATTTGCTTGCGCTACGCACTTGAGTGGTTAATAGAACAACCGCTTAATATTTCGTTACTCACTAGCCACGATATAGATTACGAAACCCTACTCCCCGATAGCAACTTGGTAGCACAAGATGACGTAACCGTAACGCCCGATCCGCTCGCATTAAGTCACCAACAAAATTACTTTTGGTTTAACCCATTTTTTAAATTAGTAGATAGGCAGTGCTATGTATTAATTGATGACGAAGCCAGCAACCTTGAGCCTTTAGTGCACTACAGCGTAGCCGAACGCATTAATAAGCTAACCAGTTACCGCCCAGAATCGCTTAAAAAACTGCATTACAAAATTAGCTATAACGACAACACCACACTTAGCTTTATTGGTTTAAGCCAACATATAGAACTGGCTAATCAAAACATGAATGTGCTGAGCATTAACCAAAGCCAAGATGTAATGGTATTTGCCTCAGAGCAATATAACGCAACCGGCCTTATGCTAGAGCAAGGCGCTACGTACCGCTTTACCCCATACCCAAATCAATACTGGTTTGACGATGGCATAAAGTGTACGCCATTAGGCTGGAACCGCGATAACGTACAACTTGGCGTAAAAGAAATCCCCATGGCTGTGCTTGAACCATTTAGACGATTTCCTCGTGCACAATGGTTTTCACTTATTGGTGCTATAAATAAAAACGACGACCACCTTTTTGAAATAGCCAACGGCGCCGACATTAAAATGGATAAATCTGGCGAGTTTTGCCCATTCGCAAACGACCTAAGCCGCTTTTACGGCGCTAATGCCGGTAAAATAAAAGTGAAAGTAACGCGGCTGGAATAAGAGGAAACCGAGGCTTTTAAATTGTAGGTGCGATTTTACATCGCGCTTTGCTCTTTAGTAACGGCTCATAACTCCCAATCAACACTGCAAAGCCCGCCTAAACACCTGTAGGCGCAAAGCTTGCTCGCGCGAAAAGCGAAGCTTTTAAATTAAATAAAACAAATATCAGTTTTAATGTTCACTATAAAACTGATAGGTTATTATTACTGTTTTTATCAATGGTTACTTTTTCGTGGCAAATGAAGTTATACAAAAAATAATTGAGTATTTACATCAAAACACCGACATTGATGTAGTTTGGCTATATGGCTCCCATGCAAAAGGGACAGCTCAGCCTCATAGTGACATTGACTTAGCCATAGCATTTAAAAACTTTGATCTGGAATCGTTCGATAAACGCCTTAGGCCAAAAGAGCTTGAGCTTGAAATAAGTAATGCACTTAACCTTAATGAACAACTTATTTCGATTGTTGATATAAATATTATTCCAAGTTATTTAGCTTTCAACGTTATTGAATATGGAAAAATAATTATAAGCAATAATAGTGTTAGAGCGATGAAAGAGCAGCAGCGTATAAATAGCCAGTTCGAATTTGAAACCATAGCGAGTAAACATACTGATACCGGAATTACACTTTATTTAAGTGAAGTAACACGCCATGTTGACGAATATATGCAAGAACTCGACGAACTCAGTCAAATCGATTCACTTAATAGTAGAGACTACCGAGCTGCAGAGCGATTACTACAGTTAATGACCGAGGTGTGTATTGGTTTATCAAAGCATTGGCTAAAGCAGCACAAAAGTAGTACCAGTAGCAACGCCTATCAAACATTTAGCGAACTTACTAATTTGGGCTTTTTGAGCGAGGCAGAACTACTGTCATGGCGTAAAATTATAGGCTTACGAAATGCTCTTGTTCACGATTACTTAAATATTGACCAAAGTATCGTTAAAACAATCATTAAAAAGCAACACTACACAACTATGCACGCATTTAGTATTAAAGCGATTACAGAGCTAAACAAAGATTCATAGATAAAACCTCACCTACAATAATTAAACCACTGCACTGAACAAAACCGTAGGTGCGATTTTACATCGCGCTTTGTCCTCTAGTAACTCTGGTTCATAACTCCCAATCAACGCTACAAAGCTCACCCAAACACCTGTAGGCGCTCAGCTTGCTCACGCGAAAAGCGAAGCTTTTAAATTGTAGGCGCGATTTTACATCGCGCTTTGCCCTCTAGTAACTAGATCATTACCCCAATCAACTCTACAAAGCTCACCTAAACACCTATTCGCCTCACATGGTGAGGCGAATAACAATTTATTTGCCTCATGCAATGAGGCGAATATCAGAGTTAATTGCCTCATTACTTTTAAGCGTTAAACAGAACAATAATTCACTTTTCAATGGTAAAAACAATCCATTTTTAAGCGAGGTATAAAACCTCACCTACATTAATGTAAACACCACTCTTAACAAAAGCGTAGGTGCGATTTCATATCGTGCTTTGGCTTTTAAATAAGGCCAAGCTCAACACCTGTAGGCGCGAAGCTTGCTCGCGCGAAAAGCGTAGCTTTTAAATTGTAAGCCGGAATTTATCTCTCGCTTTTAATTTTAATTTGCAAATATCGCGTTGATGCTGACAACCAAAATATGAATTTATCACTCAAAATACGTGTATTTATTTTCTAATATTTAAATAAATGCATATTTGGTAGTTGTATTATTTGCTCACTCAGCTTATTTGCAGCTTTATTAATTATTTTTATGCACAAATCAATGTGTGCTAATTCAGCAGTAGACAAGTTATTTTTAACAGCAGAAACTTTAGCAGTATCAATTGCGGCTAATACAGAGTCAACGGTTTGACTCATAAGTAGTTGCATCCGTGGTAGTGAAATAGCAAATTCATCAGCAAAATCAGCTAACATGTAAGCTGTAATCTCATTAGTAAAATTGCCTGCACTTTGCGAATTATACTCACCCACTGACATAGCATAACACCTTGATATTTTGGGCTGTAAATAGCCCATATCACGGTCAATGCTTCCCTGCTCAATAATAGCCTCTATATTTACCAAGTCGTAAAACGGCGTAAGCTCTAAACCATTTTTGCCAACAAAAAAACTAATGTTTTTGCCATGAGCATCGTAATTACGTACTAAAATATTAAATGTCATCCAACGAATAAGCTGAGCCTCATACGCTTGTACATTCGTTGTTTTAACATTAAATAGTTTTGCAAAAGAAACGCCATCTCTAATATAAATACCATCCCCATCATCACCATGCTGACGCTCATATTTATAAGAAGGAGGTAAATTAGTGGCTTGGCAACCATCAATAATATGACGACGTAATACACGGCTTTGATCTTGTGTAACGCGCCTATCAAAACGATCTATTACAAATACTCTTACATCTGCGTAAGTACGCAACTCAACATGGGGAACATTGAGCCCCGACTCTTTTGCCAAAAGCATGGTAAAAAGTTCATTTACTGCAATGAAAGGCGCGGTACCTGTTTCAAATTTAAAAATTTTATTAGAACATAGCTCCCCTTCACCAAATCCTAATTTACTATCGATTTCGAGTAGGTTTAGTTTGTCTTGAACGCCAGCAACAGAGAGCCGAGTTCGGCCATCCCAATGAGTAATTGGTTCTCCAACTTGTACAAAGCGTTTAAGTTTTTGGCTTAGCTCGTCACTAGGGTCTGCTGTTCTTTCAAGGTTAAATTTGCAGCAGCCTGTTTGGTATTTAGGCAAGGCAGAGCCTATGCAGTGTGGTTATTCCCCATAAATGGGCGATAACGTAGCATTAATGCCAAACAGGCGCTGCCCAAAGGGTTCTTCCTAGGAGCTATTTACTCTTTGTTGCTCGGTTTTTACTTAGCCCACTAGGTTGCAAAGCTCGCGTCGCGATTAAATAGCTCCTAGTTTGGACAAATTTTAATCCGCAAAGATCAACAGACCCTAGTTACTTCACGAAAAGATGTTTGCTTTAAAGTACTGTTACTTGCTCTAAACGACAAAGCGCCTGACGTTTCCTCGCCAATTACTTTAATCAAACCAAACGTATTATTTTTAGAGATAGTAGTACTACTTATAATCTCATCAAGACCTTTGCCCTCGGGTAATAAGTTTTGTAAATAATTACGCACATCACGTGAGTCAAAATCACCATTGAGCGGTAAGTGTGGTGAAATAGCAAAACCCTTATTAATCCACTCAGGCTCATAGGTAAATGCAATTTCATTTTCAGAGCCTATATCAAGGGCTATCGCACCTATCTTCTGCGTATGCCCAATAAATACATCTAAGCTATTTTTTTTAATACCACTGCTCATCGCTCACCTCATCCTTATTATTGTTATTGTGGTGCGACTCGTCATCACTGACAAGGCTAAACGACAGCCCCAAGTATTCCATCACTTTGAGTACATTAAAAAACTGCACATTCACATCACCTTTTTCTATTTTTATCAGCGTAGGCTTTGAAATATTAAGTGCTTGCGATACATCAACCAGCGTAAGCTTCATGCCTGTTCGCTTTGAAGTAATCGCTTTAGCGAGTCGCACCGACGAAAACGGCTTTGATAGATCAGGCATTTCAGTGCGCTTAACAACTCTTCCAAGTGTTTTTTTTGCTGGTAATTCACTCATTAAAGGTCAACTATAGTTTACTTATACAATTTATTTTAGGGTAGCCCACCCAAAAGTCAAATATAACTTACTTTTAAGTTTGAACGTATATTTACCTCCTATAAGTAAACTTTACTTTATTTATAGAGAGTAAAATAAAACCACAACCCCATAAGTAAAACATAAGTTACTTATGGGAAGTTAATGACATTTTGAGCTTAATAGCCAAGCTAAACACCTGTAGGCGCTCAGCTTGCTCGCGCGAAAAGCGTAGCTTTTAAATTTTTACCTTATTTAAAATATATGCGCTTTTAAAGGCTTTTTTAACCTCTGAGAATATTCACGATTAAGATTAGGAAATTGCTTATACATCATCGTTTTTAATTGCTTTTCAGATAGCTTATTACAGAGGGATTCTTGCTCAGCAAGCATTATATTCTTAAGTAACGATCGCCCTGCTTGAGTATCCATTAAAAAGTAAATTGCAGCCCAACTGCTTGCGTACAGCTTACTGGTATCACCTCCTTTCCACGAGTCATCTAAACCCACTAACGAATCAATTAAAAATACACTTTTAGTAATATTGTTATTTTTCGTCCATGAACTATTCGGCTCAACAATAGCTGTTTGCATATTATTTTTTGTAAGTTCAAAGTACTCCGCAAACCCTTCATTTAACCATCTTGGTGTGTAACCTAACACAGTTTTATTAATGGCGTGCACTGCCTCATGTACGGCAGTTCGCATTGCACTGTGTGCATCATCATAATGAATAAAAGCAGAATTACTCGCGTGAAAATACATACCCGCAGTGTTTGTCGGGTCAGCACTGCGTTGCCTAATTGCGGCCTCATAAGCGCGGCGTGTAGGCAATACCGTTAAATTCAGCTTTACCTTTTTAAGTGCATGCACGCCAATAATCTGTCCATATACTTTAAATACAGTATTGAGTTTTATGCGTAACTCTTGGTTAAATGACGAAGGTAAATTAGGCGTATTTAAAGAGAGGTCAAAGTAATCTAACGGTTCAATAAAACCTGTATCGTAAGTTGCTACCGCAAAATCCGGTTTTTTATCACTAAAATGCGGAACGCCGTCACTGTCTGTCCACGTAAATATATCGCCATTGCGTTTATATTTAACCTTACCCAACGACACATCCACGCAGCGCGTATTGTTAGCTTGCGATAAGTGATTATCGGCAGGTACTGATACACTTTGTAAAGTAGCCGTGCTTACATTTTTGAGCTGTTTAGTTGCTAACGGTTCAGTAGTTACCTGCGACGATAAACTATTATAAATTCGTTTAACCTCGCCTATAGGATCATGATAATTAAATACCCGCTCAGTAAAATGATTAGCAATGAGCGCCGATGCAATTAGCAGCACAAAAAATACAAACACCACACGTAATTTTGTTTTGAACATATTTATGGGCGCCCTTGCCACTGTGCTTCAAACAACTCTTTTTGCTTACCCCGATACTCGCTACACCATACAAAATCGACCGACTTCATCCCTTTTTTACGGCAACGTTTAGGCAATTTATAAAATTTTGACCAAGCATCAAGCTTAGCAGCATCTTTATAGCTATCGCTGTGCAAAGACATGTTTGATACTTTTTGATTGAGTAACCAATTGCTATTAGGCGAACGAGTTGTGGTAGAAGAAGTAGCCTGATAAGCGCTACCACTCTTTTTAGGCTTACTGCAGTGGTTAGCAAGTAAGGTAAATAGCGCTTTATCGCGCGCAGTTAAACGCTCACCTTCTTTATTACTGTAGCCACTTCTAAATTGAGAGCGAATAGTTTCGCGCTGCTTTTTAATGCTATCGCATTGGGCTTGTGTGTAAGCCTCACCAGCTTGAGGAAAAGTTGTAAATACGCTAATAAATACCAGTAAAATCCATTTAATCATTATTCATTCCCTGAATTAAAACTTTAAAATAGTGTACCTATAAATGTGAAAAAACACATCAACATTACTAATCCAAAAAGCAAAATTAAAGCTATGGGTGGGAGTTCACCTTGTGTCTTGGTTTTTAAAAAGCACCCGCGAGGTATAAAACCTCACCTACAATAATTAAACCACCACACTCAACAAAAGCGTAGGTGCGATTTTACATCGCGCTTTGGCTTTTAAATTAGGCCAAGCTAAACACCTGTAGGCGCTCAGCTTGCTCGCGCGAAAAGCGAAGCTTTTAAATTGCCTTACTATCGTTTAAGGCTCGCTGCACCACTTGATAGCAAATAGCACGCTGCTGCTCTTGATTTAAGCTAACTTGTCGCATTGAAAGGATCGTTTTAACTATTTGTTTATGAGAAATGATTGGAAAGATTGGTCTCTGCTTTAGTTCCACAAACCAACCAGGAAAGCATAAAACAGGTAAAACCGGAGTATTAAAACCCGTTGCCTCTTGCAGCCATTTATTCACCCAATTAGCTTGATTTTGAGCTTGCTCTAATGGCTTGCTTTCAAACCAAGAAGGAAATGCTAAATGATTATTTTCAAATTTAACTTTGTAATTTGTATCGTCTTTTATTCGTTTATGTCTGCCTTTGGTTTCAATAGCAAATATCCCATTTGGCCCAACAACTAAATGGTCAATATTAAAACCATCTGCTTGTATATCATGAAATACCTGGTAACCGTGTGACTGTAATTCTATAAGTTCTGAAGCAACTGCCAATTCTGCATCACGTCCTAGTTTTAGCTTTATTAAGTCGTTAGATTTAACCCAAAGCTTTCGTGCCACATACGTTAGCCCCAATGCAATCACGATAATTAAAAAGTAATTGAGCTTGCCGCTGGCAAACATTTCAGCAATTCCTTTCAAAGCAAAAGGCATGGTGACTATCAAAGCAGACAAAAAGACTAAGCCTATTACATCTAAAACTTTATCATTAACTTGTTCATTAAGTGTCTGCGCTGCAACACGTTTAAGCTTTTTACGATCTACAGGTAGTTTTGCATTCTTCTGATGAAGCCATATTTTGATAAACAAAACACCTAATAGTGAATAAACACTACCAATAACAAATAAAAGGCTTAAACCTTGGTTTAATAAATCATCCATGATGAGTTCCTATAATCACAATGTTTACTTTATACATTAAAAACAGGTACATGTCGCATTATTCAAACTCACGCTACAAAGCTCACCCAAACACCTGTAGGCGCTCAGCTTGCTCGCGCGAAAAGCGTAGCTTTTAAAATAATTTACAAATATCGCATTGGCGATGGCAACCAAAGAAAGACAAGCGCCGGTCTCTCTTTGGAATCACACGGCGCCCCTCAATTTCACTTATCCTTAAACATAAAATTAATATGAACGTAAACGCGATGAAAGCACATCCATGTGCAAGCATCGCTTTTCTCACATCCATGTGAGGTAATTACTCATTAATTATGTGTTCTAAGGCGAAGTTGAAGGGGATGGTTTCTTAGCACCATCCTTTAATTGTTCTATCGGCTAATACTTAACTCACACGTTTGTACTTAATTACTAGTAACTTAGTCGATTAATACTTGTAGCTGTACCGCATTTTAGTAAACTAACCACTCGCAAACAGGGAGTGGTTTTAATGCAGCAAATTGGTATTTACGAGCAGTTAATTACGCAAGTAATTAAGCAAAACTTAAATCGTGATCAATTTTATGTGGGCGAACGCCAGCTTGAAACGGCCGAAGCCGCAACATGGCTTTCACGCTTTTTAAGTAAACTTGTAACGCATGCAATCGATGCCATTCCTAACTCGAACGAGCGCCTACAAGAACAAATTAGCCTAGCTAATAGCCTTGTACTTTGGCTTAAAGATCATATTCGTGATGACGAGCTAATTAACGAAAACCTTATCGACAGCCAAGGCCGAATACTTACCGCACTGTTTAATACCCAAAACCCGATTGCGGCCAATCTTAAAGATTACTCAAGCGATATATTCCCACTCACAGGCCTCACGCAAAGCGAGTTATTTAGCGGTGCTAATGCAGGTATATCGCTCGAAACCGAGCTAAAGCGCGAGATTAAATCGTCCGACACTATTTACTGGCTTGTCTCATTTATAAAATGGACGGGGCTGCGCATTTTTAAAAATGAGCTTGAAGCGTTTACTAAAAGCGGCAATAAACTCAAAGTTATTACCACCTCATATATGGGCGCGACCGATGCTAAAGCCGTTGAGTTTTTAGCAAACCTACCAAATACCGAAGTAAAGCTAAGTTATAACAATCAGCAAGAGCGCTTACACGCAAAGTCATACTTGTTTATGCGCAATACGGGTTTTCACACAGGCTACATTGGATCGTCTAACTTATCGCATTCGGCGCTTACCAGCGGCCTTGAGTGGAACTTAAAAATTACCGCACAAGAAATCCCGCACATAATAGCTAAAACCAAAAGCACGTTTGAAACCTACTGGGAATCACAAGACTTCGAGCTATTTACAGGCGCTGTTGAGTGTAAAGAAAAGCTCATCAATTCACTTAACGAGCAGCGCGGTGTTGGGCAATCAAGCAGCCAGTTTTATTTTGATATAGCACCAAAAACGCATCAGCTCGCTATTTTAGAAAAGCTAAGTGCTGAGCGCAGCGTACATAATCGTTTTAAAAACTTAGTAGTTGCTGCAACCGGCACGGGTAAAACCATAATATCAGCGTTCGACTTTAAAACCGTTTACGATAAAAACCCAAACGCACACTTTTTGTTTGTAGCCCACCGTGAAGAAATACTAAAACAAGCGCAAAGCGCTTACCGTGGAGTCCTTAAAAATAACGACTTTGGTGAGCTGTGGGTAGGTAATTACAAACCACAGCGCTACAATCAATTATTTGCATCAATCCAAACGCTTAACAGCCAAATTGAATCACTCAACTTAATCAATGATTACTACGACTACATAGTGATAGACGAAGTACATCACGTAAGCGCTGCAAGTTACCGCGCTATATTAAACCACTTTACGCCCGCAATATTACTTGGCTTAACCGCTACACCAGAACGACAAGATGGCGCAAATATACTCGATGACTTTTGCGGCGTAATAGCTGCCGAAATTCGCTTGCCAGAGGCTATAAATCAACGCCATTTATGCCCATTTCAATACTTTGGATTGGATGACGACACCGACCTAAGCCAAATAAAATGGCGAGGTGGCCGTTACGATATAAGCGAGCTAAGTAACCTTTATACAGGGGAGAACAGCCGCGCTAACAAAATTATATCGAGCCTTGCTGATATCGTAACCAATGTTCACACAATAAAAGCACTCGCGTTTTGTGTAGGCCAAAAACACGCAGAATTTATGGCTAAAAAGTTTAACTTAGCAGGCATAAGTGCTGATGTACTGACCAGCAAAAATACCAATGAGCGTGCGGCTAAACAGCAAGCACTGCGCCAAGGCGAAATACAAATACTTTGCGTGGTTGATATTTTTAACGAAGGTGTCGATATACCAGAGGTCGATACCCTGTTATTTTTACGCCCAACCGAAAGCCTAACGCTGTTTTTACAGCAACTCGGCCGAGGTTTACGCCTACCCGATAACAGCCAAAAGCAATGCTGTACCGTGCTCGACTTTGTAGGCAACGCTCGCCCTGAATACGACTTTGCTAGCAAGTTCCGCGCGCTTATTGGTAAAAGTAATAAGCCAATAAAAACCGAGATTGAAAACAACTTCCCGCATTTACCGCTGGGTTGTCGTATAGAGCTACAAAAACGCACGCAACAAACAATTTTAAAAAATATTCAGCAAGCTATAAACTCTAAACGCCGTTTACAGCAACTTATAAATAGCTATTCGCAACACACTAATGACGCGCTAACGCTAAGTAACTTTTTACGTATAAACCCGCAAGTTACGCTTGAAGATATATACAAACCAAAAGATAAAAAACTCGGCGGCTGGCACTGGCTTAAAGGCGATGAAATACCCGCAAATCAAGCCGATATTTACGCCGCGTATTACCGCGCTATAAACACCCAATTACTCGGCTGCGATTCAATCAGTTACTTATGCTTTTTACGTGATTTATGTAATAACGACTTTAGCTTTATGCCAACACCACAAAACCAACAGTACGCGCTTATGGCGCATTACAACTTTTGGGATAGCACTGGTAAAAACTTGGGTTTTAAAACGCTCGAACAAAGCTTACAAGCCCTCAAACACAAAGAGCTACAACAAGAACTTGCCCAAGTAATTACGCTATTAATAAACAGGATTCACCAGCAAGAAAGCGATTTAGCGTGCCTACCAAACCACGCAATAAAATTACACAGCCGCTACACTCGCCAGCAAATACTAGCAGCTTTTGGCGCGCACTCGTTTGATAAAAAATCGACCGCCCGCGAAGGTGTTTTAGAATTTAAAAATCAAAACCTAGAGCTGTTATTTGTAACACTTAATAAGTGTGAAAAAACCTACTCCCCCACAACGCTGTATCACGACTACGCAATCAGCCCCTCCCTGTTCCACTGGCAAACGCAAAACAGCGCCCGCCCAGAACACGGCCGCGGCCTTAGTTATATTCAGCACCAGCAAACAGACAAAACCATCCTGTTATTTGTGCGCGAACAAGGTAAAGACGAAAACGGCAGAACCATGGGGTTTGTAAACTACGGCGAGGTTAAATACCAAAGCCACAACGGCAGTCAACCGATGAATATAACGTGGAAGTTAACAAGCCCCATGCCAAGTGAAATGTGGCATGAGGCTGGGAAGTTAGCGGTTGGTTGATAATTTATATTAAAGGATTGTAAATGAGTGATTTTTTTCAAAACACCAAAATTATTGCAGCTCTAATTACAGCTGCAACAGCCTTAATAATTACATCTACAGGTGCATTCGCTTTCTTTTACCGCTCTCGAAGAGATGATAAAAGAAATGCAAAAAAAGTATTATTCCTATTACTAGAAGTTCGTCATGCTATTAAGTTAAAAACTTTACCTATTGATGAAGTTGCTAAAGAGTACTGCGATTATGCAGCCAAAAAACTTAGTTCATTTACCCCTGAAGAATCAAGTATCTCTATAGATAATTTTGATCTTCGATCTATAGAAAAGCAACTTTCAGAGCAACTAGCATCTATAGAAGAAAGCCTTACTGACAGCGTAATACCTGCACTCAATGATAAATTAACTGACTTAGCCGAAGATAATCCAATCCTAGCTTTTAAAATCCGAGGGAGAGACAATTTTTTAAAACTATTTGAAACTTCAAAGACTCAAATAACGAACCTTGCCATACCAAATACGGGGTTACCAACTGATATTGAAAAAGCTTTATTTGAGCGTATAGCAAAAATAATGTTGAGCCGTGTAGCAAAAGAAAGTAATCAGCATATAGATGATGCTATTTATGAAATAGCTAGATATTGTGGGCGAAGTCAGTTAAAAAAATGGCAAAAGTTAAAGAAGGAAACTGCTTCAGAACACGGGTTTGACTTTACACAATTAGACGAACTATTTGAGAGTTGTCGTTTAGCTATCATTGAATTAGAAAAAGAAGTCTTAGAAATATAAACCTCATCACTCATTACAAGCAATATTTATAGCTCAACAAAGATCAAATCTATGCTAAAATCTAAGATGTGATTGTAAGTATGAGTTTATAGATGAGTCGTTCTGAAAGGTTACTTGAGAGTGATATTAAAGCACTAATATTGAACCGTTTAAAAGCTAAAAAAGCAATTAATTCAAAAACATTGTTGATGAATGAATTAACAATAGGAAACTTTGCTCGACGAGTAGATCTTGCAATTTTGCATGAGGGTAAACTAATCGCTTTTGAAATTAAAAGTGAAGCAGACTCTCTAACAAGGCTTAATGGTCAATTGAGTACTTATCAAAAATATTTTGATAAGGTAATTGTCGTTGCTGACACCAAATTTATTAAAAAATTGAAAATTCTAGTGCCGGATAATATAGGGCTATGGGAAGTAAAAAAACCAATAATAAAAGTAATCAAAAGGGGAAAGTTAAATAAAAAAATTGAGAACTCAAAGCTTTTAGATTTCATGGATGTAGTCGATATGAAAAAATTAGCTTCCCAAGTTAAGATCGACTCAAACAACTCCCGTAGCTCTCTTGAAAATGCACTATTGCCAATCCCTAACAGCACTTTAAGAAAAGGGGTATTATCTACGATTGACCGTAAATTCTCGCTAATATCCAGTAACTTTTTAACAATGGTTGGTAATGATTGTATCTCTAATAATCACATTCGCTATTTGAGTCGTTACCACAGGGATAGAGCTGTACAAAAAGAAGAAGCTAATAGAGCTAAAAGCTTTTGGCTTGATTTCGACTCTCATATACAGCTTCTTAAAGATGACATTAAGTCAATGAACTCTTTGACTTAACACTTAATTAATCAACCCAATCGTCATCTGTATCATCTACATACACAACTTCATCATAATGGAGTTGTGTATGTAGGTGTTTATTGATTCGAACAGCCGTTGCTTTCATTGCGTTATTAATGCCGTAGTCATCTCCTTTACTTGTTAGTTCTATTATGTAATTAGCCCACAGCCCTAAATCACTCTCCCAATATGGCTCAAGCATTATCTTTTGTGCAATTAAAGTGTAAAGTTCTTTCTTTTCTTCTTTTTTGAGTTCACTAGGCAAGCTTGCATTATTATCGCTAAACTCCATACGAATAAAATTCCACTCATCTTTACACGAATAATCGATCCTAGGTGGTGGGACTCCCGCGCCACCACTCATTTTCGTAGCTCTTGTACTTCCACGATCAGAATATATTAAGTCTGGAAAGTCTATTTTTAGCTTATTGTATAATGCTCGTTCGTAAATAGTATTTACGCTTCGATAATAACCACCAAAACCATCAGGAAAAGACGTTGATGAGACGCTTAATAATGCATTTGGTAAAGCTTGTTGTATAACTCTTAAATAATTAGCTATATCTTCTTTTGCATCAACTTGCGCTTTTGTGATCTGTTCTAAGTCCAAGACAATAAATAAGTCTTGAATATTTACAAGCTCCGGTAAAATATTTTGAGTTACTTTTGATTCTATATCGAAAGGCTTAATTATAACGACCACCCCTCTTTGCAGAGAAGCTAATGTATTTAATTGATAAGCAAACCCACTTAAATCTTTCAGTTGAACAGAAGGTATGCAGTTTTCATGCTCTTTTATGAAGTCACACCAATTTCTATAACCATTGCTTGAATCAATAAGCTCTTCAAGTTCAAAATGTACCTGCCTGTATTTAGCCTTATCTCTCTTGGCTAAATCTGAATAATCAATATCAGCGATCCAGTAGTTATTTTTTCCAATCGTCGACTCTATTTTTTCAATGGTCTTACTCAACTCTTTAGTTGTCGCCCAAGACTTTAGTGGGAATATCGGCAGAATTAAATCTTTATCTTTGTTTGGAAGCTCTTTCAACGCGTTAAGCTCTGATGGACTGATAGATAAAATTGGGGAATACTTATATTTGAAATTTGTAAACATATTAAAACCCTTTTTTACCTAGTCGTATTTCCATTGCAGGTATTGATAGTTCAGCAAGATTAGCCAAATATTCTGTTTTAACTTCCAATCTTGTATTAGATGGAAATTCAATGCTTTCAATTAAAGAAAATGGCATCACAATATCAGCTGCGAGTCTATTCGCCTCAACTTCTAATTTATCCGATAAAGCAGACCTAAACAAAATAGTATCCTCTATTCCATCCTTCAATTTATCTCGATGAAGTAAAAAATGTGCAATTTCATGAGCTAAAGTAAAGCGTTGACGACCTAAAGAATCATGTCGGTTGATCTTAATTAACACTGCACCATCTTCTTCTTTTATTTGCCCCGAAATCCCTGGTTTTAAAGTTGATCTTTTAACGACTATATTAAAAGCCTTAGCAATTGCACCTACTTTAACCGGGAAATCACGTTGAAAACTAAGAATAATATTAACTTGTTCATCGGTTAACCTGTACCATTCTTGACAAACTTTCATATTAGGTATCCTCAGAGTAATCAGGAAAGTCTTCTGTTGACAAAATACCTCTATATACAGCTCTCTCAACAGCAGAATTTATAACATTATTAAAATCACCATTTTCAATCGCCAAAGTTAAAGCCGCCTCTGATTGCATGATTGAATCTTTTACCGAAGCATCTACAGATGCAGTCTTTATATTTCTATAACCCCAAAATGCCAGTAATGCTATACCGACACCCAAAACAGTGACTATAACGGCTACACAAGCAAGTAAAAAACTACCCCAACTATTTTGTGAAACATTCAGCTGAATATCCTGCTTATTTTGAGATATGTTTTTCCTATTATTGACTAAATCGATTGCTAGGCCGCTAGTGTGATTTGCAATTTCAGTATTATTGGCTTGAATTGCATTAATAGATTGATGTAAATTTTTAAGTTGAGTTTCTAAGCTCTTGTAATGCTTTTCAAGTTGTTCATACTTTGTCTTTATATCAATTTCGTTTTTATTGATTTTAACTTCAGTATCCTGCTGTGCACAACACACTGAAGAAAATAATAGAAAACCAATTACATATCTAGTTTTAAATATTTTCATTTTTCACCTTAATGTCTTCGAATCTAAAATATCTATATTTTGCTATGAGTACCAATCTACCAAAACACTCCAATTCCCCGTGATCACACCTGAAACTTAGTTAATGATGAGTAATTTACAGCATGGATGCTGTACAAAGCGTAGCTTGGCCATGGATGGCCTATCTACGCTGATTATGTTCACATCATTAACGTAAGTTGAAGACACAGTGTGATCCTCGGGTGCGCCGTGGGATTCCAAAGGGCGGTCGGCGGCAGCAGCCCTTTGGTTGCCATCGCCAACGCGATATAACCTCGAATAGAGGATTTAAAATCCCTAAATTCATACGCCAATTTATGAGCGCGATATAAAATCGCACCTATACATTAATTACACCGAAGTTTAAAAGCTTCGCTTTTCGCGCGAGCAAGCTCTGCGCCTACAAGTTAAAGCGCGATGTAAAATCGCGACTACAACTACTCTGCAACCACTTGTTTAAAACGTGCGAACGTTCGCATGCTTTCATCTGCAATCATTACCTCATAATCTAGGTTTTGAGCAATTAGCTCATATTGCCCATTGGGTAATTTATTAACTTTACGCAGTAAATACTGCCCTTCCCCGCCTATATCATCTCGTTCTATCGCGACTATTTGGCCGCGTAGCGATCCTGCTTTATCGGATGTTATTAGCTCAAGTAATAGTAAGTCGCCATCGTAAATTGGGTTTTTACCGCCGTTCATAGAGTTACCCGATGCACGAGCTAAAAAATGTACGTTTGGATCAAGCTTACCCGCGCCATATGGCGCTTCTAAATATTCAACATCGCTGCTATCGCCTGTTTTAAAGTGTCCGCAAGCTATTTTAATATTGGGGAAGTAACGCAATTTCAATGCGTTAATGATAGTTTTAAAATCAGCCTTCGGCTCAGTCGCCAAGTTTGTTTGCTCTGATTTATTTACAACTTTTGAAAATTTAAGAACCTCAGCTTTCGGTTTTGCTTCTTCAAAACTGTTTTTGCCAAGCCATAATTTAGCACTGCTTGATTCAGCTACTTGATATGCCCAATTACTGACTGCCAGTGACTTATCTGAATCACAATAAAAGTAAGGTTGGAGTTTATTGGCGATTTCGGCTTTATGCGTATCGAGGTTTTGTTCTAGCCATCGGTCGCGGTGAGAGAATGCTGCAAGGTGGTCTCGCTTATTGTTATTACAATCAGCATGCGCAGCAACAAAGTTATGTGCTAAGTCGTTGGGGTAGCGCTTAAAAGGAATAAAATGATCGATCTCTGGTGTTTTTTTAGTTTCTTTTTCGTTTTTTAGATTCATTGGCTTTTGGCAATAAAAGCAAAGCCCTTTTTGAATATCAATAAGCAGCGGCGCAACTACTTTTAAAGCAGTTCTATTAGTACCAAACAAAAATTCTTGTAGCTGGCTTTGCGATCCCAATAACGTTTGATTCGCTTTTATTGTTTGTACTTTTTCTACCCATTCAGTAACACTAAGATGCACAACCAAATCGTAAAAACGCCTAAAGCACTGAGCAATACCTACATTTAAAACAATTCGCTTTGGCTCTCTACCTTTACCTAAAAGTGTATGAGGATATAAAAAGCACTCTTCTTTTCCCGAAAGTAACTGCAAGCGCCAAAGAGGCCCATCAATAAATGTACGCCGTAATGAGCTTATTACTTTGCTGTAATGCTGATGATTTTTGAATGCGTTATAACTTTTAATACCTGCATTTTGCAGCTTAAATATCTCGGTAATGAACTTTGCTTGGCCTAAGCTATTTTGCTTAAGTAACATTTCTTCGGCATTGGTTATTATATCTGTTGTGCCCAATGCATATGGCACTGAATGATTCCAATACAGTTGAATAAACTTATCAACCAAAGTGTCGATTTCAATTTCCATTGGAGCTTCGGGATTACTATTTTTATGCTCTACACACACATCAGCAATTGCATGTAACAATGCATATTTATAAGTAGCTGTGAATTCACCTTCAACTAACATTCGCTGAATATATGCAATAAAGTCGAGCTGTTGCTGCATTGCTCCAATCATAAAACGTGCACTACTTTTATAAGCGCATTTAGCCATACTTCGCTTTCGCGCTCTGGCCGCCTGTCAACGCTTTGCCATTGTTTAATAGCTTTTAACTGCGTATGGCTAAGTAAATGCGTTAAAGCAGTTTCGTTTAAATCGGTAAATTCACGACCATTGTGCACACGCTCTGTATCGCCATATTTAAACGATACATACAAAACACCATTGGGTTTAAGCGCATTTTGTAGGTTTAAAAACACCTGCGGTAACTCAGCCTTTGGAACGTGCAATAAACTAGCGCAGCACCAAATACCATCGTATTTATTTATACATTTAAGCCCTTGGAATGTTTTAACCGCCACAGGTTGCTGTAAGTAACTGCTTGCCAACTCTGCCAGCTCTGGGCTTGCATCAAATGCACTCACGGTAAAACCCTGCGCTTTAAAAAATGCGGCATCGCGCGCACTGCCACAACCGGCATCTAAAATACTACCGTGTTGTGCAACGTGAGGTAAAAACTCAGCATAAAGCGACGACATATCAACGTTAAGTGTTGAGTCGCTAAAAGCTTTGGCATTTTGGTTGTAATAAGTAAGTGTGGTGTTTGACACGAGACTCACCGCTCCTTGGCTAATCGTTTAACAGCTAAGACACTGTTAATACTACATTCATTATTTGTTTAATCTACAGGAACAAGCGCATTAAATATAGGCTTAATAAGTAGAAATTTTTAAATTAATACGCCGTTGTTATTAAGCACTGATGCTGAGTGACACACGCTGTATAAAATATAAAATACAACCACCTTTCTATAAACACCTGCATACCAGGCATTCTCATAATTACGGATGGTTTTTACATATTCACACAAACCCGTGCCGCTAAAATACAAAAGCTAGTTTATACTGTTGTAATAATGAGCAAAATAATAACTATGAGGCGTAATGAATAAATTAATTACTGTATTTTTATGTTTGCTGTTTACGGCTCCATTTAATGTATTTGCTTGTGAGAGAACCTTTAGCGTGGCATCGCACGATGCTTTTTGGCCGCCTTATGTAATGGGCATTAACGGTAAGCTGCAAGGCTTGGAGGTTGATGCGCTTAACATTATATTTGCTGACTCCCCTTTTTGTTTTGAAGTTAAGTTACTGCCAAATTCTAAGCGGGCTTTTATTGAGCTTAAATACGGCCGTATTGATTTGGAGTGGGCTGCAAGTTATACAGATGAACGCGCTAAATATGTGCACTTTAGTGATAACTACCGAACTGAGGTTATGCGCTTATACGAAAACAAAAATAATCAGCATAGCGTTAAAAACCTCGAAGACATTTTTAAACAAGGCTTTATTGTTGGCGCTAACTTTGGAAGCTACTACGGCGAGGAGTTTGAGCAATATAAAACTAAATATAAAAAGCAGATTGAATACACCAGTGCAACCAGTAAACGCTTTGAAATGCTTAATAAACAACGTATTGATTTTGCTATTGAAGACGAGTTAGTGGGTGCTTATTTTGGCAAAAAAGGCTCAAATATCAAATTAGTAACCAATATTGAGCATGTAAATAAAGACGATATTTATTTAATGTTTAGCAAACAAACGGTGTCGGTTACTGAGCTTGCAACAATTAATGAGCACATAAATAAAAACAAAACAGCACTAAAAGCGCTGTTTGAATAGTAGGAGCGTAATGAAAACTTTATTTTTAGCGTTTACAACGCTGCTATTTACTCAGTTTAACGCCCTTGCGTGCACTAAAACATTGGTAATGGGCACTAACGAAACTAATTGGCCGCCTTATCTTGTAAAACAAGGTGATACATTTTTAGGCACAGAAGTGGATGCTGTTAGGGCTATTTTTAAAGATTCAAAATTTTGTATTAAATGGACTTATTTTCCGAGTTTTTCGCGTGTTCAAGCTGAGCTTAAAAATGGTCGAGTAGATATAACCTACGCGGCAAGTTATACAGAGCAACGCGCTCAACATGCGCACTTTAGTTTGCCTTACCGCGAAGAAGTTATGCATCTTTATAAACATAAAGACTCGCCTGATGTAACCAGCTTAGCTGATCTTTTTAGTCAAGATTTTACAGCAGGTATTAACCGAGGAAGCTTTTTTGGTGATGAGCTTGAACAACTCAAAACCAAATATTCAAAACAGGTCGTGCTTACTGCTCAAGCAAATAATCGATTTAGCATGTTAGATAAAAAACGAATCGACTATGTTATTGAAGACTCCGTGGTTGCGCAGTACTTTGTGAAAAAACACTCCTCAATTTCGCAGGTAAAAACTATTACACCGATTAACGTTAACAATGTGCATTTTATGCTAAGCAAGGAGTCGCTAACACTTGATGACGTGACGACTGTTAATCAGTTAATTACCAAAAACGAGGCGGCGATAAAGTCAATTTACCAACCTATGCATTAAAACATAGCTAATAACTTAGCTATTTGGCGCCCCCTCTTTAATATTGCTTGGCATTAGTAATTATTTACATTGTGGCTGTAAGTACATTCAACACTACATACGTTAAAAATAGTGACCTAAAACCGAGAATTGCCGTTATTTTCGCTTGGTTATAAATTAGCTACCTTTTATCTTTCATTCGTTGTGGCTGATCTGTATAATTCGCCAGCTAATTTACCCTATTGTCTGGTTCTTGTTTGTGGCGTTTTGCTGCAGCGTACTCCTGTCAGTACTAATCTAGGATTACCTTTTTTGATCTCCACCGCAAATATTACGATGCAGTTTGGCGCAGAGCCGTTGTTTGAAAACATTTCAGCTAAATTTGGTAACGGTAACCGTTACGGTTTAATTGGCGCTAACGGCTGCGGCAAGTCGACTTTCATGAAAATTTTAAGCGGTGCGCTTGTTCCAAGTGCGGGTAATGTATCTATTACTCCAGGGTTAAAAGTAGGTAACCTAAGCCAAGACCAGTTTGCTTTTGAGCAATACAGCGTTGTAGACGCGGTAATTATGGGCGACGTGGAGCTTTGGAAAGTAAAGCAAGAACGCGAACGTATTTACTCGTTACCAGAAATGAGCGAAGAAGACGGTATGAAAGTTGCCGATCTTGAAAGTGTATTTGCTGAAATGGACGGTTACACGGCAGAAAGCCGCGCTGAAGAGATTTTGCTTGAAGCGGGTATCGATAAAGAATTTCATTACGGTTTAATGGCAAACGTTGCCCCAGGTTGGAAACTACGTGTGCTTTTAGCACAGGCGTTATTTGCAAACCCTGACATTTTGCTACTTGATGAGCCTACCAATAACTTGGATATTCATACAATTACGTGGCTTGCTAACGAGCTTAACAAACGTAAATGTACGATGATTATTATTTCGCATGACCGTCACTTTTTAAACTCGGTATGTACGCACATGGCCGATATTGATTACGGTGAGCTGCGTATTTACCCTGGTAACTATGAGAAATTTTTAGAAGCTGCGGGCTTACAACGCGAGCAACTTTTAGCTGAAAATGCTAAAAAGAGCGCTGAAATTGACGAGCTACAAGACTTTGTTAACCGTTTTGGTGCTAACGCTTCAAAAGCTAAGCAAGCAAGTTCGCGCGCTAAAAAAATGGATAAAATTAAGCTTGATGAAGTTAAATCTTCAAGCCGTATGAGCCCATCGCTTTCGTTTGACGAAGGTAAAAAAATGTATCGTCAGGCGCTTGAAGTTAATAAGCTTGGCCATGGTTTTGATGGCGAAACGTTATTTAGCGGCGGCGACTTTTTACTTGAAGCTGGCGCTAAGCTTGCTGTAATTGGCGAAAATGGTGTGGGTAAAACTACATTTTTACGCTGTTTAGTAGACGAGCTTAAAAGTAATGAAGGCGAAATTAAATGGTCTGAAAATGCGAGCTTTGGTTATTGCCCGCAAGACAGCACTAAAGATTTTGATAACGATTTGACGTTGTTTGATTGGATGTCGCAATGGCGTACAGCTAAGCACAACGATTTAATGGTTCGTGGCATGTTAGGCCGTTTGTTGTTTACAGCAGACGATTCAAACAAAAAAGCGCGTAACTGTTCTGGTGGTGAAAAAAACCGCCTGTTATTTGGTAAGTTAATGATGCAAGACGTTAACGTGCTTGTTATGGACGAACCAACTAACCACATGGATATGGAAGCCATTGAAGCGCTTAATAATGCGTTAAAAGATTTCCAAGGTACGCTTATTTTTGTAAGCCATGACCGTGAGTTTGTTTCGTCATTAGCTACACGTATCATTGATATTAAAGATAAAAAAGTAATCGACTTCCAAGGTACGTTTGACGAATACCTAGCAAGTTGTGAAGAGAAAAAAGCGTAAACTCTTTTTTTATTGCTTATAAAAACGGTGCTAAATTTAGCGCCGTTTTTTTATGTTTGGAATTTGAGTTTAACTATAAAATTAATTAATAAAGGCTTAAATAAATAATTCACTAAGAGGTTAAGAGGCGCTACGCTTTTAGAGTCAGTGATAAAATACTCGTTTCTGGCTTGGCTCTCCTCATTTACTCCTCTTTGGCTTCTCCTAGTGCAATAGTTTTTCAAGTAAATAGTTCACTAAAGGTGATATAAGACGCAGCGCTTTTAAAGTAGGTGATAAAATACTCGTTTTCTGGCTTAGCTCTTCTCATTTGCTCCTCTTTGGCTTCTCCTAGTGCAATAGTTTTTCAAGTAAATAGTTCACTAATGGTGATATAAGACGCAGCGCTTTTAAAGTAAGTGATAAAATAAAAAACACTGTTTTTTGACTTAATTTTTCTTAGTTACTGCAGCTTCGCTTTCCCTTATGCAATTAATGACTCTTATCGCAGAGCTGATTATTCACATTATTTTATTGGTAAATTCTGCACACATCACTGCTTTAAATCTAGTCATATTCTCCTGTAAGTCTTTGTCACTTAATGCTAATGTTGATGGAGTGAATTATTTAAAACTTTAATAGCTAAACCAAGAGGTAACTATGTCTAATTGGGTTGAAGCAACAGTAAAAAATGTCACGTGGTGGAGCGAAACACTCTTTAGCTTAACCGTTAATGCAAACGTAGAGCCGTTTAAAGCTGGCCAATTTACAAAGCTTTCAATAATGGATGGCGACAAACGTATTGCTCGGGCTTATTCATATGTGAATGCCCCTGAAAACCCCGATCTCGAGTTTTATCTTATTAACGTAATTGACGGTTTGCTCTCTCCTCGTTTAGCTACCTTACAACCTGGCGACACAGTATTAATAGAACAACACGCAACCGGCTTTTTTACCCTTGATGAAATACCACAAAGTGATCAGCTTTGGATGTTAGGGACTGGCACTGCCATAGGGCCTTTTTTATCGATATTACAACAGCCCGATGTATGGAAAAAATACAAAAATATAAATTTAGTGCATGGCGTACGTTTTAATAACGACTTAAGCTATCAGGCACTTATTAACGAGCTATCAAGAGTGTACCCAGCACAACTTAACTATATTCCGGTTGTAAGTAGAGAGGAGCCATTACAAGGCTTAAGTGGGCGAATTACTAACGCAATTGAGAGCAACCGCTTGTTTGAATATGTAAAGTTAGACCCAAAGCCCAGTAACGCACAATTTATGATTTGCGGAAATCCACAAATGGTAAAAGACACAACCGCGCTACTTCTCGATAAAAACTTTACGCGTAACCGCCGTAAAAACCCCGGCAATATCACGGTAGAGCAGTACTGGTAGGCTTCAGTAGTGGTATTAACTACCCGATAACGTTAAAATTTGCTATGTTGCACCCTTATACTAATTTTATCAAAAATATGATCATTCTATTGCATTAAATAACTCACTAACTGCGTTAAAGGTTATTCATATAGAACAACTATATGTCACAATTTTCGCGTTGTTATTGCGCTATTTTTTAACGCTATAATAGATCGCCTATTTAATGTAATTGGTATTACACGTATTTAGTGTTCATTTTAGGAAAGTTATGAAACCGTTATCTATTATTTTAGCCTCATTAGTCACTACCGTTGCGCTAATTACTTATGCCGCAGAGCAAAGCGAGCCTGAGCAAAAAGAGCCGCAAGTTGAAGCTCAAACAAGCGTTGAAAAGCCAAAAGTTGAAATTGAGCAATCAGTAACTCAAACCAACACTGACGACAAAGTAAATACGCTTGAATACAAAGCGCCAGAGCTTAAAAAGCCAACAATTGATGCGACTAAACCAGACGATTCAAAAGTATTAGGTAACGAGCAAATTAAACCTGCTGAAAAGCCTAAAAATAAAATAGAAAAAGCAGTGGCTGTAGCCGAAGCTGAAAAAGCAGTAACGCAAGCAAAAGAAGCACTTACAGTTAAGCAGCAAACTAAAGCTAAACAATCGCGCGAATCACTTGCTGTGGTAGAGCAGCTAGTTAAAGCATATAACGCACGTAACATTGAAGAGTTTCTTCGTGTATATGCCGAAGATGTTGAGTTTTATATTTTCCCTAATGAGCTATTATTTAAAGGTAAAGAAAAACTAATAGAACGTTATGGGCTAATGTTTAAAAAGTTAAAGTGTATTCACTCATCACCAATTAAGCGCATAGTGCACGGTGATATTGTGATTGATCACGAACTTTCAGAAACTTGTTCAACTGACGAAAACGTAGTTGATAAACGCTCAGAACTTATTTCGAGCTACCAAATTAAAGATGGGAAAATAGTACGCGTACTGTTTTTTAGATAAAGGCTATTAATGCAAATAAATGACGACAAAAAAATCCGCTTAATGTATCGCATTGAGCCCGGTTGCCTTGGACCTAAGGGTGCTGAGCATGTTGAAGATTTTTGTCGTTTTGCAAACAAGCATATTAAATCCCCCTTTTATGGCCAATTTGTATTTTTACCACGTTACGATAAAACCATAGACGAGCGACAATACAGCGTTAACAGCCGTAATTTATCACTTGCTCAGGCTCGGGCTTACTTAAAGCACTTTGATATTAATATTGAAGAATTTGAAGAACAACTCGACGAGCTCCTCACAAAAGCGATTGATTTATACTTTAAGCGATAGCGTTTAATTGCTGTTGCTTAGGTATTGCCTCCCCTCAAACGTACATTTTTATTTATTTTAATTATTATTAAAAATATAAGTAATTTCTTTCACAAAGATAAGGTAATCAGTAATAACTGAGAAAAACCAGATCAGCCAATATGTATCACTACTCTAAAAGCGCAGTGCCTCTTAACCTCTTTGTGAATAATTAGCTCTTTAAAAGCTTTTATTTGCACAATGAGAAGTAAAAGAGGAGTAAATGAGAGCCAAAAACAAAAACAGTATTGTTATGTTTTATCACTAC